>NZ_JBITSF010000002.1:496546-513622 GCF_044540485.1 Streptomyces sp. NPDC085946 | reverse complement strand
ACTCGTCGACCGCTACCGGGCCGGACTCCACCTCGCCGCACTCATCCTCTGGCTCCGCGAACCCAGCCAAGATCACTTGTCAGACACGGCCTAGGGGCACCCTGCAAGCAAGAGTGAGTGTCTAACTGCGTGACAACGCCGACGAACAACGGCGGACGAGCGCGGACTCCAGCGGACCATCAGCGCCGGTAGGAAGCGTGTCAGCCCAAGGCAGAACCCCTACTCAAGTTGCTTCGAGACGAAGAGGTCGTAGGTTCAAATCCCGCCACCCCAACGCTGGTCAGAGGCCAGGTACTGAATTCAGTACCTGGCCTCTGTCGTGCTTGGAGGGACAAACAGGGGGCCGAAGGCTTTTGATCAAGTCTCGCAGGCGGTCGCCTCGCGACGCCGGGCAAAGATTACGTCCATGGCTTCCGCGCCCTCGGTGATGACCGGCCAGAGCTGCTTCCGTGAGGAACCCGACACCCCCGAGGACGACGTTGACGGCCGTGCGGGAGGCGGTCGGCTTGGCGGCGGTCGGTTCGGGGTGGATGGGGTCGAGGGGTGCGTCGCTACGGTGTGCGGTATGGGTGGGGGAGCAGGGGCCCGTGTGCGGCCTTGTTCGTGGTGCGGCATGCCGGTGGAGCAGCCGCGTAGCCGATGGCGCGGACGGCGGCGGTTCTGCGGCAAGGCGCACCGCCGCAGGAACCGCGTCCTGGAGGCTGTCGTGAGGTTCCTGGACGGTCTGTAGCGGTCAGATGCCGGAGCCCTTGGGGCACAAGGCCGCGGGCACGGAGGGGGCGGCGGGTGGCGCAGCCGTCCGGGGCCAGGCGCCACCGGAGCACCGGCAGCGCCCCCCCTCATCACGCGACGCGCTTCCACAGGACCGGCCCACGGCCTAAGGACGGCCCTGAAGGGCGTTCGTGCGTGAGCGCCGCTTCAGGAGGTCGATCCGGCCCGGCACGGTGGGGCCTTCCCGTGTGCACGGGGGCTACGGGCGACCGCCGGCATCCGCGGCTGTCGGCAGTCGTCGATGCGGGCGTCGGAGGTCGTTCGGGTCATCCGGAGAGCACCAGGAGGATCAGTCGCAGGGGCATCATGACGAACGCGAGTGACAGCAGCAGTCCGCCGGCCAGTGTCACGCCCGCTGTGCGCCACAGCAGGGTCGAGGCCGCCAGTGAGCAGACGGCCCGGCCGGGCTGCTGACGGTCGTGGACGACCTCGATGCGTCTCGGGTCGCCGCCGATGCGCCCTGCCGCGTAGTCGGACTCGATCTCGTGCGTCCCGCCCTCCAGGTCGGTGTACCGGAAGAACGTCCGCTTGCCCTGTCTCCGGGCGAATGACGCGACGACCGTGACACCCCGCCTGCGCACGGTCCACCGCTTCCACGCCCACCGGAGCGAGGGCACCACGATCAGCAGGCCGAAGAGGGCGGGCGTCACCCCGAGCAGCCACCACGCCGCCTGCCGCGGTTCGCCGGCCCACACCGGCAGGGCGAACCCGCCGACGTACACGAGCAGGAGAACGATTCCGGTGGCGCGTTCACGGCGTGTCAGTCCCAGGCCCTTCTTCCGGCCGGAGGTGCTGACCGGCCGCTCCTCGACCAGGGCCGCCCCGCCCTGCGGCGGACCGCTCCTGGACCGTGCCCCGTCGGCCAGCTCGACGAGCCGGCCCGCTTGGGCGGCGTCGCGGCCTTCCAGGGTGAACACGGGCCCCGGAGCGCCGTCCACGCCCCACAGCGCGATCTCGACTGAGCGCCGTCCCCGGCCCACGGCCCGCGCCTCCTCCACGGCCTCGACGGGTATCCGCCGTCGCAGCCCCTTCTGCTCCAGCACGACGGCCCGGCCTCCAGCCACAGGGTGTCGCCGTACCCGCGCAGGGTGATCGACGGCAGGGACGGCAACGGCGGTGACGGCTCATGCCGACGGGACATCAGGACCTCTTTCGTTCGATCCGGAGGGGGTGGCACGAGCACGCGAAGCGTTCCGCGTATCCGCCCCCCGGGGAACGGCCGTCACCGTGAACCGGCCGGCGGATTCCCGCGGGACGCCGCGGCCGGGAGCCGCCGGCCCGAACTCACACGGTCCGGTCTCCGCATCCGGACGTACACCCCCTTCGCCGGTCGCCGCCGCCGTCGGCGCGCTGAGCCTGGGGTGCCGGGCAGCGCGGCAGCCCCGCTTCCGCTTTCGTTCCCGCTGGTCAGACGCCCTGCTCGCAGCATGCTGCAGCCCTGTTCGCAGGAAGCTGCGGGCTGGGTGGGGCGGGGGCGGGGCGGAGGGCTGGGAGAGTGGGGGGACCTGACCTCTTGCACTAAGGAGCCGGCACCATGGGCCAGAAAACCACGGGTGGGAGTACGCGGAATCCGCTGGCCGGGCTGACCGGTCTCCTGATCGCTCTCGCCTGTTCCATCGTGATCTTCGACGGTGTGCTGAAGATCGTGGCGGTGTCCGTGTGCGCCGTCGGGGCGCTGGTCTGCGCCCGTTCGCTGGTGCGGGCCGACAGGCGGTAGCCACCGCGGCGTCCTGAGGGGCGGAGCACCCGGCGCCGGGGTGCTCCGCCCCTCGTCGTGTCCGTCCGCGGCCGCGTCTCCGTGCCGGTCGCGTCGCGTCAGATCCAGCCGCGCTCGCGGGCCAGCAGTGCGGCCTGGAAGCGGTTGGAGGCGCCCAGCTGGTGCATCAGGGACGCCACGTACTTGCGGTACGTGCGGACCGAGATGCCGACGTCACGGGCGCCGGTCTCGTCCTTGTCCGCCGTGCACAGCGACTCCAGGATCCTGCGCTCGATCTCGCCGGGGCGGTCGTCGGCCGGCGCCGGGCCGCCCTCGCCCGCGGGGTGCGGGAGTTCCTGGGCCTGGCCCCACATGCGCTCGAAGAGCGAGACCAGGGTGGCGACGAGGCCCGGTTCGCGGGCGAGCAGGGCGCCGCGGCTGCTGTCGGCCGGGTCGATCGGGGTGAGCGCGGCGGCCCGGTCGAAGATCAGGACGCGTTCCAGCGGGAGCCGGGAGATGCGGATCTCGGCTCCTTTGGCGTCGAGTTCGCGCAGGTACGCCATGGTGCCCGGGTCGTCCAGCGCGGCGGCCCCGATCAGGCTGCGCATCCGGATGCCGCGGCGCAGGATGCGGTCGTCCGCGGGGCGGGAGGTCGCGACGACCTGTGGGGGGATCAGCCCGCTCGGCCAGGTGGTCAGGCTCTCCGAGCGGGTGAAGAAGGTCAGTTCGTCGATCGCGGCGCGGACCCGGTCGATGCCCTCCAGGCGTTCCATCGTGGGCCGGCCGGAGCCGGCGACGACGTCGCCCGCGGGTGCCGCGTGCCGCTCGGCGAGCATGGAGGCGACGATGTCGTTCTCGGCGGCCGCGTTCTCCAGTTCCTCCCGGACGAGGGCCACCCGGCGGTCGATGAGCGCCTCGATCGCCTTGGCCGGGGCGACCGGGCGCAGCAGGCCGTCGGCGAGGGTGGCGAGCCCGAGGTCGAGGGCCCGCTTCTGCAGTGACTGCATCGACTCCTCGTCCGAGGAGCAGTGTTCGGCCAGTTCCCGCAGGCCGGCGCCGCCCGTGCGCAGCAGCATGCGGTAGAACGCCTCCTCCTCCGGTCTGACGCCCAGGAACTCGAGACTCGGATGCGGCATGGCTCCCCCCAAGGGCCTACGGTGGTCAGTCGTTTTCATAGATCTACCTGGCTATCTGGGGAAAAGCCATGCAGATCGACACGTCTGTTCGGACTGGTGCGGCGCCGTGACACGCGCATCAAGTGACACGGACGGGCGCAGCAAGTTGCGCGCGAGACCCCTCCAATCCGCGTCTCCCGGACGACAGAGTTGTGGTCACAAGGAGCCGCCGGGAACACCGCGGAGGCTCACCGGGATCCCGGCCGGACCTGGCCGGATCCACATGTCTCGACCAGGGGGAACAGTCATGAAGAAGCGTCTCGTCACCTCACTCGCCGCCGCCGCCGTGCTGGGCCTCGCCGGCGCCGGCACCGCCCAGGCGGCCGGGGCTCCGGCCGCGCCCTCGGACCGGCCGGCCGCCGTGGCCGCCGGGTCCGCCGCGGCCGCCGGGTCCGCCCTTCCCGAGACGCCTTCCGCGGACGGTCCCGCCGTCCTCCCCGAGCTGTCCTCCCTGCCCGGGCTGATCCTGAGGGAAGTGGTCGCGGCCGGCCGCCTGATCCACGACTGGGCGTAGCAGCCGTCCTCATCCGTCCGTCCGCCGCCACCCGGCCGAGGAACAAGGAGAGCCTCCGATGACCGCCTACTCGGTCCTCGTACCGTTCGTCCCGAACCGACCCGAGCAGATGCTGCCGTTCGCGGGACTCGTGCACTGGACCGGCGCCCACCGGCTGTGGCAGGGGCAGAGCCTGGCCACCGAGTCCCACCAGGGGTTCGCCCACGCCGCCGGTGCGGGGTTCCGGGTGCCGGCGGGACTCGGGGTGACCCTGATGCCCCTGCGGCACCCCATGGAGGCCGCGCTGCAGGCACGGTCGCTCTCCCTGATGACCGGCCAGCCGGTCCTGGCGGGGTACGGTCCCGGCGCCCCGGGCGTGCAGAAGGCGCTGCTCGGAGCCCCGTACCCGAGTCCGCTCACCGCGGCCCGCGAGTACCTGACCGCCGTGCGTGCGGCGCTGACGGGGAGCGCGGAGGTGCTGGACGGTGCGTACGTGCACCAGGAGGCGCTGCTGCGGGCGATGCCGGGGCCGAGGATCGACCTGGGGCTGGGCGTGCTGCGCCCCGGGATGGCCCGGGTGGCGGGCGAGGTGGCCGACGCGGCCGTGACCTGGCTGACGCCCGCCCGCTATCTGCGGGACCACATCGTGCCCGTGGTGCGCGAGAGCGCCGCGGCGGCCGGCCGGCCCGCGCCCCGGGTGGTGGCCATGGTGCCCGTCGCCCTGGCCGCCGCCGACCGCGACCCCGTACGGCTCGCCCTCGCCTCCAACCGGAACCACCTGCGCGCCCGGCACTACCGCGACATGCTCCGGCGCGGCGGGGTGGACCTGCCCGACGAGGTGCCGCAGGGCGCCGGCCCGCCCGGCGAGGACGAGGCCCTGCAGGGCAAGGCCCTGGTCGCCGGTGACGCCTTCCTGTACGGCGGACCGGACGAGCTGCTGGCCAAGTTCGACGCCTACCGGGAGGCGGGGGTCGACGAGATCGTCCTCAACGTCACCGGTGTGGCCCACCTCTTCGGGCCGCAGGCGGCCACCAAGGAGCTGCGCACCCTGCTGACCCTGCTGGACCTGGCCGTCTGACCCGCCGGGCCGCCGCACGGCCCGCCCGCTCCGTGGCCCGGTCCCGCGGCCCGGCCTCCTCGCCGGCCGCCCCCGAACCTCGCAGGCAGCCCCCTGCCGCCGGTCCTCCACGCTCTCACGTTAGGCATGCTCATGACACTTCCGTCCGTCAAGGCCCACGCCTTGCAGTGGGGCACGGGACGTCCCGTCGCCGCCCTCGCCCACCGCCCGCCGTACACCTCGACCGTCGTCCTGGAGGACGCGGCCCACCTCGACGCCCTGCTCGGCTCGGGGGTGGCCGGTCCCGGCACCGTCGTCCTCGTCCCGGGTGACGAGCCGAGCGCCGAGCCCGTGCGGCACGAGGCGACCGGTGCCGAGGTCGTCACCTGGCAGGGATCGCTCGGCGAGCCCGGCGCGGAGGCGGGGCTGCACCCCGACTTCTACCTCCAGGTGCAGGCGTACTCCATCACCCCGTACCTCTCGGTGCTGGGCCCGACGCTGGTGCGGATCGCCGAGGAGGCCGACTTCCAGGCCTTCCTCGACGACGCCCGGCGGGCACGGGACGAAGGGGAGTTCTCCGCCTTCCTCACGCATCCCGCGGTGCAGCTCGGCGACCTCTCCGCGCTGGGCGGCGGACCGGGGGGCGACGGTCCCGGACTGCGGCTGTACGTCGCCGCCGACGGCACCGTCCGCGTCTCCCCCGGCGGCGGCCCGCTCGGGCCGGCCGGCACCCCGCGCGACGAGCTGCACCGCGCCTGGCGGGCGGCACCCGACGCCCTCGGCGCGCTGCCGGACGGGGACTCCCGCAGGCAGCGGCTGGCCGAACGGCCCTGGACCGGCCGCTACCTGGCCGCCGTGGGCGCCGTCCGGGAGGCCGTGACCCGCGGGATGGAACAGCCCCGCGTCTCCGGCTTCGGCGGGCGCATGACCGGCGCGCTCGACGGCGTCGCCGAGCCGCACGACCGGTCCGCCGCCGCTCCGCTGCTCCTCTTCGACGACGGACGCGCCCTGGTCCACCACCCCGTGGACCGCCGCACCGTCGCCCTGTCCACCGAAGCGGCCCTGGCCGCCGAGGCGCTGCTGGTCACGGGCTCCGCGCAGGAGGCCGCCCGGTACGCCGCCCCGGACACCGTCGACGCCGTCGCCGCCTACTTCGCCGGCATCGGACTGCCCCTGACCGTGTCCGCCGAGCCCCGCACCCGTACCGAGGAGGTGACCGTCTGATGGGCGCCATGCTGCTCAGCCCCGCCCTCGCGGGCACCCCGCTCACCGGCCGCGCCGCCGAGGCCGTCGCCGCACTGGGGGACCGGGCCGTCCTGTGCGACCTGTACGACGAGGCCGGCGCCCCCGTCTACCACGACATCGCCGGCACCACCCCGCACGAGGTGCGCGAACTCCTCACGGCCCTGCGCCGCCTGCCCGGCCCCGTCCTGGACCTGGCGGCCGGCTCCGGCCGGCTGACCTTCCCCTTCCTCGGCCTGGGCCGCGAGGTCACCGCCCTGGACCTGTCCGGCGACATGATCGGGCTGCTCCGCGACCGGCTGGCCGCCGCCCCGCCCTCGCTGCGCGAGCGCTGCACGCCGGTGCGGGCCGACATGAGCGACTTCGGCCTCGGCCGCCGCTTCGGGGCCGTCGTCCTCGGCACCACCTCGATCTCGCTGCTGCCGCCCGGCGCCCGGCCCGGCCTCTACCGCTGCGTACGGGAGCACCTCGCCCCCGGCGGACGCTTCCTGCTCACCACGGTCGAGGTCGATCCCGCCGCCGACGGCACGGACGAGTCCGAGATCCTCGCCGAGGGGTGCAGCGGCCGCACCTACCGCATGATCGAGCGGTGGAGCGCCGGCGCCGGCACCCGCACGGTCACCATGATCCCGGCCGATCCGCCCGCCGAGGGCCCCGTCACGGTCGCCACCACCACCATCGGCGTCCTGCCCGCCGCGCGGCTCGTCGCCGAGCTGGAGCAGGCCGGCTACGCCGTCCGCTCCCTCACCCCCGTCCCCGGCGGCGGACGCCACCACGACGTCCTGCTCGAAGCGGAGGCCCTGTCATGACCGAGACGACCCTGACGACCCCGGCGGAGGCGGCCGGCGCGCGGCCCCACCCCGCGCTGTGGACCTCCCTCCTCCCCCCGTCCGCCCACGACGACGACGCCATCTGCGCCGTCTCCGCCCGGGGCATGCGGGTGCGCTTCGCCGACGGCACCGAACTCCTCGACGGCGACTCCGGGTTGTGGAACGCCAACCTCGGCCACGGCAACGAGGCCATCGCCCGCGCCGCCCACCAGGCCCTGCTCGACGCGTCGTACCTGAGCGTCTTCCGCTACGAGCACCCCTACGCCCGGCGCGCCGCCGAGGCCCTGGTCGACCTCTGCGGCTCCGACCACTTCGCCCGGGTGCTGTTCTCGACCTCCGGGGGCGCCGCCAACGACCTGGTGATGAAGACGGCCCGGCACTACCACGCCCTGCGCGGCCGGCCGGCCCGCAAGCTCGTGGTCGGGCTGCGGGGCAGCTACCACGGCCTCACCTTCGGCGGGTTCGCCCTCACCGGGGAGAACCTCGGCCAGCAGGTGTACGGCGTCGACCAGCGCCTGGTCCGCCACGTCACGCCCAACGACCCGGCCGACATCGAGAAGCTGATGCGGGCCCAGGGCGCGCAGGTGGCCGCCGTGGTGGTCGAGCCGGTGCTCGGCAGCGGGGCGGTGCCCCTGACGGAGGAGTACCTCGACACCCTGCTGAGGCTGCGGGACACGTACGGCTTCCTGCTCGCCGCCGACGAGGTCGCCACCGGGTTCGGGCGCACCGGCGACATGTTCGCCTCCCAGCGCTGGAACGGGCGCCCCGATCTGCTGGTCACCTCCAAGGGACTGACCAACGGCACCTGCGCCGCCGCCGCGGTGGTCGTCTCCCGGGCGATCGCCGACGTCTTCCGCGCCGAGGACGCCACGCTCACCCACGGCGAGACGCAGGCGGGCACCCCGGTGACCTGCGCCGCGATCCTCGCCACCATCGACGAGATGCGACGGCTGGACGCGGTGGCCCACGGCCGGCGCGCGGCCGGGGTCCTCGGCGCCGCGCTGGACCGGCTCGTCGCCGCGCACCCCCTGTTCGACTCCGCCGACGGCGTCGGGCTCTTCCGGTCCCTGCGGATCCGCACGGCCGGCGGCGCGCTCCTGCCGCAGGCCGAGGTCCTCGGCCAGATCGCCGCCATCCGCGCGGCCGGCGCGATCGTCCACGCGGGCGTGCACGGCGTGCAGTTGATGCCGCCGCTCACCGCGACCGACGCGGAGATCGAGGAACTCGTCGAGGCCGTGCGCACCGGTGTCGAGCGGTACGCGGGAGGCACCCGGTGAACATCGCCTGGTCCGGTTCCACCCGGCTGCTGACCGGCCCCGCGGGGCTCGCCGACTGGCTCGACGGCTTCGCGGACGCCCGGGGCACCGCCACCGGTGCCCGCACCGCCCTGCTGCTCGACCCGGCCGTCGCCGAGAGCCGTGTCACCGCCCTGGTGACCGGGGAACTGGACCGGGCGGGCCACACCACCCGGCGTCTCGTGCCCGCCGGGGACGGCGGCCCGGACGAGATCCTCGCCCTGGCCGGCGCCACCGCCGACGCCGACCTGGTCGCCGTCGTCGGCGGGGGGTCCGTGATCGACCGGGCGAAGCTCCTCGCGGTCGCCCACGAGGACCGGCGGGCCCGTGCCGCGCTGCGCTCCACCGGCCGCAGCGGACTGCTGACCCTCGACCCGCGCACCCGCCGGACCCGGCCGCTGCTGGCGGTGCCCACCACCATCGGCACCGGCGCCGAACTCAGCCGGGTCGCCTGCCTCCCGCACCACGGCGGCAAACGGCTCGTGATGAGCGACGCGCTGGCACCGGACGCGGCCCTGCTCGACCCCGCGGCGACCGAGACCCTGCCGGCCGAACTCCTGGTCGAGGGCGCACTGGAGGCCCTCTTCCGCACCGTCGGCCCGTACGTCGGCAACCTGCGGGACCGTCCCGTCGAGGACGCCCTCGCGGAGACGGCGGCGGTCCAGCTGGTCCGCCTCGGCGGCGCGGCCGCCCGGCAGCTCGCCGCCGGGCACCGGCCCGGCCCGGAACTGCGCACCGACCTCGCCCGGCTCAGCGGACTCACCCAGTCCACCTGGCTGTCGTACGGCCGGGACCTGTTCAGCACCGAGGGCTGGATGATCGCCAACGAGCTGTCCAGCGCGCTCGGCACCCGCAAGATGACCGCGGTGGCGGCCCTGCTGCCGCCCCTGTGGCGGGCGGTCCTCGCCGGGGACACCCGGCTGGGCTCCGCACCCCGCCTCCGGCGGGTCTGGGACCTGCTGCGCTCGGCCGACAGCAGCGGCGGCCCGCTGCCCGCCGAGCCGGCAGCGGGCATCACCGCCCTGATGGACCGCTGGGGCGTGGCGCGGGACCTCGCGCTCACACCGCCGCTGCTGGACACGGTGGCCCGCCGGACGGTCCGCACCTGGGGCGCCGGGCTCCCCATGCTCGGCGGACTGCGGACGGCGGACGTGAGCGCCCTGCTCACCGCGGCCGCCTGACCCGCACGGCCCCGCCGGCCGGCCGGGGCGGACCGCCCCGGCCCCTCCCACAGACTTCCGCGCCGACCCGGCGCGGGGAACGCACCACCACCGTCCCTCGGCACCCCGCCGAGCCGACCCAAGGAGAGACGTCATGAACGAGCAGTTCGAGACCGCCGCGAACGACCTGGACAACCTGGAGCTCGGTCTGCAGGAGCTGGAGGCCATGGAGGCCCCGGGCTGGTGGACCACCGGCGGCGTCGTCGTCGGCATCTCCCTCGTCTCCGTGGTCATGACCTGATCCACCCGGTCAGCCCCCCACCCCGACATCCCGTCCAAGAGAGGACAACGCCATGAACGAGCGCTTCGACACCGCCGCGAACGACCTGGACGACCTGGAGCTCGGCCTGCAGGAGCTGGAGGCCATGGAGGCCCCGGGCTGGTGGACCACCGGCGGCGTCGTCGTCGGCATCTCCATCGTCTCGATCGTCGCCACCTGAGCCGCGCGGTCAGCCGCACACCCCGACACCCCATCCACGGAAGGACATCGCCATGAACGAGAAGTTCGACACCACCGCGGTCGACGCGGACGGCCTGGAGCTCGGTCTGCAGGAGCTGGAGGCCCTGGAGGCCCCCGGCTTCTGGGAGGGCGTCTCCATCGGCATCGCGATCAGCACGGTCACCATCGCCACCTGATCCGCCCCCCGGCACACCACCACCCCATCCACGAGAGGACATCGCCATGAACGAGAAGTTCGACACCGCCACGGTCGACGCGGACGGCCTGGAGCTCGGTCTGCAGGAGCTGGAGGCCCTGGAGGCCCCCGGTTTCTGGGAGGGCGTCTCCATCGGCATCGCGATCAGCACGGTCACCATCGCCACCTGATCCCTCCCCCGGCACCCGCCGGAACGGATCGAGTGGACCGGGCCCGGCCGGGAGACCTCCCGGCCGGGGCCCGGCCCTCGCCCCCTCCCCCACCGGGGGCGCGCGCCCCGCGCCCCACCGGACCCTCCCCCCACGCCCCGCCAGAACCACCGGAGCACCCCATGACACGACAGGAGCGGCAGCGATGACCAGCCACGACACCGCCGTCTCGCTGAGCGGCCTCACCAAGACGTACAAGGGCGTCACCGCGGTCGACGACCTGAGCGTCGACATCCGCGCCGGTCGCGTCACCGGCCTGCTGGGCCGCAACGGAGCCGGCAAGACCACCACCCTGCGGATGCTGCTCGGACTGGCCGCCCCGACCGCCGGCACCGCCACCGTCCTCGGCCGGCCCTACGCCGAACTGCCCGACGCGGCCCACCGGGTGGGCGTCAGCATGGACGGCATGGGCGGCGTGCCCGGCGCCACCGTCCGCGGCGAACTGCGCATCTGGTGCACCGTGCTGGGGCTCCCGGCCCGCCGCGCCGACGAGGTCATGGAGCTCACCGGGATCGCCGACGCCGCCTCCCGCCCGGTCAAGGGCTGCTCGACCGGCATGCGCCAGCGCCTGGCCCTGGCCGCCGCGCTGCTCGCCGACCCCGAGGTGCTCGTCCTCGACGAGCCGGCCAACGGCCTGGACCCCGACGGCATCCGCTGGCTGCGCGACACCCTGCGCGCCCTGGCCGCGGAGGGCCGCACGGTCCTGGTCTCCAGCCACCAGCTCGCCGAGCTGGAGCAGACCGTCGACGACGTGGTGATCGTGCAGCGCTCGCTGCGGTACGCGGGCACGCTCGCCGACCTCACCGACCACGGCGCCGTCCGCCTGGAGGACCGCTTCTTCGACCTGGTGGACCGCGCCGGGACGACCGCCGCGGCCCCCGCCCCCGCCCTCGCCTCCGCCGCCGCGGCTCCGGCCGCCGCCCGCACCCCGGAAAGGACGACCTCCCGTGCGTGACCTCGTCGCCGGTGAAGCCCGCAAGGCCCTGACCGGCCGCCTCTGGTGGTACCTGCCGCTCGCCGGTACGTGGCTCTGCCTGCTCAGCACCTTCGGATACGTCTCCGAGGGCGAGAAGGCCATCGCGTCCGGCTCCACCGCCCTCGCCGTCGGCCAGGACGTGGCCCGCGCCTGGATGATGATGTTCCTGCTGGCCGCCGTCTTCGGGGCGGTCGCCGTGACCCGCGACTACGGCTCCGGGACGATGGTCCGCTCCGTCCTGCTGGCTGGCTCGCGGACCCGCCTCTTCGGCGCCAAGCTGATCGTCTCGGCCGCCGCCGGCGCCCTGTTCGGGCTGCTCGCCGCGGCGCTCGGCACCGCCAGCGTCCACCTCGCGCCGGGGCCGTTCGGTTTCGAGGCCGCCGCGGACGGCGAGACCGCGCTGATCCTGTTCGGCGTCTTCGCCTGCTGCACGCTGGCCGGTCCCTGGGGCGCGCTCGTCGGCTGGATCGTGCGCAACCAGACCGCCGCCGTGGTCACGCTGCTCGGCCTCACCCTGCTCGTCGACCCCGGCCTGCAGCGCCTGGTGCCCGACGCGGCCAAGTACCTGCTCACCATCGCGATGAGCTCGGTCTACCGCGACGTCAAGCCCGACCTGCTGTCGCTGCCGGTGGCGTACGCGGTGATCGCCGCCTGGCTGGCCGCCGCGTTCCTCGTCGCCCGCCGCCTGGTCCGTACCCGCGACATCGCCTGACCGCCCGCCACCGCGCGACCGACGCCCGCCCCGCGCGGGCGCCGTCCGCCGTCCGCCGATCCGAGGTGCTCCCACCATGCCCGCAACCAAGACCGCCGCCGCACCCGATCTGGAGCGGCCCCGCACCGCCGGCGACGTCGCCGTGCACGAGCCGCTCACCGACGGCGCCCCCTGGGTGATCCAGCGCGGCGAGCACCAGCACTTCCGCACCAGCGAGAACGTGGCCCGGCTGGTCCGCCTCCTGGACGGCAGCCGCGACCACGGCCAGCTGGCCGCCGCGCTGGGCCGGCCGTGGACGGCGGACCACGTCGACCGCGCGGTCCGCAACCTCGCCGACTCCCGTCTGCTCGACGACGGCACGCCCGTCCGGCGGGTGCGCCGCGTCCGCTTCGCCGGCCCGCTGACCATCCAGTTCACCCTGCTGAAGCCGGAGCGGATGCTCCGCCGCCTCACCCCGCTGATCCGGCCGCTCGCCCACCGCGCGGTCCTGGCCGCCGCGGCCGCCGTCACCCTGCTCGGCGTGCTGGCGCTCGCCGCGTGCGGCCCCGCCCTCGGCGCGGCCCTCAGCCGCCCGATGCCGCTGTGGTCGTACGCCGCGGTGATGCTCGGCGTGCTGCTGACCACCGCCGTCCACGAGGTCGCGCACGGCGCGGTCCTCACCCATCACGGCGGCAGGCCCAGCCGGATGGGCTTCATGCTCTTCTACATGTCGCCGGCGTTCTTCTGCGACGTGTCCGACGGCTGGCGGCTGCCCACCCCCCGCCAGCGCGTCCAGGTCGCCCTCGCCGGCATCGCCGTCCAGGCCGTGGCCGCCGGGTCCGCCGGTCTCGCCGCGCTCCTGGTGCCCGCCGGGCCGGCGCGCGACACCCTGCTGCTCGTCTCCCTCGTCAACTACCTGACCTGCGCGGTCAACCTGCTGCCGCTGGTCAAGCTGGACGGCTACATCGCGCTGATGAGCCACCTGGACGTCTCCCACCTGCGGGAGAAGGCCATGGCCGACGCCCGCCGGTTCCTCGCCCGGCTGCTGTTCGGCGGCCGCGACCAGGGCCGCGAACTGCCCGGCCGCCGCTGGGCGGTGCCGTACGGGATCGCCTGCCTGCTCTTTCCGCTGTACCTGGTGTCGACCGCGCTGACGCTGTGGTCCTCGATCCTGCAGCGGCTCGGCGTCGCCGGGTCGGCGCTGATGGTCTGCGGGCTCGGCTACCTGCTGTGGCGGCTCGGCAAGGGCACCGCCACCCTGGTCGGGGACGCGCTCCGGGCCGGCGCCCGGCCGCTGCGCGTCGCCGCCGCCGGCCTGCTCGCGGCCCTCTCGCTCGGCCTCGCCGCCACGCTCGTCCAGGTCCCCGCCACCGTCTCGGCCGGCTACACCACCAACGCCGACGGCAGCCTCAGCCTGCTGGTCCCCGAGGGCGGCGCCGGCTTCGACCTGACGGAGGGCACCCGGGTGACCCTGCGCCGCTCGGGCCTGCTCAGCCGCCCGGAGGTCGGCACCGCCCGGCTCGGCGAGCCCGTCGGCCGGGACACGCTGGCGCCGCTGACCGCGATGCTGCCGGTCGACTCCGGCCGCCCGTGGCTCGCGATGCGGGCCTATCCGCTGGAGCGCGGCGCCACGACGCCCGCCGCGCACGGCCCCGACCGGACCGGCGTCGCCGAGGTGCGGGCCGGCGACCACCCGCTGTGGAAGTGGTTCGCGGTCTCCTACCTCGGCCCGCTGCTCCCCTGACCTCCCGCTTCCCGACTCCCGGCCCGCCGTCCCGAAGGACCCGCAATGTCCCTGCGCCACGTCGCCCACTGCCCGCCGGGCACCCCCTTCTACGACCGCCCCGCCGCCGTCACCGGCGCGGACGCCTTCCCCCTCGCGGAAGCGGAACCGCCCGCCGGCTGGACGCGCTCGGCGATGGGCGAGTGGACCGTCCTGACGCCCGCGGATCCCGGACTGCCCGCGCAGGGCTGGAAGATCCACGTCTCGGCGACCACGGACAGCGCGCCGGAGGTGCTGGACGCCGTGCGCGACTACTGCTTCGGGCGGTCGCTGCTGTTCAAGTTCCTCAGCAGCCCGGCGATGCTGCTGCTGCGCAACAGCAAGTACGGGGACCGCGGCAGCAGCGGCAAGTTCATCACCGTCTACCCGCGCGACGAGGCCGAACTGCACACCGTCCTGGAGGAGTTGGACGCCCTGATCGGCGGCCGGCCCGGTCCGTCCGTCCTCAGCGACCTGCGCTGGCGCCGCGGTCCGCTGTACGTCCGCTACGGCGGCTTCACGCTGCGCATGGGCCGCGGCCCGTCGGGCGAGTCCGTCCCCTGCATCGAGGACCCGGACGGCAACCTCGTCCCCGACGTGCGCGGTCCGGCCTTCCGGCCGCCGGCCTGGGTGCCGCTGCCGCCGTTCATCGCGCAGGCGCTGGCCGACCGCAACCGGGGCGGCGGGCTCGGCGCCTTCCCCTTCAAGATCACGCAGGCGCTGCACTTCTCCAACGGCGGCGGCGTCTACCGGGCCACCGACACCCGCGACGGCCGGCCGGTCCTGGTCAAGGAGGGCCGCCCGCACGCCGGGCTGGACGACACCGGCGCCGACGCGGTCACCCGGCTCCGCCACGAGCACGACGCGCTGGCCGCACTCGACGGACTGCCCGCCTTCCCGCGCGTCCTGGACTGGCGCAAGGGCAACGAACACTGGTTCCTGACCAGGGAGTTCGTCGACGGCGAGCCGCTCGGCAAGGAGGTGACCGCCCGCAACCCGCTGGTGCACGCCGTGACCGCGCGGCAGGACGCGATGTCCGTCGCCGCCTACACGCGCTGGGCGCTGGACGTCCTGGACCAGGTCGAGGAGGCCGTCGCCGCCCTGCACGGCCGCGGCCTGGTCTTCGGCGACCTGCACCCCAACAACGTGCTGATCCGCCCCGACGGCAGCGTCGCCTTCATCGACCTGGAGACCGCCCGCCCCGTCGGGGGCCACACCGGGCAGGCCATCGGCGCCCCCGGCTTCGCCGCCCCGGCCGGCACCACCGGCCCGGCCGTCGACCGCTACGCCCTCGGCTGCCTGCGCCTGGCCGCGTTCCTCCCCCTGACGGCGCTGCTGCCGTGGGCGCCGTGGAAGTCCGAGGACCTGATCGCCCGGATCACCCGGGACTTCCCGGTCCCCGAGGACTTCGGGACCCGGGTGCGCGAGGAACTGGGCCTGGGAACCGGGGCGTCCGGTTCGCTCGCGCGGGTCGTGCCGGCAGGGGGCGTGCCGGCAGGGGGCGAGAAGACCGGGACCGCGGCGGAGCCGGGCGCGGGGGCGACGCCCGCGGCGCCGGGCGGAGGCCCCGCCGAGCCCACGGCTCCGCGCGAGAGCGCCCGCACCCCCGCGCCGCCGCCCCCCGGCCCCCGCCCCCGCCCGGCGCGCGCAACGGACGCGGCGGCGGAGGAGGCCCACGGCATGCGGGAGCCCCTGGTGTCCGTCGAACGGATCGGCGCCGGGGTGCTCGCCTGCGCCACGCCCGGGCGGACGGACCGTCTCTTCCCCGGGGACGCCGACCAGTTCGGCCACGCGGACGGCGGCCTGAACATCGCCAACGGCGCGGCGGGCGTGCTGTGGGCGCTGCACGGCGCGGGCGTCGAGGTGCCCGAGAGCCACGTCGACTGGCTGGCCGGCGCCGCCCGCCGGCTGGACGGCGCCCGCCCCGGGCTCTACGACGGGCTGGCCGGCATCGCCTGCGTGCTCCAGGACCTGGGCCGGCCCGAGGAGGCCGCCGGCCTGCTGGAGCGCGCCCTGTCCCGCCCCCCGGAGCGGCACCGGGACGGCGGCCGCGACCACGGCCTCGCCGCCGGCACCGCCGGGCTCGGCATGGCGCTGCTCCACCTCGCCGCCCGCCGCGGCGACACGGCCCTGGCCCGGGAGGCGCACCGGCTCGCCGACGACCTCGCCGACGCGGTGACCGGACGGGCCGCGCCCGACCCGGCGTCCGGCCGGCGCCCCGGTCTGCTGCGCGGCGGTTCGGGCGAGGCCCTGTTCCTCCTCGCCGCGCACGGCCCGGACCACGACCTGCTCGACGCCGCCCGCACGGCCCTCACCGAGGACCTGCGGTTCTCCGGGCGGCTGCCCGGCGGGCCGCGCACGCCGTCGCCGGCGCCCTGGCACGGGCACCAGCTGGCGTACGGCGGCGCGGGCCAGGCCATCGCGGTCCACGCCTTCCTGGCCCGGCGCCGGGACGCGCGGCTCACCGCCGTGCAGGACGCCCTGCTGACCGACCTGACGTCACGGTTCCACCCGGCCTGCGGGCTGTTCACCGGCAAGGCGGGGGCGCTGGCGGCCCTGGTCCGCACCGGCGACGGCTCGGACGCCACCCGGCGGGCGGTCCGCGCCCTGACGGCGGACCTGGAGCTGTTCGCGGTGCCGCAGGAGGGCGGGGGCACCGGTTTCCTCGGCGACCACCTGCTCCGGCTCTCCACGGACCTGGCCACCGGCTCCGCGGGCGTCCTGGCCGCGCTGACCGCGGTCCGCACCGGCGGCGCCCTGCCCTTCCTGCCGCCGGTCCCCGGCGAGGCGTCCGCGCCCACCGGGGCAAAGCCGGAGCCGGCGCGGGGTCCCGCACCAGTCCCGGCCATGAGCTGACCGTCCCCGGACCACCACCGATCGCCGTGGCGCCCGGCCCCCCCCCGCGGCCCCCCCCCCCCCCCCGCGGTCCCCAGCCCCCCCCCCGGCGGGGGGGCCTCCCCCCCACCGCGGCCGCCCCGCCCCCGGCGGCCCCCGCGACGGCGG
>NZ_JBITSF010000002.1:0-496537 GCF_044540485.1 Streptomyces sp. NPDC085946 | reverse complement strand
GGCCCGCCCCCCGGGGGGCACGGGGGGCGGGGGGGGGGGCCCCCCCCCCGGGCGCGCCGTCGGGCCCCCGCCCCGGCCCCCCCCCCCCCCCGGGGCCCGGGGGGCCCCCCCGGGGCGCCACACCCCCACCCCCGGAGTTCCCATGCCCACGCAGCTGCTGGTCGGCATCCGCAAGACGGCGGACGCCCTGCCCTCGGCGGCACCGGAGACGGCGGTCGTCCGCCTGGTCTCGGTCCTGCCGCAGGACTGGGTGGTGCGGCCGGTCGGCACCACGCCGAGCACCGCCACCCTCTCCGTCACGGCCCCGGACGGCGTCGCGGCGCCGGCGGCGCTGCGCACGGTGGACGAGGCCCTGAGCACCCCTCCGATGCAGGGCTGGACCCGCGTCTGACATACCGGACCGCCCGGTTCCGGGCACGGTCCGCGACCCGCCCCGCACGGGGGCCATCTCGTTCGGCACCGGTCCCTCCCCTCGTGGGGACCGGTGCCGAACGGTGGGCTGCCCCGTCCGAGGGAAACAGGCACGGACGAGGGGGACCGGGGTAGACGGGACTGCGGCGGCGCCTCGGCACAGGCCGGGCCGACAGCCCGTACGGCGACGCGCGGTTACCGCGTCGCTACGGTGAGATCCTGCCCGCTGCACCTCCGGCGGGGGAGGTCCCGGTCTCCGGTCCACGGCTTAGCCGCAGGTCAGCCGTATAAAGTGAGTTTTCCGGTCCGGACGTCCAGGTGCGCGAACAGTGAGGGGTGGAGCCTTGGGTTCCGACTCGGCGGCACGCACGGCCTTCGCGGAACGTCTCGCGCTGCTGTACAAGGAGGCCGGCAACCCACCCCTGAAACGCGTCTCCGAGGCCGTCGTCCGCTTACAGAGGGTGGACGAGCGCGGCCGGCCGGTACGGGTGTCCGCCCAGCGCATCAGCGACTGGCGGCGCGCCAAGAACGTACCCGCCCAGTTCGCCGCCCTCGCCGCCGTCCTGCACGTCCTGATACCCCAGGCGCGGCGCGTCAGGCCCGCGCCCGTCTCCCCCGGCCTGTACGACCTGGCCCAGTGGCAGCGGCTGTGGGAGCGGGCCGTCGCCGACCCGGCCGGCGACCGGCCCGCGGCGGTCCCCGACGAGGAGGAGGGCGCGCCCGCCGAGGCACCGGCCGTCCCCGGCGGGGTGTGCCCGTACCGGGGACTGGCCCCCTACCGGCAGGAGGACGCCCGCTGGTTCTTCGGGCGGGAGCGCAGCACCGACGCCCTGGTCGCCCAGCTCGACGCGGCGGAGGCGGCGGGCGGCCTGGTCATGCTGGTGGGCGCCTCGGGCGCGGGGAAGTCCTCCCTGCTCAACGCCGGGCTGGTGCCGGCCCTGCGCGCCGACCCGGCGCGGGAGGTGGTGCAGCTCGTGCCGGGCGGCGATCCGCTCGCGGAACTGTCCCGCCGCATCCCGGACCTGGCGCCCGTGGTCGCCGCCGCGCGGGCGGCGGAGCCGGACGAGGAGGCGGACGCGGCGCGGTTCGCGGCGGCGGTGCGGGACGCCGTCCGCGCCTGGGCGGACGGCTCGGGCCCGGCGGGACGCCCGGTCGTCATCGTGGACCAGTTCGAGGAGACCTTCACCCTCTGCCCCGACGAGCGGGACCGCCGGACGTTCGTCCGCGCCCTGCACGCCGCGTGCGCGCCCGCCGCACCCGGCTCACCGGCCCCCGTACGGGTGGTGATCGGCATCCGCGCCGACTTCTACGAGCACTGCCTCGGGTACCCCGAACTGGCCGACGCGCTCCAGCACCGGCACATGGTCCTCGGCCCGCTGTCCACCGCGGAGCTGCGCGAGGCGGTGACCGGCCCGGCCAAGGCCGTCGGGCTGGAGCTGGAGCCGGGGCTGGCGGAGCTGATCGTCCGGGAGGTGAGCGCCGACGGGCCGCGCGGCGCGCACGACGCCGGGGTGCTGCCGCTGCTCTCGCACGCCCTGCTCGCCACCTGGCAGCGGCGCAAGGCGGGCCGGCTGACACTGGCCGGCTACCGCGCCGCGGGCGGCATCCAGGGCGCGGTCGCGGCGACCGCCGAGCGGGCCTGGTCCCGGCTCGACCCGGCGGCCCGCACGGCGGCCCGGCTGCTCCTGCTGCGGCTGGTCCGGCTGGGCGAGGACACCCAGGCCACCCGCAGGCGGGGCACCCGCCGCCAGCTCTCGGCGGAGTCGGCGGACCCCGGCAAGACGGAGGAGTCCCTGGAGGCCCTGGTCCGCGCCCGGCTGGTGACGCTCGACGCGGAGACGGTGGAGATCACCCACGAGGCGCTGCTGCACGCCTGGCCCCGGCTGCGCGACTGGATCGACGAGGACCGGCAGGGCAACCTGCTGCGCCAGCGGCTGGAGGAGGACGGCAGGGCCTGGGAGGGGTCGGGGCGGGACTCCTCGCTGCTGTACCGGGGGTCGCGCCTGGAACAGGCCCACTCCTGGGCGAGGTCCGCCGGGGACACCTCGCTGACCCGCAGCGCCGTGGAGTTCCTGGCGGCCTCGGTCCGGCTGCGCCGGCGTACGGTCTGGATCAGCCGGAGCGCGGTGGCGGCGCTGGTCGTGCTGGCGATCGTGGCCGCGGGCGCGGCGATGGTGGCCCGCCAGCAGCGGGACGACGCGGTGTTCGAGCAGGTGGTCGCCGAGGCCGACCGCGTCCAGTACACCGATCCGTCGCTGTCCGCCCAGCTCGACCTGGTGGCGCACCGGCTGCGCCCCGGCGACCAGGGCACCCGCAACCGGCTGGTCTCCATCGTGAACGCGCCGCTGGCCACCCCGCTGCTCGGCCACACCGGCGCCGTGTACCTGACCTCGTTCAGCCCGGACGGGCGGCTCCTGGCCACCGCCAGCTACGACCGGACCGTGCGGCTGTGGGACGTGCGCGACCCGACCCGGCCCGCCGCGCTCGGCCCGCCGCTGACCGGCCACACCAGCTGGGTGAGCAGCGCGGTCTTCAGCCCGGACGGCCGCACGCTGGCCAGCGCCGCCGACGACGGCACCGTACGGCTGTGGGACGTGCGCGACCCGCGCCGCCCGCGCCCGCTCGGCGCGCCCCTGACCGGCCACCGCGGCACGATCTACCTGCTCGCCTTCGCCCCGGACGGCCGCACCCTGGCCTCCGCCAGCGAGGACCGCACCATACGGCTGTGGGACGTGTCGGACCCGGCGCGCCCCGAGCGCCTCGGCGCGCCGCTCACCGGGCACACCGCCGCGGTGCGCTCGGTGGCGTTCAGCCCCGACGGGCGCACGCTGGCCACCGGGGGCGACGACACCACCCTCCGGCTGTGGGACGTCGGGGACCCCCGCCGGCCGGAGCCGGCCGGGGGCGGGCTGGCCGCGCACCGGGGCACGGTGCACTCCGTGGCGTTCAGCCCCGACGGGCGCACGCTGGCCAGCGGCGGCGCCGACGACGGCATCCAGCTGTGGGACGTGGCCGACCCGCGGGAGGCGGAACCGCTCGGCGCCCCGCTGACCGCGCACACCGGCCCGGTCTGGTCGGTGGCCTTCAGCCCCGACGGGAGGATGCTCGCCGCGGGCAGCGCGGACAGCACGGCGAGCCTGTGGAGCGTCGCCGACCCGGCGCACCCGTCGCAGATCGGAGAACCGCTCGCGGGCAGCAGCGGCGAGATGTACGCGGTGGGCTTCAGCCCCGACGGGCGGACCCTGGCCACCGGCAGCGGGGACAGCAAGGTCCGCCTGTGGTCGGTGCCGACCTCGGACATGACGGGCCGCACCGGGGTGTTCCGGCCGGACGGGCGGGTGCTGGCCACGGCCGCGCGCGACGGGCGGATCCGGCTGTGGGACGTGACGGCCGCGCACCGGCCCGTGGCGCTGGGCGGACCGTTCACACCGGCGGACGCCGGCCTGCGGACGCTGGTGTTCTCCCCCGACGGCCGCACCCTGGCCGTGCTGCGGGGGAACCGCGAGGTGCGGCTGTGGAACGTCGCCGACCCGTCGCGGCCCGTTCCACACGGGCCGCCGTTCGAGCTGCGCACCCGGTTCACCGGCCCCGACGCGCTGGCCTTCGGCCCGGACGGCCGCACCCTGGCGACCGCCTACGACGACCGCACCGTCCAGCTGTGGGACGTCTCGGACCGGTCCCGCCCGGTGCCGGCCGGCCCGCGGCTCACCGGCCACAAGGGCTACGTCAACGCCCTCGTCTTCAGCCCCGACGGCCGCACCCTCGCCAGCGGCAGCGCCGACGGCACGGTCCGGCTGTGGAACGTGGCCGATCCCGGGCACGCCGCCCCGCTCGGCCGGCCGCTCACCGGGCACCACGGGCCCGTCAACGTCCTCGCCTACAGCCCGGACGGCGCCACCCTGGCCAGCGGCGGCGACGACGACACGGTCCGGCTGTGGAGCGTCCCCGCCGGGAGCACGGCCGGCACGGCCCCGGCGGGCGGCGCCGCGGCCGCCCGGGCGGGCGCCGCCCTCACCGGCCACACCGAGGCCGTCGTGTCCCTGACGTTCAGCAGCGACGGGCGCACCCTGGCCAGCGGCGGCAACGACACCACGGTCCGGCTGTGGGACGTCGCCCGGCCCACCCGCGCCACCGCCATCGGCCAGTCGATGAGCCCCAACGCGAAGACCGGCAATTTCCTGTCATTCAGTCCGCGCGGCCCCCTGCTCGGCGTTTCCAGCGGCGCCGGAACGGTCCGTTTGTGGAACCTGAACGTCGACGCGGCTGTCGACCGCATTTGCTCGGTCACCCGGGGCGTGCTGACCGCCGAGAAATGGCACGAGTATCTGCCCCGGCTCTCGTTCGACCCGCCGTGCGAGGAGTGACGGCGGGCGAATGCCCGGCCCGTGCCGCGTGATCCCCCTCACAGCCGCCGGACGGAGTCGGAGGTTCTGCCCCCGCCGTTCCAGCAGCCTTGTTACGCTGGCCGCAGCCCGATCGCTGGTGCTTCCCCCGTCGCCAGCGATCGGGCCTTTTCCTTCCCGGACGGCTCAATTCCCTTGCCGGACAAGTACACCGCGCTTTTTTGCCTCTCAGGCAAATCGCGCGCGCTTTTCGTCACGACAGCCCGCAGTTCACCGCCTCCCTCCTGAATGGCCCGTATTCGGCGGGCACTTCACGAGCGGCTTCCCGGCTCTCCCCTGAACTCGAGGGAAACACAAGGGAGTCGCAGGGTGATGGCGCCCCCTTCTCCCCCGGGCCGGGAAGGGCAACGGCCGGGACGGCGGCCGCACCGGCGCCGTCCGCCCGTACGGACGTACTCGACGACGGGCACGTGACCTTCCGTCAGGGAGGGCCGGGCCCGTCGAGCGCGGCACCGTCCCCGGCTTCCGGGCGGCGCACGACCACCACGCCGGACGGGAGGCGCGCACGGCGGTGGCGGCGACCGGGGCGCGGGCCCGGCGTCCTCGCCGTGGCGGTGTCCCGGAGGCGCTACTCGCCGAGGAGGATGGCCTGCGAGGGGCACTTCTCGGCCGCCTCGCGCACCTCCGGGTCGTCGCCGTCGCCCTCCCGCCCGGGCAGGACGGTCCCGAACCCGTCCGCCAGGGCGAAGACGGACGGCACCCGGTAGGCGCAGTCGCCGGAGCCGTAGCATTCGTCGCGGTCCACGGAGATCTTCATGTGCGCTCCCCTCCAGAACGGGGCACCGGGCCGTACGGCGTCGCCGCCGGCGCGGACCCCCGACTCACCCGGACACTCCCAGGACGTGCCTGCCCGGCCGGCCGGCCCTCGAACCGGCCGGGTCCGCCGCCCCGCCCGTGCGTCACTGCCCGTTCCAGGTCCCGTCGTACGGGTCGCGCGGCGCCGGCACCGGTGCGGCGCGGACGACCTCCAGGTACGGGATCGGGGCGCCGTTGACCGGGTCGGCGGTGCGGCGGGGGCTGTAGGAGCCGGTGACCTCCAGCCAGGTGTCCGGGCGCAGGACCGGGGGGACCTCGCCGGTCAGCGCGATCTTGACCGGCCGGGCGTCGGCGGCACAGCAGTCGAGGGTCATGCGGACGAGGTAGGGCGTCCCGGACCGGTCCACGGCGACGAAGCCGGTGATCCTCAGCGTGCGGTGGCGCAGGAGGCGGCCGTCGTCGTACACCGCGCGGGCCGCGTAGTCGGCCACGCCGAGGCGGAGGGGCCCGGTGGCGGGCAGCGCGGGGAACCCGAACGGCTTCTGCACGGCCGTGCCCGCACGGGCCGCGCTGTAGGAGCCGAGGGCCGGCGGGGCGACCAGGACGAGGGCGAGCACGGGCAGGACGAGGAGCCAGGAGACGCGGGGGGCGTGGTGCCCGTGCGGGTGCTCCCCGGGCCCGGCGGGAGATCCGCCCGCGGGGGTGCGGCGGCGGGCGTACCAGGCCGTCGCGAGCGCCGTCGCGATCAGCGCCGCGGCCGACAGCAGCAGCAGCGGGCGCAGCCCGGCCTTGACGTAGCGCAGGTGGAGGTCGGTCAGGCCCGCGTGCAGCACCGTCGCGCCGAGCAGGAACAGCAGGGCCGCCTGGGCCTGGCGGTTCACAGCAGCACCGCCCCGGTCAGCGCCGACACCGCGACGGCCAGCACGAAGGTCGCCGGGGCGAAGCGCAGGGCGAAGGCGCGGCCGAAGGTGCCCGACTGCAGGGCGACCAGCTTCAGGTCGACCATGGGTCCCACGACCAGGAAGGCCAGGCGGGCCGTCGGCGAGAACGCGGTCAGGGACGCCGCGACGAACGCGTCCGCCTCCGAGCAGATCGACAGCACCACGGCCAGCACGGCGAGCGCCAGCACCGACAGCACGGGGTGGCCGGCCACCGCGCGCAGCCAGCCGTCCGGCACCACCGCCTTGAGCGTCGCCGCGGCCGTCGCGCCGGCCACCAGGAACCCGCCCGCGTGCAGCACGTCGTGCCGGACCGACCCCCAGAACGCCTCCCCGCGGCCCTGCCCGTCGCGGGCCGCCCGGGCCGGCGGCCGCAGCCAGTCGGTACGGCCGAGGCGGTGCCACAGCCACCCCATCGCGCACGCCACCAGCAGGCTCGCCACGAACCGGGCGAGGACCATCTCCGGGGCGCCGGGGAAGGCCACGGCCGTCGCCGTCAGCACGACCGGGTTGACCGCGGGGGCGGAGAGCAGGAAGGCCAGCGCCGCCGCGGGGGTGACGCCCCGGCTCATCAGCGCCCCCGCCACCGGCACGGACGCGCACTCGCAGCCCGGCAGCACCGCTCCCGCGGCCCCCGCGACCGGCACCGCCAGCGCGGGCCGCCGCGGCAGCGCGCGGGCGAAGAAGGACGGCGGGACGAACACCGCGAGCGCCGCCGACAGCAGCACCCCGAGCACCAGGAACGGCAGGGCCTGGACCAGCACCGCGACGAACACCGTCATCCAGCTCTGCGTCACCGGCGCGGACAGGGCCCGGCGGACCGGGTCCTGCAGCATCACGGCCGTGAGCAGCACCAGGACGAGCAGCAACGAGGAGGTGAGACGACGCTCCTCGGCACCGTCCGGAGCCCGACCAGGGTCCGGGCCCTGGTCCGTGCCCGGGCCCTGGTCCGCGCCCCGCCCGTGGTCCGTGCCCGGGCCCTGGTCCGTGTCCGGACCCTGGTCCGTGTCCCGGTCCTGGTCCGCGCCCCGCCCGTGGTCCGTGCCCAGACCCTGGTCCGTGCCCGGGCCCTGGTCCGTGTCCCGGTCCTGGGCGCCCTCCCGGCCCTCCCCGGTCCGCGCCGGCTCCTGCGGCCCGCCGCCGGGCGCCTGCGGTGCTGCTCTGGTGATGCCCACGGGCCGCTGCCTCCGGTGGTGCGCGGGGCCGCCCGGGTCCCTTCCCGGCGGGCGCCCGAGGAAGCCCCGACGGGTTCCCTTCCCCTCCCTACGCCCGGACGGCCGCCGCCGTTCAATCCCCGGCCCGCGCTCCGCCAACCCTCTTCTCCTTGAGGCCCGTTCACGCCGTCCTCCCGGCCGCCCCCTGGAACCACACGTCCCGGTGGGCAGTCTCTTCCCTCGTGACGAGCGTTCCGCAGCAGGGGCAGCGCCAGGGGCCGGCCGGTGATCCCGCCGCGCCCATGGTGGTGTGCGGCGACGACGGGCTCGCCCACCGGCTCGCCGCCGAACTGCGCGGGGTGTACGGCGAGCAGGTGACGCTCGTCGTGCCGCCGTCCCGCCGCGCGGTGCAGCAGCCCGTGGTCGGACGGGCCCGGGCCGCCTCGGCGGCCCTGCTCGACCGGGTCCGCGTGGTGAGCGCGGCCGTCAACCGGACGGGCGCGGCCGGTACGCCGCCCGGCACCCCCGAACGGGTCCTGGAGGCCGGCGAACCCACCGAGGCGGTGCTCGCCGAGGCGGGCGTGGAACGGGCGGCCGCCCTGGCGCTCGTGTACGACGACGACGAGACCAACATCCGCGCCGCCCTCACCGCCCGCCGGCTCAACCCCCGGCTGCGCCTCGTCCTGCGGCTGTACAACCGGCGGCTGGGCCAGCACATCGAGGAACTCCTCGACCAGGCCGCCGCGTTGGCGGGCGGCGGCGAGTCGGCCGGGGACGCCTCCACGACCGTGCTGTCCGACGCCGACACGGCCGCGCCCGCGCTGGCCGCCACCGCCCTCGCCGGCACCGGCAAGGTCGTCCAGACCGACGGACTGCTGCTCCGCGCGGTGGAACGGCGGCCGCCGCGGCCCGGCGAGGTGGCCGACCCGGGCCTGTGCACGCTGGCGCTGCTCTCCGCGACCAGCAACGACCCGGCCGGCGCGGACGGTTCGGAGGGCAGCGGCGAGCAGGGACCGCGGCTGCTGCCCGACGCGGCGGCCGTGGCGGGGGCGACCGGGCGGGGGACCGTCGTCCTGGAGCAGGTGTCGTACTCCGGGCCGCCGCTGCCGGCCGGGCGCGCCGGCGTGCCGCCCTTCGCGTCGCTGTTCTCGCGTCGCCTGCGGTGGTCGCTGGCGGGGCTGACCGGGTGCGTGATCGCGCTGGCCCTCGCGCTGACGGTGGTGACGGGCGACCACCCGCTGCGCGCCACGTACGTCACCCTCCTCGACCTCTTCGCCATCAACGAACCCGCCCTGAACGACTCCACCGGCCGGCAGGTCCTCCAACTGCTGTCCGGCCTCATGGGGTTGCTGCTGCTGCCGGTGCTGCTGGCGGCGGTGCTCGAAGCGCTGGGCACCTTCCGCACCGCGTCCGCGCTGCGCAAGCCGCCGCGCGGACTCGGCGGGCACCTCGTGCTGCTCGGCCTCGGGAAGATCGGCACCCGGGTGCTGACCCGGCTGCGCGAACTCGACATCCCCGTGGTCTGCGTCGAGTCCGACCCCGAGGCGCGCGGCCTCGCCACGGCCCGCCGGCTGCGGGTGCCGGTGGTGCTCGGCGACGTCACCCAGGAAGGCGTCCTGGAAGCCGCCAAGATCCACCGGGCGCACGCCCTGCTCGCCCTGACCAGCGCGGACACCACCAACCTGGAGGCCGTGCTGTACGCCCGGTCCGTCCGCCCCGACCTGCGGGTCGTGCTGCGCCTGTACGACGACGACTTCGCGACCGCCGTGTACCGCACGCTGCGGGCCGCGCACCCGCAGGCCCTCACCCGCAGCCGCAGCGTCTCCCACCTGGCGGCCCCCGCCTTCGCCGGGGCGATGATGGGACGGCAGATCCTGGGCGCGATCCCGGTCGAGCGGCGCGTGCTGCTGTTCGCCGCCGTCGAGGTGGCCGGGCATCCGCAACTGGAGGGCCGGACGGTCGGCGAGGCCTTCCGGCCCGGGGCCTGGCGGGTGCTGGCGCTGGACACCGCCGCGCCCGGCGAACGGCGCCAGGACCTGGCGTCGGACGCGCCCGGCGACGAGAACAGGACCTCCTCGGACCTGGTGTGGGACCTGCCCGAGACGTACGTCCTGCGCTCCGGGGACCGGGTGGTGCTGGCGGCCACCCGCCGGGGCCTGGCGGAGCTGCTGGGCAGGCGGCGGGCCGCGGACGCCGGCGGGTGAGGCCCGGCGGGCGGCCGCACGGGACCCCTTCCGCAGGGGTCCCGCCGGTCTCCGCCCCCGGGACGCGAGCCCCGCCGGCCGCCCGGCCCGGCCGCCCCGGCGTCACCCCTCGGCGCCCCCCAGGTGCCGCCGGGCGAAGTCCAGCTCCAGCCTCACCTGCTTGATCCGCTCGTCCACGACCAGCGACCCGTGTCCCGCGTCGTAGCGGTACACCTCGTGGACCGCGCCCCGCGCCTCCAGGCGCTTGACGTAGTTCTCGATCTGGCGGATCGGGCAGCGCGGGTCGTTGACACCGGCCGAGATGTAGACCGGGGCCTTGACCCGGTCGACGTACGTGATCGGCGACGACGCCTCGAAGCGCTCCGGGACCTCCTCCGGGGTGCCGCCGAGCAGCGTGCGGTCCATCGCCTTCAGCGCCTCCATCTCGTCGTGGTACGCCGTGACGTAGTCCGCGACGGGGACCACCGCGATGCCCAGCGCCCACGCGTCCGGCTGGGTGCCGAGGCCGAGCAGCGTGAGGTAGCCGCCCCAGGAGCCGCCGGTCAGGACCAGCCGGGCGGGGTCGGCCAGGCCCGAGCCGATCGCCCACTCCCGCACGGCGGCGATGTCCTCCAGCTCGATCAGGCCCACCCGGTGCTTCAGGGCGTCCGTCCAGGCCCGGCCGTACCCCGTGGAGCCGCGGTAGTTCACCCGCACCACCGCGTACCCGTGGTCCACCCAGGCCGCCGGGCCCGCCGCGAAGGAGTCGCTGTCGTGCCAGGTCGGCCCGCCGTGGATCTCGAAGACCGTCGGCAGCGGCCCGCTCGCGCCCGCCGGCTTCTGCACCAGGGCGTGGATGCGGCCGCCGGGGCCCTCCACCCACACGTCCTCCACCGGCACCGAGCCCGGGGACCTCAGGCCCGGCGGGTCCAGGACGACACCGCCCGCGGTGGAGCGGACCGCCGGCGGCTCGGCGGCCGACGACCACAGGTACTCCACGCTGCCGTCGGGGCGGGCCGTCGCCCCCGACACCGAGCCCGGCGGGGTCGGCACCCGCACCAGCTCCCGGCTCGCCAGGTCGTAGCGGAACAGCTCGCTGCGCGCCTCGAAGCTGTGGGCGATCAGCAGGCCCGAGCCGTCCGCGTACCACTCGGCGCTCACGTCGCCGGGCAGCTCCAGGGCCAGGTCCGTCTCTTCCCCGGTGGCCACGTCCCACACCAGCGGCTCCCAGCGGCCGCGCCGCTGGTGGCCGACGAGCAGACGGGTGTCGCCCTCGACCGGGGCGAAGCCCAGCACCTCCAGGCCCAGCTCCCGCTCGCCGCCCTTGGTGTCGTCGAGCTCGGCGACCGGTGTGCCGTCGGGGCGCAGCACGCGCAGCGCGGAGTGCATCGCGTCGCCGTGCTCGGTGTGCTCGACGGCGATCAGCGAGCCGTCGTGGGAGAGGTCGCCGACGCCCGCGGACTCGCGGTGGCGGTAGATCTCGACCGGGGCCTCGCCGGTGCGGACCAGGTGGATCGTGGTGCCGTCCTCGTCGGTGGAACGGCCCACGACCGCCGTACGGCCGTCCCGGCCGAGGGCGAGGCCCGCCGGGTACGACGGGTCCAGGCCCGGGGCGGCGAGCTCGTCCTCACCGCCGGTGAACGGCTGGCGGCGCCACACGCCGAACTCGTCGCCGTCCTTGTCGTCGAACCACCAGATCCACCGGCCGTCCGGTGACAGCACCCCGTCCGTCGTGCCGTTCGGCCGGTTCGTCACCTGGCGCTGCTCACCCGTCGAGCGGTCCCAGGCGTACAGCTCGTACGTCCCGGTCGCGTTCGACACGAACAGGGAGCGGTCGGGCGCGTCCTCCGCCCAGTCCGGCAGGGAGACCCGGGGCGCCCGGAAACGCTTCTCCCAGTCCGGCATCTCCCCGGTCCGTCCCGCCTGCCCGTCGTGCTCGGTCTGGTCCCGCCACTCCCGCTGATCCGGTGCGTCGGACCCGTTGCGCTCAGTCATGGCCCCATAGTGCACGTCCCGGCGGACATCGCGCTGGCGAGGCCCCCAGCCTGTGGACAACTTCCACCGGTCCCGCCGCCCCCGCGCTCCCCGCGGGCCCTTCGCGGGTCTCCTCCCCCGCGCCTTCGCGCACGCGGCAGGACGCCGTCGCGCGGACCGGAGGAGGCCCCCGCGCCGGGCGGCGGGCGGCGGCCCCGTACCGTGGGAGGCGTGTACCGGTTTCTGCTGACGCCCCGCTGGTGGGGGATCAACGTCTTCGTGCTGCTCGCCATCCCCTTCTGCGTCTTCATGGGGTCCTGGCAGCTGGGCCGGTTCGAGGACCGCGTGCAGGACCACCGCACGGCCGAGCAGCAGGTCGCCTCGGCCCGTGAGGAGGCGCCCCGCCCGCTGGCGGAGCTGCTGCCCGTGGACAAGGCCACGTCGGGCCGGCAGGTCACCGCGCGCGGCCGGTACGCCGAGCAGCTGCTGGTGCCGGACCGGGAGCTGGACGGCAGGCGCGGCACGTACGTCCTCACCCTGCTGCGCACCGGCTCCGGCAAGGCGCTCCCCGTCGTCCGGGGCTGGCTGCCCGGGTCCCCCGATCAGGTGAAGGCGCCCGCCCCGCCCACCGGGGAGGTCACGGTCACCGGGGCGCTGCAGGCGTCGGAGACCCCGGGCGACAACGGCGTGAGCGCCCGCAGCGGCCTGCCGGCCGGGCAGACCGCCGCGATCAGCGCGGCGTCGCTGGTCAACCTGGTGCCGTACGACGTGTACGACGCGTGGGTGACCCTCAACGCGGGCGACTCCGGCATGAAGGCCGTGCCCGCGACCGCGCCGCAGAACACGGGGCTGGACCTGAAGGCGTTCCAGAACCTCGGGTACACCGCGGAGTGGTTCGCCTTCGTGGGCTTCGTGGTCTTCATGTGGTTCCGGCTGCTGCGGCGCGAGGTGGAGTTCGCGCGGGACGCGGAGCTCGGGCTGGTCCCGGACGAGGAGCGGAGCCCCAGCCCGTCCGGCGTCTGAGACCCGGCACCCGCGCGGGACCGCCCGGGCCGCCCGGGAACCGCCCCAGGACCGCCCGGCCGTTCCCCGGCGTCAAGCCGTCAGGCGCCCGCCAGCATCCCCGTCCAGTACACCGTGCCCGCGCACGCGTTGGACACCACGGTCGTGGCCGAGCCCGCGCCCGTCTCCGGGGTGTACGACACCGCCACGCTGCCGTCGGCCACCACGTCCTCCGTCACCAGCTGGGTGGTGGTGCCCGTGTCGGTGCCGGTCGACGTGGCGCCGGTCGTGGTGGCCGGTTCCTGCGTGGGGGTCGGGTCGGGCGAGGGCACGCCCGTGCCGCCGTCGCTGCCGGTCGAGCCCCCCGTGGTGGGACAGGTCTCGGTCGGCACCCAGGCGAACCGCACCTCGTACGCGGCGCCCGCGGCCAGCGTCAGCGGGGCGGACTCCAGCGACGGGTCGGGCAGCCCGGCCGCCGCGTCCCCGGCCGCGTGCCGCGCCGAGCCGACCCTGGCCGGGTCGGCGGCGCCCTGCGCGAAGGCGCTGACACCGCCGGGACCGCCGACCGTGCAGTCGCCGGCGGAGACGTTGGTGACGCGGAAGGAGCCGTAGACCGCGCCGGTGGAGTCGGGGGCGCCGATGCTGGCGACGGCCGGGCCCAGGTGGGCGGCCGTGCACGCCGGGACGCCGGCGACGCTGCTGGACGACGGGCCGGTGCCCTGGGACGTGCCGGAGCCGGTCCCGGTCTCCTTGCCCTTGCCGTCCTTCTTCTTCTCGTCCTTCTGCTTGTCCTCGGGCTTGCCCGAGGCACCGCCGGAGGAGCTCGGGCCGCCGTCGGGGTCCTTGCCCTGGCCGGTGCCGCCCTGCGCCTCGGAGGTGTGGCCGATGGCGGCCGGGTTGGCGTCCGGCCCGGTGGCGTTGGAGACGTGGACGAGTGCGGGGATCGCGGTGCCCACGAAGAGGGCGGCGGCCGCCATGCCGACGACGGCCTGCCGCTTGCGGGCCCGGCGGGCGGGCACCGCCCGCCGCAGGTACTCCAGGGTGCCGTCGCGCGGCTCCACCTCTTCCACCGCCTGCTGCAGCAGCCTGCGCAGGGCCAGCTCGTCCGAGCCGAGCCCTTCGGGGCTCATTTCGTCGGGGCCGTGGTTCACAGTTCCGTTCCCAGCGTGCGATTGCTTCGGTTCTTGCCCGTCCGGTCCGGGCCGTTCGGGCCGCTGCCCGTCCGGCCCGGCCGGCTCGTGCCGGTCGAGGGGCTCGTGCCGGTCGCGCGCGTCGCGCCGCGCGTCACTGCCCTCGCTCATGCCGACGCCCCCATGGACAGCCGGAGCGCGGCGATCCCGCGTGACCCGTAGGCCTTGACCGAGCCCAGCGATATGCCGAGCGTCTCGGCGACCTGCGCCTCGGTCATGTCGGCGAAGTAGCGCAGCACCAGCACCTCACGCTGGCGGCGCTGCAGGCCCTTCATCGCCTTGATGAGGGAGTCCCGCTCCAGCTGGTCGTAGGCGCCCTCCTCGGCGCTCGCCATGTCGGGCATGGGCTTGGACAGCAGCTTCAGCCCGAGGATGCGGCGGCGCAGCGCCGAACGCGAGAGGTTCACGACCGTCTGGCGCAGGTAGGCCAGGGTCTTCTCCGGGTCGCGGACCCGTTTGCGCGCCGAGTGGACGCGGATGAAGGCCTCCTGGACGACGTCCTCGCAGGAGGCGGTGTCGTCGAGGAGGAGGGCGGCGAGACCCAGCAGCGAGCGGTAGTGCGCCCGGTAGGTCTCCGTGAGGTGGTCGACGGTCGTGCCGGCCGCCACCCCGTCCTCGGCGCCGTCGCGCTGACCGGGTATGCGGGCCGGCCGCGCCGCGGGCACGGGCGCGATCACCGGCATGCCGCCGGGCGTGCCGGCCCTGCGGGGCCGGAGAGCCGCCGGGCGGGGCGGCCGTGAGGCCGTGCCGCGCGCTGGGGGTACCCCCTGCTCGAAGAGCCTGGGGGGGATGTCGAGTACCTCTGCCACGCCAGTTGGACACGTCTCCCCCCGCCAGGGTTGTACGCGCCGGACGACACATTCGCGTCGGCCTGCGCGGCCGACGTCCCGCCTGCGTCAGGCAGCACAACCGACGGCACGTCAAAAGCCCTCATGCGTCCCGCTCTTCCCCTATGTCCCATATGAACGGGCGTCCCCACGCCCGGTTCCGGACGTCCCCACGTCCGGACGACCGCGTCCCCACGCCCCCTGAAGGGGTGTCCGCAAAGACGCTCCCCGCCGTCCGCGTGGTTGCGGAGGGCGGGGAGCTAAATCCTCGGTCGCCGAGGGGGCCCGGTTCAAGTGATCCGGACCATCGACCGGCTCACATCTCTTACACAGATCCTACAAACCGGATCGGGAACACCCGGGGTATTTACGGCGCGACGAACGTCTCAGCGGAGTTCCGCCGCCACGAGCTCGGCGATCTGCACCGTGTTGAGCGCGGCGCCCTTGCGGAGGTTGTCCGCGCACGCGAAGAGTTCGAGCGCCGTCGGGTCGTCCAGCGCCCGGCGCAGCCGCCCCACCCAGGTCGGGTCGGTGCCCACCACGTCGGCGGGCGTGGGGAACTCCCCGGCCTCCGGGTCGTCGAACAGGACGACCCCCGGCGCGGTGGCCAGGATCTCGCGCGCCCCGGCGACGGTGACCTCGCCCTCGAAGCGGGCGTGCACGGTCAGCGCGTGCGCGGTGATCACCGGCACCCGCACGCAGGTCACCGCCACGGGCAGCTGCGGCAGGGAGAGGATCTTGCGGGTCTCGTCCCGTACGGTCATCTCCTCCGACGACCAGCCGTCCGCGCGGGGCGTCCCGGCCCACGGCACGACGTTCAGCGCGACCGGCTCCGGGAACGGCCCGGTGTCGTCGCCGACGGCCCGCCGCAGGTCGCCGGGGCTGGTGCCCAGCTCGGTGCCGGCGACCAGGGAGAGCTGCCGGCGCAGCGTCGCCACGCCCGCGTGCCCGGCCGCGCTCACCGCCTGGTAGGAGGAGATGACGAGCTCGCGCAGCCCGAACTCGGCGTGCAGCGCGCCCAGCGCCACGATCACCGACAGCGTCGTGCAGTGCGGGTTGGCGACGATCCCGCGCGGGCGCCTGCGCACGGCGTGCGCGTTGACCTCGGGCACGACGAGCGGCACGTCCGCGTCCAGGCGGAACGTGCCGGAGTTGTCCACCACCACCGCGCCCTGCGCGGCGGCGACCGGCGCCCACCGGGCGGCGACCTCGTCGGGCACGTCGAACAGCGCGACGTCGACCCCGGCGAGGGCCTCCTCGGAGAGCGCCGCCACCTCGATCTGCTCGCCGCGCACGGCCAGCTTGCGGCCGGCCGAGCGCGGCGAGGCGATCAGACGGATCTCGCCCCAGACGTCCGCCCGCTGGGACAGCATCTGGAGCATGACCGCGCCGACGGCTCCGGTCGCCCCCACGACCGCGAGCGCCGGCCTGCCGGTGCGCCCGGCATCTCCGGTCATCAGCGTCCGGTGCCCCCGTAGACGACGGCCTCGTCGCTGTCGGAGTCGAGCCCGAAGGCGCTGTGCACGGCGCGCACGGCCTCGGGCACGTCGTCGGCGCGGGTGACGACCGAGATGCGGATCTCGGAGGTCGAGATGAGCTCGATGTTCACGCCCGCGTCGGACAGGGCCTTGAAGAAGTCGGCCGTGACGCCCGGGTTGGTCTTCATGCCGGCGCCGACCAGGGAGATCTTGCCGATCTGGTCGTCGTAGCGCAGCGAGTCGAAGCCGATGCCGGCCTTGTTCTTCTCCAGGGCGTCGATGGCCTTGCGGCCCTCGGCCTTCGGCAGCGTGAAGGAGATGTCCGTCAGGCCCGTGGCGGCGGCGGACACGTTCTGCACGATCATGTCGATGTTGATCTCGGCGTCGGAGATCGTGCGGAAGATCGCGGCGGCCTCGCCCGGCTTGTCCGGCACGCCGACGACCGTGACCTTGGCCTCGGAGGTGTCGTGCGCGACACCGGAGATGATGGCCTGCTCCACCTGCTTGTCCCCTTGCTCGATCGGCTCGCTGCTGACCCACGTGCCCTGCAGCCCGCTGAAGGAGGAGCGGACGTGGATCGGGATGTTGTACCGGCGGGCGTACTCCACACAGCGGTGGAGCAGCACCTTGGACCCGGACGCCGCCAGTTCCAGCATGTCCTCGAAGGAGATCCAGTCGATCTTCCGGGCCTTCTTCACCACGCGCGGGTCGGCGGTGAACACGCCGTCGACGTCGGTGTAGATCTCGCACACCTCGGCGTCGAGGGCGGCCGCCAGCGCGACGGCCGTCGTGTCGGAGCCGCCGCGTCCGAGGGTGGTGATGTCCTTGGTGTCCTGGCTGACGCCCTGGAAACCGGCGACGATGGCGATGTTGCCCTCGTCCAGCGAGTCCCGGATCCGCCCCGGCGTGACGTCGATGATCCGGGCTTTGTTGTGGACCGAGTCGGTGATGACACCTGCCTGGCTGCCGGTGAACGACTGGGCCGAGTGGCCCAGGTTCTTGATCGCCATGGCCAGCAGGGCCATGGAGATCCGCTCTCCGGCGGTCAACAGCATGTCGAGCTCGCGCCCGGCAGGAATCGGGGAAACCTGCTCGGCGAGATCGATCAGCTCGTCCGTCGTGTCGCCCATCGCGGAAACCACGGCGACCACCTGGTGGCCGTTCTTCTTGGCTTCCACGATCCGCTTGGCGACGCGCTTGATGCCCTCGGCATCGGCTACGGAGGAGCCTCCGTACTTCTGCACGACAAGGCCCACGTGCGCTCCTCGCTCCGTTTGTGTTCTTTCCGCATATACGCCGGTGTACTGCGGGTCGGTTCAGTCTATCGAGCGTCCGAAAACCACTTCCGCGATATCGCATGCTGAGATGTCCGGGCGGCTCGTCCGGAGCTGTTCCTGCCCAGACGCCCGCGGGCCACGCGGAAAGTGCCCCGGGTCACAGCGCGCGCCGGGGCGCACGGCACGCGCACGCTACGGCGTGGGCCGCAGTCCGAGCGGTCCCGCGATCTCCCGGGCCATCACGCGGCCCGCCTCGAACTCCAGCGTGTCGTCGCCCAGGCCCTGGTCGGTGTCGAGGCCGTCGAGTTCCTCCAGGGGCTGGTTGAGGCGGACGTGGGCGACCACCGACTGCAGGGCGCGCAGGGTCGCCGAGGCCGTCGAGCCCCAGTTGGAGAAGTACGAGAACTGCCACCACCACAGGGCCTCCGTGGTGCGGCCCGCGCGGTAGTGGGCCATGCCGTGGCGCAGGTCGGCGATGACGTCGGCCAGGTCGTCGGAGATCCGGGCCGGCACGGGCGCCTTGCGGGGCTCGTACGGGTCGAAGACCTCCGAGTAGACGTCGATCGGGTCCAGCAGGCGGGCCAGGTTCTCGCGGAGCTCGTCGACGTCCGGCTCCGGGCCCGGGTCGGGCTCGTAGCGCTCGTCCGGGACGATGTCCTCGTGGGCGCCCAGGCGGCCGCCGGCCAGGAGCAGCTGGGAGACCTCCAGGAGGAGGAAGGGGACCGCCGAGTCCGGCTCGTCGCCCCTCGCGACCTCGGTGACGGCGACCAGGAAGCTCTCGATCTGGTCCGCGATCTGGACCGCGAAGTCGTCGGGGCTCTGGTTCCTCGCGTGCAGCGTGGCGTCAGACATCTAGGAGTCGTCTCCCCTCGAAGGCGCGGCCGAGGGTCACCTCGTCCGCGTATTCCAGGTCGCCGCCCACCGGGAGGCCGCTGGCCAGGCGGGTGACCTTCAGGCCCATGGGCTTGATCATGCGGGCGAGGTACGTCGCCGTCGCCTCGCCCTCCAGATTCGGGTCCGTGGCCAGGATGAGCTCCGTGACCGTCCCGTCGGCCAACCGCGCGAGAAGTTCTCGTATCCGCAGGTCGTCGGGTCCCACCCCGTCGATGGGGCTGATCGCCCCGCCGAGGACGTGGTAGCGGCCGCGGAACTCACGGGTCCGCTCGATCGCCACGACGTCCTTGGGCTCCTCCACGACGCAGATGACCGCCGGGTCGCGCCGGGTGTCGCGGCAGATGTTGCACAGCTCCTCCTGCGCGACGTTGCCGCACACCGCGCAGAAGCGGACCTTCGCCTTGACCTCCATCAGCGCCTGCGCGAGGCGCCGTACGTCCGTCGGTTCCGCCTGCAGGATGTGGAAGGCGATCCGCTGGGCGCTCTTGGGACCGACGCCGGGCAGCCGCCCCAGCTCGTCGATCAGGTCCTGGACCACGCCTTCGTACAACGGACTTCCGTCCTTCCTGGGTTTCCTTCAGTACGTACGGTAGAGGCCCGCCGGGGTCTTAGAAAGGCAGGCCGGGGAAGCCGCCGCCGCCCAGCCCCTGGGCGAGCGGTCCGAGCTTCTGCTGCTGGAGGTTCCGGGCGTTCTCGTTGGCCGCCTGCACGGCCGCCACGACCAGGTCGGCGAGGGTCTCGGTGTCCTCCGGGTCCACCGCCTCGGGGGCGATGCGCAGTCCGCGCAGTTCGCCGGCGCCCGTGACGGTGGCCTGCACCAGACCTCCGCCCGCCTGGCCCTCGACCTCCGTCTGCGCCAGTTCCTCCTGCGCCTTCTGCAGGTCCTGCTGCATCTTCTGGGCCTGCTGGAGCAGCTGCTGCATGTTGGGCTGGCCACCACCGGGGATCACGATCAGCTCCTGTGTCGTACGGCTGTCCGGGCGGGCCTTTCCCGCCTGGCACGAGCCTACGTGGTCCAGGCAGCCCCCGCCCCGGCACTCTTTCGGGTGAGTCGCCCTCGCGCCCCCGCCTGATCACCGCATCCGTCCGGACGGAAAAGAGGCGAAACCTTCCCCTTCGCCACCCATTGGGCGGTAGGAAGTATCCGGCGCGTCAGCGTGACCGGCGGTGTCCGACGTCACGCGCGTCATCAGTCGTGGTCGGTCGTGGTCAGGCGTGGCCAGTAGGGAGTGCCGGGGTGGGTCAGCCGGAGATGCAGCCCGAGGGGCCGCCTCAGGACGGGCGGGGCGAGGGGGCGACCGGGCTGCGGCCGGGAGATCTGACCGGGCGGGCGTTCCCGCTCGGGGACTGGGGCGAGCCGGCGGCCCGGCTGGACGAGCTGTACCGGTGGGTGGAGCGCGGGGCGCTCGACACGGTCGCCTGGTACCTCGCGGACCGGGTCTGGAGGCGGCGGGCGGCGTGCTCGCTGCGCGGCGGGGCGGCGCTCGGGGCGGTCGCCGGGGCCGCGCTGCCCCTGCTGGACATGACGGGGGTGGTCGGCGGGGTCGCGCCCTGGGGGTACCTGGCGCTGCTGCTGGCCGTGGCGTGCGTGGCCGCGGACCGGTTCTTCGGGGTGACCTCCGGCTGGACGAGGGACGTGGCGACCGCGCAGGCCGTCCAGCGGCGGTTGCAGGCGCTGCAGTTCGACTGGGCGTCGGAGAGCGTCCGGGAGGTGCTGGGGCCGGCGGAGGGGACGGCGGCGGAGGCCGCCGAGCGGTGCCTGGGGGTGCTGCGGCGCTTCTCGGAGGACGTGACGGAGCTGGTGCGCGTGGAGACCGCCGACTGGATGGTGGAGTTCCGCACGGGGGGCGCGCCGCTCGGCATCCAGGCGGCGGTCGCCTCCGGGGCGGGGCGGCAGGACGGCGCCACCCTGAGCGGGCGGTTCCCCGCGCCGCCCAACGGCGCCCGCCCGAACATGCCCCGGCAGCGGCCGCCCGAGCCCCGCTGACGGGGTCGCGCGGCCGGGCGCGGGGCCTGGGTCCGCCGGCAGGGTCACCGGGCGGGGCCGAACAGCGCGTGCAGCGCGGTCAGGACGCCCTGTCCGGCGGGGGCCGGCGTCCCGGCCGGGGGGTAGGGCACGGCGTGGTCGCTGCCGAGGCCCGCCCGGGGGCCGCAGACCGGCCAGGCCCTCTCGCCCTGGCCGGCGAGCACCTTCTCGCCGATGAGGATCTGCTCCTTCTTGGTCGCCCGGTGGGCGTACGGGGCGTACTCCTCGCCGCCGTAGGCGCGCCAGGTGGAGGCGGTGAACTGCAGGCCGCCGTAGTGGCCGTTGCCGGTGTCGAGGCTCCAGTCGCCGCCGCTCTCGCACTGGGCGACCTTGTCCCAGGTGGCGACGGAGGCGGCGGAGGCCGCCGGTGCGGCGGTGAGCGGGAGGACGGCGGCGCAGGCGGTCAGGACGGCGGCGCGCAGAGCGGTACGGGACATGCGGACACCTCGCGGGGGAGCGACGGGCAGCGGAAAGGCGCCGCCGTGGCGGCGGCTCCCCCGGGTATCGGCAGGGCGCGGGGCGGACAGCAGCCGCTGCTGGTGTACAACCGCGGGCCGCACCCGCGGGTCCCGGGACGCCATGCCCCCGACCGGGGTCACTCCGGCCTCGGCGGCGCCTCCCCGCACAGGTCCTGCCGCTCCGCGCACGGGAGGTGGCCGTGGTCCCGGATCGCGATGCGGCTGGTGCCCTCGTCGAGGTAGGCGAGGAAGCTCCCGGCGAGCGAACCGGGGCGCGCGGCGCCGTGGGTGTAGGCGTACTCCACGCCCCGGTACGGGTACGCGCTCCCCTCCTGCTCGATCCGCCGCACGTCGCCGGCCTCCCCGGCGACGGCCACCAGGCGCAGACCGCGGCCGTCCTTCCGGTCCCCCGCGCGGGCGCGCTCCCGGGCCAGCCCGAGCTCGCTGTAGCCGAGGGCGCCGGGCTGCTCGGCGACCTTGGCCAGCACGTCCTCGGTGGAGCCGAGTTCGCAGCGGGTGACGGGCGTGCGCGCGGTGACCCGGGCGGGCGGCCGGCAGTCCAGGGAGGTCGTGGGGGCCATCTCCCACCTCTGGTCCAGCAGCCCGTTCTGCAGGATCTGCCGGGTGCCCGAGTAGGCGTCCCGGCTCACCAGGACGACGGGCAGGTCGGGCAGGTGCCGGCCCGCGCGGTTCAGGTCGCTCCAGCGGGTGACCGTGCCGTCGTAGAGGGCGTTCAGCTCCTTGCGGGACAGCCCTTGCGGGCCCAGGTCGACGTCCGCGTGGACGACCAGGGTGAAGACGGAGAGCGCGACCGGCCTGCGCCACTGCCGCAGGCCCAGGCGGTCGCCCATCGGGCCGTCCGAGAAGGCGATCACGGACCGGGCCCGTTCGGCGGACCGGGCGCCCGCGGCGGCCAGTTCCTTGACCCCGGCCTCGCTGCCGCGCGCCTCGACGGTGATGTCGGCGCCCGCGCAGTCCTTCTCGTACTCGCGGGCCAGCGTCCGCAGGACCGGGGCGAAGGCGGTCGAGCCGACCACCGTCAGCGTGCCCCGCTCGCAGCCGATCGGCGGCCGGCTGCCGTCGCGCAGCACGATGATGCCCGCGAGCACCAGGACGGAGGCGGTGAGCAGGGCCGTGAACACCCGGGCCGGCCGGCTGAACACCGGCGCCTTGTCGTCGGGGGTGGCGCTGCGGTTGGGGTGCACCTCGCCGTCCCTGAGGCCGCCGGTCAGCCGTATCGCGTCGCCCACGTCGCCGCCGGACAGCAGCACGAGCAGCTTGAAGTGGTCGCCCCGGTTCAGCGGGACGCGCGGTATGCGCAGGGTGCCGCCCTCGTAGCCGAAGCCCCGGGCCGCGGTGAAGTGGTCCATGAGGTGGTCGGCGTGCGAGGGCTGGGTGACCGAGACCCCGCGGATCGTGCGGCCGGTGAACACCGCGGTCAGGCCGTGCGCCTCGGGCCCCGTGTAGTCGTCCCGGTCGATGCCCTGCGAGCCGTCGTTCTCGACGCGCAGCAGGACGAGGGTGGCGTCGGCCATGACGGGCGCCTCGTCGAACAGTCCGAGCCGTACGTTGGCCCGGCCCGAGCGCACGTCGTCGCCGATGGGGTTGTCCATCTGCACCCGGTAGCCGATGCGTTTGCGGCGCGGCACCCGGCGCTCGTACCAGACCATCACGCCGGAGGCGGCGATGCCGAGCACCGCCGTCCCGATGGCGACGAGGTTCTCCGCGTTCAGCAGCTCCACCTGGATGCCCCCGCGACTGCCCGGTGTCCGATCGGGTGATCACCGTACGGCCGTGCCGGCGGGCGCGGTACAGGTGTGCGCCGATGTTCTCCCGCTGTTCAACCGCCCCGCACCGGCGGCCCGGTCACTGCCGGGTGTACGTCAGTTCCTCGCCGCTGCCGGTGTTCACGCGCCGGAGCGTGCCGTCCGGCAGCAGGGTGACCTCGGTGGCGCCGCCCGGTGTGCAGGCGGTGCGCGGCTGCCCGACGGTGACGCCGGACGGGCCGATCTCCAGCGGCCCGCCGCCGGCCGGGGCGGCGGCGAGCTCGGCCTCGAACACGCAGTGGTAGGTGCCGTTCGCGGTGGGCCCGTCGGCGACCAGGGACAGCACCGTGTCGCCCACCTCCCCCTGACGGAGGGTCAGCCGGCGGGTGTGCTCGCCGTCCGCGTTGTCGACGGTCGTGCTCCAGGTGCCGAGGTACGCCGCCGGGACCGCGCCGTCCGCCGGGACCGAGGCGGTCGGCCCGGCGGTCGACGGGGACGGGCCGGGCGTGGTGGGGCCGGGGGTCGTGGGCGCGCCGGTGGTGGGCGTGGTGGTGGGGTCGCCGTCGGCCCGGTCGGCGTCGCCGCCGTCCATCAGCGCGTACACCGAGCCGCCCGCGGCGAGCGCCACGACCAGCGCGATCACGACGAGCAGCGCGGTGGACCGGCCGTCGCGGCGCGGCGGCTCCTGACCCGGGCCGTAGGGCGCGGCCGGGCCGAAGGACGGCGGTCCGTACGGCGGGGTGGGGCCGGCGCCGCCGTACGGAGCGGCCGGGTACCGAGGGGCGTCGGGATACCCGTGGCCGGGCGGCTGCGGGTGCTGCTGGGGCACGCCGTACGACGGGGCCGGGCCCGGCGGGGGTGTGCCCGGGGCCGGTCCGGCGGCCAGGGTGGGCAGGTGGTCGAGCGGCACGCCGTCACCCGGGCGGCCCGGGGTGCCGGGGACCGGTGCGGCGGGGGGCGCGGCCGGGGCCGGAGGGAGGGCGGGGCCCGGCGCGGAGTCGGCGGCCGGGGCGTGCTCGGGGGTGGCCGCGGGGGCCGGCCGGACGGCCGGGCCGAAGGCGGGGGGCTGCGGCGCCCGCCCGGGCTGCCGGTCCGAGGGGGCCCGGTCCTCCGCCCGGTCCTCCGTCCGGTCCTCCTCTCGGCCGGCGGGGGCCGGCCGCGTCTCCGGGTCCTCCGTGTCCAGCAGCCGCACGGCGTGCCGGCCCAGCTGCGCCACCAGCGCGCCGGGCAGCCAGGGGTCGCGGGAGCGGCCGTCGGCGACCGTGTCGTCCGCGCCCGTGCGCTCCAGGATGCGGCCGAGGGCGGGCCGGGCGGCCGGGTCCTTGCGCAGGCAGGCGCGCACCAGGTCGGCGATGCCCTCGGGGACGCCCTCCAGGTCGGGCTCCTCCTGCGCGATGCGGAACATCAGGGCGTGCACGCCGCTGTCGGCGGTGCCGAAGGGCAGTCTGCCGGTCGCGGCGTACGCGAGGACCGAGCCGAGGCAGAAGACGTCGCAGGCGGGCGTGATCCGGTCGCCGCGCACCTGCTCGGGGGCCATGAAGCCGGGCGACCCGACGAGCGCGCCGGTGCGGGTCAGCCCGTCGCCGGCGACGGTCTCCAGGGCCCGCGCGATGCCGAAGTCGATGACGCGGGGGCCGTCGATGGTCACCAGCACGTTGGACGGCTTCAGGTCGCGGTGCACGATGCCGGCGGCGTGGACGTCCTTCAGCGCGTGCGCGAGCCCGGCCGCGAGGATGCGCACCGAGCGTTCGGGCAGCGCCCCGTGGTCGGAGCCGACGACCTGCTGGAGGCTGGGCCCGGCGACGTATCCGGTGGCGACCCAGGGGACGGCGGCCTCGGTGTCCGCGTCCAGCACCGGCGCCGTCCAGTGCCCGCCGACCCGCCGCGCGGCCCGCACCTCCTGCCGGAACCGCGCCCGGAACTCCTCCTGCCGCGCCAGCTCCTCGCGCACCAGCTTCACGGCGACGGTGCGCCCCCGGTCCGACCGGGCCAGGTAGACGTACCCCATGCCTCCCGCGCCGAGCCGCGCCAGCAGCCGGTACGCGCCGATCCGGTGCGGATCCCCGGGCCCCAGCATCTCCATGGCCGCGCCCCTCCCCCGTTACGCGCCTGTGCGACAGACCGAGAATAGTGCCGGGTCAGCGGGGCGGGGCCGGGGCCGTCTCTACGGTTCCGTAACGGCCCGTACCGGTACGGAGACGGGCGGGCCGAGCTCGTCGAGCACCGCCGACAGCCGTTCCAGGACGTGCACCGCCCGCGCCAGCTCGGCCTCGCCGCAGGCCTTCGCCAGCCGGTCGGCGAAGGCCGCGTGGCCGGGGTCGATGCGGGAGACGGCCGCGCGGCCCTCCTCGGTCGGGGCGAGGAGCTTGGCCCGGCGGTGGGCGGGGTTGGGCCGGTACTCGGCCAGGCCGCGCTCCACCAGCAGGTCGGCGACGCGCTGCACGCTCTGCCGGGTGATGCCCATGGCCCGGGCTATGCCGGAGACGGGCAGCGGCTCGCGCAGGACCGCGCCGAGCACCTGCCACCAGGCGGCGGTGAGCCCGGCGGGCCGCGCCAGCTCCTCGGCCACCGCGAGGAACTGCCCGTTGAGCCGGAAGACCCCGAGGGCGCCGCGGCTGAGCAGGTCCTGGGTCTGCCGGCTCATGCCGCCCCGGCCTTCGCCAGCACGGCGTACGCCTCCGGGTCGGAGTCGTGGAACAGCCGGTACCAGGCGTCCAGCAGCTCCCCGTCGTACACCCCGAGCAGCCGGAGGACCTCGCGGGCCAGGGCGACGGGGTCGGTGGGGCCGGCGGTGACCAGGCCCCCGTCGGCGACGGCGTCGGCCTCGACGTACCGCTCGCCGCCCCGGTAGCCGGTCGCGGCCAGGTAGAAGGGGACCGCGCTCGTGTGGGCCCGGTCGTCGAGCAGGCCCTCGCGGGCCAGGCCGGCGGTGGCCCCGCAGATCGCGGCGACGGGCACGCCGGCGTCCAGGAACGCGCGGGCCTTGCGGGCGAAGGGCGCGAGGTCGTCGCCCGTGTCCCACAGGTCGGCGCCCGGCAGGATCAGCAGGGAGCTGTCCTCGGGCCGCAGGTCGTCCAGCGCGGTGCCGGGCTGGACGCGCAGGCCGCCGATGCTGGTGACCGGGGCGGCGGACGGGCCGACGGTGATGATCTCGTACCCGGCGCGGGCGAGGTGGGCGGTGGTGTGGCCCGTCTCCCAGTCGGCCAGGGTGTCGTACACGGCGAGGTGCACGGGCTTGCGGTCGCGGCCGGCGCTGGCGTTCATGGCTCCTCCTCGGGCCCGAAGCTCATGACAGCATGCTGTCACTGACGCAGCATGCTGTCAATCGAGGCGGGCCGCCGCGTTGGACAACCTGTCGCGGAAAGCCGCCCACCGCAGACAGGACGCCGATACCGCGTCCGCAGGGCGGACACCTAGGCTCGCCCGCATGACCCCTCAGCCGAATCCCCGGGCCGGCGCGGCCGTGAAGGCCGCGGACCGTGCGCACGTCTTCCACTCCTGGTCCGCCCAGGAGCTCATCGACCCGCTCGCCGTCGCCGGCGCGGAGGGGTCGTACTTCTGGGACTACGACGGCAAGCGCTACCTCGACTTCAGCAGCGGGCTCGTCTACACCAACATCGGGTACCAGCACCCGAAGGTCGTCGCCGCGATCCAGGAGCAGGCCGCGACGATGACGACCTTCGCCCCGGCCTTCGCCGTCGAGGCGCGCTCGGAGGCGGCCCGGTTGATCGCCGAGCGGACGCCCGGCGACCTGGACAAGATCTTCTTCACCAACGGCGGCGCGGACGCCGTGGAGCACGCGGTGCGGATGGCCCGGCTGCACACGGGCCGCCCGAAGGTGCTCACGGCGTACCGCTCCTACCACGGCGGCACCCAGCAGGCCGTGAACCTCACCGGCGACCCGCGCCGCTGGGCCAGCGACAGCGGCACCGCGGGCGTCGTGCACTTCTGGGCGCCCTTCCTCTACCGCTCCCGCTTCTACGCGCGGACCGAGGAGGAGGAGTGCGCGCGGGCGCTGGAGCACCTGGAGACGACGATCGCCTTCGAGGGGCCCTCGACCGTCGCCGCGATCGTCCTGGAGACGATCCCGGGGACCGCGGGGATCATGGTGCCGCCGCCGGGCTACCTGGCCGGAGTGCGGGAGATCTGCGACCGGCACGGCATCGTCTTCGTGCTCGACGAGGTCATGGCGGGCTTCGGGCGGACCGGGACGTGGTTCGCGGCGGACCTGTCCGGGGTCGTGCCGGACCTGATGACCTTCGCCAAGGGCGTCAACTCCGGTTACGTGCCGCTGGGCGGCGTCGCCATCTCCGAGGAGATCGCGCGGACCTTCGCCCGCCGCCCCTACCCGGGCGGCCTGACCTACTCCGGGCACCCGCTGGCCTGCGCCGCGGCCGTCGCCACGATCGGCGTCATGGCCGAGGAGGGCGTCGTCGAGCACGCGGCCGACCTCGGGGCCCGGGTCGTCGGGCCGGGGCTGCGCGAGCTGGCCGCGCGGCACCCGTCGGTGGGCGAGGTGCGCGGCGTCGGCATGTTCTGGGCCCTGGACCTGGTGAAGAACCGGGAGACCCGCGAGCCGCTGGTCCCGTACAACGCGGCCGGCGAGGCCAACGCCCCGATGGCCGCCTTCGCCGCCGCCGCGAAGGCGCACGGCCTGTGGCCCTTCGTGAACATGAACCGGACCCACGTCGTCCCCCCGTGCACCATCACCGAGGCCGAGGTCAAGGAGGGTCTGGCGGCGCTGGACGCGGCGCTGACGGTGGCGGACGAGCACACGGAGTGACCCCGCGCCCGGCAGGGGCGCCGAACGGGATTCGAACGCGTAAGGTGGCGTGCCCGTACACATGTACGCGCACGCCACCCGAACGCGACGAGGAGACGCCCGACCATGCCCGGCCACCGCAGCGGCGGCACCGGTGCCGTGACCCGCAGCACCCTGCGGCAGCAGATCGCCGACGCGCTCCGCGACGAGGTGCTGGCGGGGCGGCTGCAACCGGGCCAGGAGTTCACGGTCAAGGAGATCGCCGACCAGTACGGCGTCTCCGCCACCCCCGTGCGCGAGGCGCTGGTCGACCTGTCCGCGCAGGGGCTGCTCGACGCCGACCAGCACCGCGGGTTCCGCGTGCACGAGTACTCCCCCGACGACTTCCGCGGCATGATCGAGGCCCGCAGCCTGGTCATCGGCGGGATGTTCCACGCCCTCGCCGAGGGCCGGGCGCGCTCCGCGCCGCCCGGCGACCCGCAGACCGCCGCCGCGCTCGCCGGGGTGCGGCGCCGCGGCGAGGAGGCGCAGCGCGCCGCCGCCGCCGGCGACCTGACCGTCCTGATCGGCTACGACCTGAGGTTCTGGCGGGAGCTGGCCGCCCTGTTCGGCAACCCCCACCTCTCGGACTTCCTGCACCGGCTGCGCGTGCAGACCTGGGTGTGCGCGGTGCAGCACCTGCGCCGGCTGGCCGACCTGCGCGGCCGGCTGTGGGCCGGGTACACGGAGCTGGCCGACGCCCTGGCGCGGCGCGACGGCCGGGCCGCCCGCTCCCTCGTCGACGCGTACGACGCCCACTCCCTCGCCCTCATCGAAGGGCTGGCGCAGGGCTGAGGATCACCGGGAGGGGTATGGGACGGGCACGCACCGATTAACCTGCTGACCCTGCGAAGCCCGCCTTGACGAAACCACTGCCCGCGCCGTTGCCGCCGGGTTGCCGCGTCGCTGTGTGAGGAGCCCTCTTTTGGCCTGTGACCTGTGGCTGGTACCGCTCGTCGACGTGTTGTGCCACACGCCCGACAACCCGTTCGCCGAGGAACTCGCGCAATACAACAAGGTGCTCGCCGAGTCCGGGCTGCCCCCGGTGCCGGTGTACCAGTACATGCCGGGGCTGTCCGGCGAGGTGGCCCCGGTGGCCGGCTTCGACTACGACGCCCTGCACTTCCTGCGCCGCGCCTACCTGCTCCAGGTCTGCGGACTGCCCGTCACGCCCGTCGACGAACTGGGCGGCGACTACGAGCAGCTGCTGGAGATGTTCGAGTCGACGGCCCAGCAGTCCCACCTCGTCTGGCACTACGACCACGCGGGCGCCTACGTCCCCGTCGACTTCCCGCACCCGCTGGCCGACGACGACCTGATGGCGGCGGGCGGCCCGCTGGGCTCCTCCCACGCCCTGCTGCGGGAGCTGGAGTACGTCGCCCCGTCCCTGGGCATCGACCCGGCCAACCCGCCGGCCGCGCCCCGGGCCCCCCTCGCCCCGACCGAGCTGGAGGAGCCGGCCGTCCCCGCTCCCTACGACCCCAGCCCCTTCGCCCGCGAACGCCACGTCTGGCTGGGGCTGCACGCGGCGGCGACGCGGAGCCTGGCGCAGGGGTCGATGATCGTGTTCAGCTGAGCCGGTCCGCCGGGCGCGGGCACCCGCGGGCCGCCCCGCGCGCCGCGGCACCCCTCTCCACGGGTCCGCCCGCCGTCCCCCGCGGGCACGGGGGCGGCGGGCGGACCCGGGGTGCGTCAGATGAACGAGTTGATCTCGATCGTCTCGTCGCGGCCCGGGCCCACGCCGATCGCGGAGATCGGGGCGCCGGACATCTCCTCCAGCGCCTTCACGTACGCCTGGGCGTTCTTCGGCAGGTCGGCGAAGGTCTTCGCCTTGCTGATGTCCTCGTTCCAGCCCGGCAGCATCTCGTAGACGGGCTTGGCGTGGTGGAAGTCCGTCTGGGAGTACGGGAGCTCCTCGACGCGCCGGCCGTCGATCTCGTAGGCCACGCAGACCGGGATCTGCTCCCAGCCGGTGAGGACGTCGAGCTTGGTGAGGAAGAAGTCGGTCAGGCCGTTCACGCGGGTCGCGTAGCGGGCGATGACCGCGTCGAACCAGCCGCAGCGCCGGTCGCGGCCCGTGGTCACGCCCCGCTCGCCGCCGATGCGGCGCAGCGCCTCGCCGTCCTCGTCGAACAGCTCGGTCGGGAACGGACCGGCGCCGACCCGGGTCGTGTACGCCTTGAGGATGCCGATCACCCGGCTGATCTTCGTCGGGCCCACGCCCGCGCCCGTGCAGGCGCCGCCCGCGGTCGGGTTGGACGAGGTGACGAAGGGGTACGTGCCGTGGTCGATGTCCAGCAGGGTGCCCTGGCCGCCCTCGAACAGGACGACCTTGTCCTCCTCCAGCGCCTGGTTGAGCACCAGGACGGTGTCGGCGACGTACGGGCGCAGCTTCTCCGCGTAGCCCAGCAGCTCCTCGACCACCTGCTCGACGGCGATCGCACGCCGGTTGTACAGCTTGGTGAGGATCTGGTTCTTGACGTCGAGGGCCGCCTCGACCTTCTGCGTCAGGATCGACTCGTCGTACAGGTCCTGCACGCGGATGCCGACGCGGTTGATCTTGTCGGCGTAGGTCGGGCCGATGCCGCGGCCGGTGGTGCCGATCTTCCGCTTGCCGAGGAAACGCTCCGTCACCTTGTCGACCGTGACGTTGTACGGCGTGATGATGTGCGCGTTACCGCTGATCAGGAGCTTGGACGTGTCGACGCCACGCTCGTTCAGACCGCTCAGCTCGGAGAGCAGGACCGACGGGTCGACGACGACGCCGTTGCCGATGACCGGCGTGCAGCCGGGGGACAGGATTCCGGAAGGGAGCAGGTGGAGGGCGTACTTCTGGTCGCCCACGACTACCGTGTGGCCGGCGTTGTTGCCGCCCTGGTAGCGCACCACATAATCGACGGAACCACCGAGGAGGTCCGTCGCCTTTCCCTTGCCTTCGTCACCCCACTGAGCACCGAGCAGCACAAGTGCGGGCACGCGCGTACACCCCTTCCGGGCGGGGCATGTCCATGGTCAGGGGCGTACGCGGAGGGTTCCCGCCGCGTGCACCGCGACCACCGTTGGCCGCCAACCGTCGGACCGGATGCCCCGGAATAGACGAAGCCCCTGGCGCAATAGCGCAAGGGGCTCTTGCACAAAGATGCTACCCGAGGAAGCGAGGCAGGACCGAGGTGGCGACTTCCGCGACGTCCGAACAGCTGCTGGTGGTCATCGACCCGGTCGCCCGTCGGACGGACAGCGAGTCCGTACGGATCGCGAAAGACGTGCTCAGCGCGGGTGCGGCCACCAAGGTGTGCCTGCCGGACAGCCCGGAGGAGTTCGCCCGGGCGCTCGCCCGGCGGGGGTCCCGGCGGCCCGTGGTGATCGGCGACGACCGGGCCCTGATCCGCGCGGTGTCGGTGCTGCACCGGCAGCGGGAGCTGGCCGGATGTGCCCTGTCGCTGGTGCCGGTCGGGAGCGCGCAGAGCCTCGCCCGCTCGCTGGGGGTGCCGGCCGGGGCGGTGGCGGCGGCGCGGGCGGCGCTGGAGGGCGCGGAGCGGCGGCTGGACCTGCTGGTCGACGACAGCGACGGGGTGGTGCTCGGCGCGCTGCGGATCCCGCCGGTCCGGGCGGACCCGTGGCAGGCGGACCCCGAGGAGGCCCCGGCCGGTGCGGCCGGGCACCCGTGGCTGCGGACCTGCCAGTCGCTCGTCCGGACGCTGGTGCCGGCCCGGCCGTCCCGCGTGGCGTCCGCGCCGGTGGCCGGGCCGTCCCGGCTGCGGGTCGAGGTGGACGGCGAGACGCTCGTCGACCTGGACCAGCCGGTGGAGGCGGTGTCGGTGACGCCGGGCGCCGCGGGGGTGGCCGAGGTGGAGGTGCGCCCGGTGTCCGTCGGGGCGGAGGCCTCCCCACTGCTGGCGCGGGGCCGCACGGTGACCGTCTCCGGCGCCCACTTCCGCTACCGCGCGGACGCGACGGTCTCGGGCCCGGTGGGGATACGGACCTGGACGGTGCGGGAGGAGGCGCTGGGGCTGGTGCTGCCGGGGCGGTGAGGTGCGGAAGCCCTGGGGCTCCGCCCGGCGGGTCCCCGGTACGCCGCCCGCCCGGCCGCCGGCGTGTCCGGAGAGGGCCGGCCGTCCGGGCAGGGGCGCCGGTGGGCCGGTACCACGAGGCGGCCGGGGAGCCGGTGCGGAACCCGGGGCACGCCGCCGCCTCCCGGGTGTCCCTGGCGTCCGTGCTGCGCCTGCACGGCGAGGAGACCGCCGGGCCGTGCCGAGCCGGTACCGGCCCACCCGGTGGGGCGGCTGCGGTGGGCTGCGGGGCACCTGGCGGTGGCCTTCGGCGGCACGGTGCCGCTCGTGCCGCTCGTGCCGCTCGCCGGCCTCGGTCCCGCCGTGGGCCACGGCAGGCAGGCCGGGCCCGGCCTCGGGGCGTGCCCGGTGCGGTGGCCGCGGTGTGGGTGATCGGCGGGGTGGCGGTCCTGCCGTACGGGGTGGTGCCCCGGGCGGCCCGGCGGCCCGGGCGGTCGCCGGGGCGGTGCTGCCGCTCAGCCTGGTCGGACCGGCACTGGACCTCCCCCGAGCCGTCCTGAACCCCTCCCCCTTCAGCCACCTGCCGAAGCTGCCGGGCGGTGGGATGCGGTGGCCGCCCGTCCCGGTGCTGTTGGATTCGGCGGCCGTCCTCGTGGGCTGCGGACCGGCGGGGGCGCGGAGACGGGATATGAGGGCGCAGGGGGTGGGGGACGCGGCCGGGGTGGAGGATTTCGGCCGGGCGCCGGGGCCTGGTGGGGAGGCAGGGGCGAGGGCTTCGCCCGGCCCGGTGGGGAACGGCAGGCGACTCGGGCGGTGCTGGTGGGGCCGGCCGGGCGCGGGGCGTCAGGCCGGCCGGGCGGCTCGCGGCCGGGGCCGGGCCGGGCGGCCACGCCCAGGCGGGCCCGGGTGGTGAGGAAGGGCCGGGCGGGCGCGGGGCGTCAGGCCGGTCCGGGGGCCGTTCCGCGCCGGGGCAGGGGGCGGCCACAGGCCGGGCCGAACGGGCCCGGCGGCGGCCGACGGGCCCTGTCGTGTCATCCCCGCCGTCACCCCGTCGTCACGCGGAGCCCTTCCAGCCCCCGGATCACGAAGTTCGGCTTGCGCCGCGGCTCCGCCGCCAGGCTCAGGGAAGGGGCCTTCTCCAGCAGGGCCGTCATGGACGCCGCCAGTTCGATGCGGGCCAGCGGGGCGCCGATGCAGTAGTGGATGCCGGCGCTGAAGGAGATGTGTGGGTTGTCCCCGCGGGTCAGGTCGAGCCGCTCGGGCCCGGTGAACACCGCCGGGTCGTGGTTGGCGGAACCGAAGAGCAGGGCGACCTCCGAGCCGCGCGGGATCACCGTCCCGTCGATCTCGATGTCGTCCAGCACCCACCGCTCGAACAGCTGCAACGGCGTGTCGTACCGCATCAGTTCCTCCACCGCCGCCGGCACCAGCGCGTGGTCCGCGCGCAGCGCCGCCAGCTGCCCGGGGTTGCGGAACAGCGCCCACCAGCCGTTGACCGTGGCGTTCACCGTCGCCTCGTGGCCCGCGTTGAGCAGCAGCACGCAGGTCGAGATCATCTCCTGCTCGGTGAGGCGGTCGTCCTCGTCGTGGGCCGCGATCAGGCCCGAGACCAGGTCGTCCCCCGGCTCCTTGCGCCGCTCGGCGATCAGCCCGCGCAGGTACTCCGAGAACTCCACCGACGCCCTGACCGCCTTCTGCGCCGTCTCCCGCGACGGGTTCAGCTCGTACATCCCGCAGATGTCCGCCGACCAGGGGCGGAGCGGGGCCCGGTCCGCCTCCGGGACACCCAGCATCTCGGCGATCACCGCGACCGGCAGCGGCTCGGCCACGTCCGTCAGCAGGTCGCCGCCGCCCGCCGCGACCAGCCGGGACACCAGGTCGTCGGCCAGCTCCCGCACGTACGGCTTGAGCCGCTCCACCGTGCGCGGGGTGAACGCCTTCGACACCAGGCGCCTGATCCGGGTGTGGTCCGGCGGCTCCAGGTCGAGCATCCCGTGGTCGTTGAGCGTGTGGAACGGCTCGTGCTCCGGCGGCGGCGCGGTGCGGCCGAACTCCTCGTGCGTGAACCGGTGCTGGTACGTCCGGCCCAGACGCCGGTCGCGCAGCAGCGCCGAGACGTCCGCGTGGTGCGGCACGAGCCACTGGCGGGTGGGCTCGAACCAGTGCACCCGGCCCCGGGCGCGCAGCTCGGCGTAGGCGGGGTAGGGGTCGGCGAGGAACGCCGGGTCCCACGGGTCGAACGCGAGGACGGAAGGGGCTGCCATGGACGGACGGTAGCCCGGTGGTCCCCCGTCTGACCAGGGGTGACCGGCCGGCCGGGCCGGTCCGCGCCTCAGCCCGGCGTCACCAGCCGTGCCTCGTACGCGAACACCGCCGCCTGCGTGCGGTCCCGCAGGCCCAGCTTCACCAGGATCCGGCTCACATGCGTCTTGATCGTCGACTCGGCGACCACCAGCCGCTCGGCGATCTCCGCGTTCGACAGGCCCTGCGCGATCAGCACCAGCACCTCCGTCTCCCGCTCGGTCAGGTCGCCGTACGCCGCCCGCGCGGAGGGCATCGGGCGCGGGCCGCCGGAGATCTTGGAGAACTCCGTGATCAGACGCCTGGTCACGGACGGCGCGAGCAGGGCCTCCCCCGAGGCCACCACCCGTACCCCCTCGGCGAGCCGGCGTGCCGAGGCGTCCTTCAGCAGGAAGCCGGAGGCACCCGCCCGCAGCGCCTGGTACACGTACTCGTCGAGGTCGAAGGTGGTGAGCACCAGCACCTTCGCCGTGCCGTCGGCGGCGACGATCTCCCGGGTCGCCTCGATGCCGTTCAGCTCGGGCATGCGGATGTCCATCAGGACGACGTCCGGGGCGAGTTCGCGGACCTTGGCGACGGCCTCCCGGCCGTTGACGGCCTCGCCGACGACCTCGATGTCCGGCATCGCGTTCAGCAGGACGGAGAAGCCCTCGCGGACCATCATCTGGTCGTCCGCGATCAGGACCCGGATGGTCATGCCGCACCCTCGCTCACCGCCGCGACCGGCAGGAACACGGTCACCTCGTACCCGCCGTCGTCCGCCGGGCCCGCCGTCATCACGCCGTCGAGCATGGAGACCCGCTCCCGCATGCCGGTGATGCCGTGCCCGGCACCGGGCGAGGGCTTCACCAGCGACGGCTCGGGCGGCGGGCCGTTGACTATGCGCAGGCCCAGACCGCCCAGGACGTAGCCGATCTCGACGCGGGCGCTCGCGCCGGGCGCGTGGCGCAGGGTGTTGCTCAGCGCCTCCTGCACGATCCGGTACGCCGACAGCTCCACGCCCTGCGGCAGTTCGCGCACCGCGCCGGTCACCACCTTCTCGACGGCGAGGCCGGCGTCCCGCACGTTGTCGAGCAGGCCGTCCAGGTCGGCGAGGGTGGGCTGCGGGGCGTCCGGCGCCTCGTAGTCCTCGGCGCGCACCACGCCCAGCACGCGGCGCAGTTCGGTCAGGGCCGCCACCGCGTTCTCCCGGATGGTGGCGAACGCCTTCTCCAGCTCCGGCGGCGGGTTCTCCACCCGGTAGGGCGCGGCCTCCGCCTGGATGGCGACCACCGACATGTGGTGGGCGACGACGTCGTGCAGCTCGCGGGCGATCGTCGTGCGCTCCTCCAGCAGCGTGCGGCGGGAGCGCTCCCGCGCGGTCACCGTCTGCTGGGCGGTGACCTCCTGCCGGGCGTCGCGGCGGATGTGCCGGAGGGCCACGCAGAGCAGGATCAGCGCGGAGACGACCAGCATGGGGGCGGTGTTGGTGCCGTAGTAGTGACCGGAGCCGAACGCCGCCTCCGCCAGGAGGCCGTAGGCCGCGGTCACCACCCACATGTGCGCGGCGGTCCGCGGCCGGGTCCGCAGGGCCACGACGGTCAGCACCGCCAGGTGGCAGGCGAAGCTGCCGGGCCGCCACGGCCAGTCGTCCCACTCGCTGCCGAAGAGGGCGGCGACCGGGGTGGCGGCCATGGACAGCCAGAAGGCCCCGACCGGCCGGACCAGGGTCAGCAGGACGGGGAGCGCCCCGACCGGGCCGATCAGGAGAAGGCCCGCCCCCGTGTCGATGCCGGAGATCATCAGGGTGAGCAGGGCCACCACGGCGATCACCGCGTGCGGTGTCCAGGCGGCGTACTCCCGCAGCCGGCCGGGCAGCCGCCCGGTGAGCGGGCCGTCGACGCGCATGCGCGGCAGCGGGCGGTAGGCGAAGGCGTCGTGGAGCAGGTCCTGCCGCAGCCCGCGCAGGGCGTCCGCGGCCAGCCGGAACTCGGGGCTGCGCGGCTTGTCCCCGTGCCCCGGGGGCATCACGTGCGTCTGGGTCGTCTCGGTCACGTACCAAACGGTAGGGGCAGGCCCGTACCGGAGGCGTCCCCTGTGAGAGGGGTCCTGCGGCATCCCTCTCAGGTACTACGGGCGGGCGCGTACCACCGGCGGGCGCGGTGGTCCCACGGGTCCGCCGCCCCCGGCCCCCCGCCTCACCACGCCAGCTGCGCGATCTCCTCCCCCACCACCGCGCACGCGTCCGCCGCCGGATCGACGAGGGGGAAGTGGCCGACGTCCTCCAGCAGCGTCAGCCCCACCACCTCGCCCGCCCTCGCCGCCGCGTCCGCGTACGACTCGGCCACCGCCTGCGGGACGACGAGGTCGGCGCGGCCCTGGACGAGGGTGGTCGCGATGCCGGTGGGCAGCAGGAGCGCCGGGTCGGCGTACGGCCGCCGCTCGGCGAACGGCTCGTCGCCGCCGAGCAGCTGCCGTACCGCTCCCCCGCACACGTCCAGCTTGTCGGCGACCGCGAGGTCGGCGATCGGGGCGAGGGCGACCACGCCGCGCAGCGGCGCCGGGCGGTCGGTGCGCCAGAGGGCGTCGGCGGGCAGCAGGTGCCGGGCGGCGGCCCACAGCGCCAGGTGGCCGCCGGCGGAGTGGCCGGTGACGACCGTGCGGCGCGGGTCGGCCTGCGGCAGCGCGTCCCGGACCAGGGCGGGCAGCGCGTCCAGCGCGGCGGCGACGTCGTCGAGGACGTCCGGCCACCGGCCCGCGACCGCGCCGCCGTCCCCCGCACCGCGCCCGGCCTCGTCACCCGCCCCGCGCCGGTACTCCACGTTGGCCACCGCGAAGCCCCGGCGGGCCAGGAAGTCCGCGAAGGGGCTGGTGTGCCGGCGGTCGTAGGGGGCGCGCCAGGCACCGCCGTGCAGGACGACGACCAGCGGGGCCGGTCCGTCCCCCTGGCGCGGGGCGTGGAGGTCGATCACCTGGTCGGGGTGGTCGCCGTAGGCCACGGTGGTGCCGGGGGCGACGGGCGGGTGCGAGAAGAGCGACTTCTCCTCGGCGGCGGCCCGGATTGCTGCGGCGTCGTCCGTCATGCTCCAACCTCTCAGCGATGAAACGTATGGCGGCGGACCAGGGGAGTATGCGGCCGTCGGCGGGACGGTACCAGGCGGGTGACGTGCGTGGACACGGGGACGTGACGCTCGGTGAAGAGGCAAACGGTTCGGCCGTTCCGTTACGCTGGCCTCCCGCCCCGGCCCGGCCGCGCCGGCCGCCCGGGACCCCCGGCGCCCCTCGCCACCGCCCGCCGGCACCGTGCGCCCGCCCGCCGGACCGCCCCCGCCAAGGAGGCCGCCATGCCCGCCGAACCCGGCACCCTGCGCCCCGGAGGACGTACCGCGCGCGTCCGGGCGGCCGTCCTGCGGGCCGCCGGTGACGTGCTGGCCGAGCAGGGCTTCGCCCACCTCGACCTCGCGGACGTCGCCCGGCGGGCGAAGGTCGGCAAGACGACCGTGTACCGGCGCTGGGGCTCGGTGACGGGCCTGGTGGCCGACCTGCTCCAGGACATGGCCGAGCAGTCGCTGCCCCGCACGGAGACCGGTTCGGTCCTCGGCGACCTGCGCGCCAACGCCTCACTGGTCCAGCGCACCCTCGCCGACCCCCGGCAGGGCGCCCTGTTCCGCGCGGTGATCGCCGCGGCGGCCTGCGACGCGCGGACGGCACAGGCCCTGCGCCGGTTCTACGACGTCCGGGTCGCCGAGTGGGCGCCCTGCGTGGAGCGGGGGGTGGCGCGCGGCGAGCTGCCGGCCGGGACCGACGCGGCGGCGGTGGTGCGGGCCGTGTCGGCACCGCTGTACTACGCCCTGCTGACCACCGGCACGCCGCCCGACCCGGCCGCCGCCGACCGCGCGGCCCGCGCCGCGTTCGCCGCCGCGTCGGCGGGGGTGTACGTCACCGGGGCGCCGTCCACCCCCGGCTGACCCGTCCCGGCTACCCCGCCCCCGCCAGCACCTCCGCCAGCACCCGCGCCGCCCGCTCCACCTCCGCGAACCCCACGTACAGCGGCGTGAAGCCGAACCGCAGCACGTCGGGCGCGCGGAAGTCGCCGACCACGCCCCGCTCGACCAGCCGCGCCATCACCGGGCCCGCGTCCGCGCAGCGCAGCGCGACCTGGCTGCCCCGCTCGGCGTGCGCCGACGGCGTCAGGCACTCGACCCGGCCCGCGGACACGTACTCCGCCACGCACTCCAGGAAGAAGTCCGTCAGCGCCAGGGACTTGGCCCGCACCGCCTCGACCGACACCCCGTCCCAGACCTCCAGGGCCGCCTCCAGGGCGAGCATGGAGAGGATGTCCGGGGTGCCGACCCGGCCGCGCAGGGCCCCGGGGGCCGGCCGGTAGTCGGCGCGCATGCCGAACGGCTCCGCGTGGGAGTTCCAGCCGGGCAGCGGGGAGTCGAAGCGGTCCTGCAGCTCACGGCGCACGTAGAGGTACGCCGGGGCGCCGGGGCCGCCGTTGAGGTACTTGTACGTGCAGCCGACCGCCAGGTCGACGCCGTGCTCGTCGAGCCCGACCGGCAGCGCGCCCGCGCTGTGGCACAGGTCCCACACCGCGTACGCGCCCGCCGCGTGCACCGCCGCCGTCAGGCCGGGCAGGTCGTGCAGCCGGCCCGTGCGGTAGTCGACGTGGTTGAGCAGGACGGCGGCCGTGCGGTCGCCCAGGACGCCGGGCACCTCGGCGGGCGCCACGGGCCGCAGCGTGCGACCGGTCAGCCGGGCCGCCGACTCGGCGATGTAGCCGTCCGTCGGGAAGGTCGTCGCGTCCACCACGATCTCGTCGCGTCCGGGCCCGGCCAGCCGCACCGCCCCGACCAGCGCCTTGAAGACGTTGACACTGGTCGAGTCGCCGACGACGACCTGCCCGCGCGCCGCCCCGACGAGCGGGGCGATCCGGTCGCCGATCCGCTCGGGCGCGGTCCACCAGCCGCTCTCCTCCCAGGACCGGATGCGCAGTTCGCCCCACTGGCGGGCGACGACGTCCGCGATCCGGCCGGGCACCGCGGCCGGCAGCGCGCCCAGCGAGTTGCCGTCGAGGTACACCACCTCGTCGAGGACGAACTCGGCGCGCTTGGCGGCCAGTTCGTCGACCGCGTCCAGCTCCTCGGCCCTGCTCGCCAGTTCAGACATGGGACCGCGCCGTCCACAGCTCGGGGAACACGTTCTTCTGCGCCCGCTTCTCCAGCCAGGCCACCCCGGCGGAGCCGCCCGTGCCGGTCTTGGCGCCCATGGCGCGGCGGGTGGCGACCAGGTGGTCGTTGCGCCAGCGCCACACCAGCTCGGCGACGTCGGTCAGCGCCTCGCCCAGCCGGGTCAGCTCGGCGTTCTGGTCGCCCTCGTAGACGGCCGTCCAGGCCGCCTCCACCTCCGGCGACGGCTCGTAGCGCCGCGACACGTCCCGCCGCAGCACCGCCTCGGGGATGTCGTACCCGCGCCGTGCCAGCAGCCGGACCACCTCGTCGTACAGGCTCGGCTCGTGCAGGGCCTTCTCCAGCTCGGCGTGCACGCGCGGCGCGCCCCGGTGCGGGACGAGCATGGACGCGGACTTCTCGCCGAGCAGGAACTCCAGGCGGCGGTACATCGCCGACTGGAAGCCGGAGCCCTCGCCGAGGGCGCCGCGGTACGCGTTGAACTGGGCCGGGGTGAGCTGGCCCAGCGGCTTCCAGGAGGCGTTCAGCGCCTCCAGCTCCCGTACGGACCGTTTCAGCGCGGCGGTCGCGGTGGGGACGTCGTCGCGGCGCAGCGCCTGCGCGGCGGTCTCCCACTCGTGGACGATGACGGTGAACCACAGCTCCATCACCTGGGTGGTGACCAGGAAGACCATCTCTCCGGGATCGTCGGAGAGCGGCTGCTGGAGGTGGGTGAGCACGTCCGCCTTGACGTAGTCCTCGTACGGCGTCGTGCCCTGGAAATCGAGATGCGGGGTCTCGGGCTCCTGCGGTGCGTGAGCCTCATGGGACATCGCTGTCTCCTGTTGTGCACTCCGGGTAGCGGTCCGCCCTGCCGTTACCGGCACGGGGCCCCGGTCCCCACCCCGCATCCTGCGCAAAACCGCCGGTCACCGCAAGGCCCGCCCGGTCACGGGCGGGCCCGACGGGTGACACGGTCAGCCGAGGACCTGGGCGGCCGTCGGCGAGGAGTCCTTCAGGAACTGGGTGCAGCGCTCGTCCTCCTCCTGCTCGCCGATGGCGCGGGCGGCGCGGGCGAGGGCGTGCAGGGCGCGCAGGAAGCCCCGGTTCGGCTCGTGCTCCCAGGGCACCGGGCCGTGCCCCTTCCAGCCGTTGCGGCGCAGCGCGTCCAGCCCGCGGTGGTAGCCCGTACGGGCGTACGCGTACGACTCCACGGCCGCGCCCCGCTCGAAGGCCTCGTCGGCGAGCTGGGCCCAGGCCAGCGAGGAGGACGGGTAGCGGGCGGCGACCTCGGCGGGCGTCGTGCCGGAGGCGAGCAGCTCGCGCGGTCCCGGGTCGTCGGGGAGGTGCGTCGGGGGCGGGCCCCCGAGGAGGTTCTCGTGAATGGACATGAGCCCAGTATCGCCGGACGCGGAAGCGCCCGTCCGCACCGGCGGCGGTGCGGACGGGCGCCTGCGGGACGCGGTGTTACTTGATCTTCGTGCCGGTGGAGCGCAGGTGACGGCAGGCCTCGGTGACGCGCTGGGCCATCGACGCCTCGGCCAGCTTGCCCCAGGTGCGCGGGTCGTAGGTCTTCTTGGAGCCGACCTCGCCGTCGACCTTCAGGACGCCGTCGTAGTTGCGGAACATGTGGTCGGCGATCGGACGCGTGAAGGCGTACTGCGTGTCCGTGTCGATGTTCATCTTCACGACGCCGTTCTCCAGCGCGGTGAGGATCTCCTCCTCGGAGGAGCCGGAGCCGCCGTGGAAGACGAAGTCGAACGGGGAGGCCTTGCCGAACTTGGCGGCGACGCCCTCGTTGAGCTCCTTCAGCAGCTCGGGACGGAGCACCACGTTGCCCGGCTTGTACACGCCGTGCACGTTGCCGAAGGACGCGGCGAGCAGGTAGCGGCCCTTCTCACCGAGGCCGAGGGCCTCGGCGGTGCGGATCGCGTCGTCGACCGTGGTGTAGAGCGAGTCGTTGATCTCGTGGGTGACGCCGTCCTCCTCGCCGCCGGTCGGGGTGATCTCGACCTCGAGGATGATGTGGGCGGCGCGGGTGCGCTCCAGCAGCTCCTGGGCGATGGCCAGGTTGTCGGCCAGGGTCTCGGCGGAGCCGTCCCACATGTGCGACTGGAACAGCGGGGCGCGGCCGGCCTTGACGCGCTCCTCGGAGATCGCCAGCAGCGGGCGGACGTACCCGTCGAGCTTGTCCTTGGGGCAGTGGTCCGTGTGCAGGGCGATGTTGACGTCGTACTTCTCGGCGACGACGTGCGCGAACTCGGCCAGGGCGACCGCACCGGTCACCATGTCCTTGTTGTGCTGGCCGCCCAGGAACTCGGCGCCACCCGTGGAGATCTGGACGATGCCGTCGCTCTCCGCCTCCGCGAAGCCGCGCAGGGCCGCGTGCAGGGTCTGGGTGGAGGTCACGTTGATGGCAGGGTAGGCGAACTTCCCCGCCTTCGCCCGGTCCAGCATCTCGTTGTAGACCTCGGGAGTTGCGATGGGCATCTGTCCGCTCCTTGTATCTGCGGGTGGGCGTGCTGGGTGCGTTTCGGCCCTGACCTAGAACCTTGGGTGCGACGTCATCGTCGCGCCCATCTTTCCAGACGAAGCGGGCTGGGCCGAGTGGACCTCAGTCGAGGCCCAGCTCGTCCTTGGAGTACGCGAACAGGTACGGCACCCCGGCGCCCTCCTGGATCTTCTCGGCGGCGCCGGTCGCCCGGTCCACGATGGTCGCCACGGCCACGACCTCCGCGCCGGCCTCGCGCACGGCCTCGACGGCGGTGAGCGGGGAGCCGCCGGTGGTGGAGGTGTCCTCGACGACCAGGACCCGGCGGCCCTCGATGCCCGGGCCCTCGACGCGCCGCTGCAGCCCGTGCGCCTTGGCGGCCTTGCGGACGACGAAGGCGTCCAGGCGCTTCCCGCGCGCGGCGGCGGCGTGCAGCATCGCGGCGGCCACCGGGTCGGCGCCCATGGTCAGCCCGCCGACCGCGTCGAAGTCGAGGTCGGCGGTCAGGTCCAGGAGCACCTGCCCGACCAGCGGGGCGGCCTCGCCGTCCAGGGTGATGCGCCGCAGGTCGACGTAGTAGTCGGCCTCGAGACCCGAGGAGAGGGTCACCTTGCCGTGCACGACGGCCTTGTCCTTGATCTGCTGCAGCAGCGCGCCGCGTACGTCACTCATGGTGGCCAGCTTAAAGGCGGCGCCAGCTCCAGGTGGTGGTGGCCTCCAGCGGCTCCAGCGGCGTGACCAGGCGCGGGAGGGTGTTCAGCCCGTCGGGCGGCCCGGTCTGCGGCTCCACGCACACGGCCTCGGCCTGCTCGTCGTACAGCACGACCCACTGCTCGGGGCTGGTCACCCTCAGCTCCAGCTGCCCGGGCCAGGTCAGGGTGACGTCGACGCCGTCGGGCATCCCGAAGCAGTCGTCCCAGGGGCCGGGCTTCGGGTCGACGCGGTGGCCGGTGGGCAGGTGGTCCTCGCCGCGCTCCTCCTGCCAGGCGGGGCGGAAGTCGATCCGCACGTCCTCGCCGCCCAGGCTGCGCAGGAACCACGGGTGCCAGCCGATCTGCGCCGGGAACGACGACTCGTACGTCTCCACGGACATGGTCAGCGTCAGGGCGTCCGGGGTCAGCCGGACCACCTGGGTGACGCGGCCGGGGTAGGGCCAGGGGGCGACGAGGTCGTAGGTGAGGACGGCTTCGTCGGGGCCCGTGCGGGCGGTGCGCCAGGCGCCGTCGCGGGCCGTGCCGTGGATGGCGTGCGGGGCGGCGTTCAGCGGCATCTGGTGGACGGCGGCGCCGTCCCGGAAGCGGCCGTCGCGGACGCGCCCGCACCACGGGACCATCGGGAAGCACCCGAACCGCTCGCCCTGGCGGAGCAGTTCGACGCCACCGACCCGCAGTCCTCCGATCCGGCCGCCGTTGCCCGGCTGCACGGTCACCTCCGCGTCACCCGCGGTCAGCGTGATGTCTTCGTTACTCACGGGACGACCCTACTGCGGTGATCAAGAGGGCCTCACCCGCCCACCGCGCTCACCGCCGCCGGCGCAGGGCCCGGACCGCGACGATCGCCGAGGCCAGCGCCAGGGCCGCCGCGGGGGCCGCCCAGCGCAGGGAGGTGGGCGGGCTGACGGTCTGCGGGGCGGGGACGGGGGCGTACCGGCCGCGCGGCGGGGCGTGGTCCACCTCCTCGGCGCTGCGCCCGATCATCGTCCGGCGCGCGTGCGCCGCCTCGGCCACGGGGTCACCGCGCCGGGCCGCGTCCTCCACCGCGTCCTCCCCGGCGGCGTCCTCCGTCACGTCCTCCCCGGCGGCGTCCTCCGTCGCGTCCTCCCCGGCGGCGTGCTCCCCGGCCGCCGCGGCGGCGGGGGCGCTGTCGCCACCGCCGTCTCCCCCGGGCGGGGACGCCTGACGGCCGTCGCCGGGCGGCGGGACCGGGCTGTCGTCGGCGTCCGGGGTGGTGTCGAAGTCATCGGTCGCCCGGGGCTCGAAGTCCCCGGCGGCGAGGTAGTCGTCCGTCTCGGCCTCCGGCTCGTCCTCCGCCCCCGGCCCGGCCTCCCGCGCCGCGTCCGCCAGGTTCTCCGCGAAACGGTTCAGCAGCCGGCTCACGGCCGCCTCCACCGCGTCCGCCGGGAACTGCGTGATCCGCCCGTCCGCACCGGCCGAACCGTCGAACGCCAGGTCCGTGCCGCCCGCCGCGTCCCGCAGGCGCAGCCGCAGCGCGAACTTCACCGAGCCGGTGCCGCGCGCCTCGCTCGCGTCGCCCTCGACGGCGTACGCCCCCGCCTCGCGCCCGGTCAGCCGCAACGCGCCCCGGTAGGTGACCGAGTGGCCGCCGACGCGGATCTTCAGCCGCCCAGCGAGGGGGCCGGCCCCGGCGTCCTGCTGGAGCCCGGGAACCGCCCGGGCGACCCGCGCGGGATCGTCCAGCACCGCCCTCAACCGCTCGGCCGCGACCGGAACGAACACCTCGTGCTCCATGTCACCGGAGCGTACCCAGCCGACGGGGTCTCGCACCCCCGCCGGCGGCAAAGTCACCGCGGTACGGCCCCGGCCCGCGGCGCCCGGCCCGCGGCGGCCGGGACACGGTCCGGCGTCGGCCCCCGCCCGGCGTCACCGGCCGGCCGGCGGCCTCCGTCCCCGGGCGGTGCGGGCGGCCGGGCCGGGCGCGGTGCCGTCGGCCGCCCGGGTGAACGCCCCCGTCCGCCGCCGGGCGCCAGGACCGGGGCGGCACCCGCCGGGTCCGGGCGGGTCAGTGCGTGTAGCGGGGGTGGACCAGGGTCGACGGCGGCAGGTCCGGGACCCGGGTGCGGGAGGCGGCCCGGGCGTCCGCGGCGAGCGACGCGTCCGTGAGCGTGCGGGGGCGCGGGCCGCCCGGGGCGAGGCGCAGCGCGGGGTCCGTGCGGGCGGCCAGGACGAAACCCCAGTCGCGGGGGGCGCGGGAGGCGGTGCGGTCGGGTCCGGCGGGGAACCCGGCGTGGCGGCCGCCCGTGCGGTACGGGGCGGTGCGCAGGCCCGCCGCGCGCAGGGTCGCCTCCACCGTCCAGAACGCCCGGGGCCGCGTCGAGACCGGGCCGGCGTGCACCACGAGCCGCCCGCCGGGGGCCAGCACCCGCCGCGCCAGGCCGTAGAACTCCTGCGAGTACAGCTTGGTGCTCGCCGTGATGCCCGGGTCCGGCAGGTCCGAGACCACCACGTCGTACCCCGCCGGGGGCGCCCCGCGCAGCCAGCCGAAGGCGTCCGCCGTCAGCACCCGGACGCGCCGGTCGTCGAGGGCGTGCCCGTTGCGCGCGGACAGCGCCGGGTCGCGGCGGGCCAGCCGCGCCAGGCCCGCGTCGAGTTCGACGACGTCGACCCGGCCGACGCCCGGGTGGCGCAGCACCTCCCGGGTGGCCAGGCCGTCGCCGCCGCCCAGGACGAGCACGCGCGCGTGCGGGCCGGTCATCGCGGGGTGGATCAGCGCCTCGTGGTAGCGCTGCTCGTCGCGGCCGCTGACCCGCAGCCGGCCGTCGAGGAACAGGCCGAAGGAGCGGCCGTCGGCGCCGCCGGTGAGGACGACCTCGTGGACGCCGGTCCGCAGCGCCACCCGCACGTCCTCGCCGTACACCGCGTGGCGCGCGGCCCGTTCGAAGTCGTCGGCGAGGACCGCGGCCGTGGCGAGGACCGCCAGGACGGCGGCGCCGGCGGCCGTCAGCAGCCGGCGGTCCCGGCGGGACAGGTCCCGGTGGAACAGGCCGAGGACGAGGGCGCCGCCGACGACGACGTTGACCGTGCCGGTGAGCAGCGCGCCGGTCAGCTGGCCGAGGAGCGGCAGCAGCAGGAACGGGAAGGCGAGGCCGCCGACGAGGGCGCCGACGTAGTCCGCGGCGAACAGGTCGGCCACCGCGCCGCCCGCGTCCTGGCGGCGGATGCGCTGGATCAGCTCCATCAGCAGCGGCACCTCGGCGCCGATCAGCACGCCGCAGGCGAGGGAGAAGGCGACCAGGACGACGCGGGGGCCGCCCGCCCACAGGCCGCCCCAGTCGCCGGTCCAGGCGAACACGGCGTACAGGACCATCGGGCTGCATCCGCCGATGAGGGCGAGGACGGCCTCCACCGCGCCGAAACCGGCCGCCGCGTGCCCGCACAGCCGCTTGGCGGCGAGGGAGCCGATGCCCATCGCGAAGACCATGACGGACAGCACGACGGAGGCCTCGGTGACCGAGTCGCCCATCAACGAGGAGGCGAGGGCGACGAGTTCGAGCTCGTACACGAGTCCGCAGGCCGCGCAGACGAACACGCCCGCCAGGACCAGGAACCTGGCCGTGCCCGGCCGGACGGGCAGCCGCGCCGGGGCTTCGGGGCCGCCGGGGGGACCGCCCCAGGGCGTCGGGGCGCCGGGCGGAGCGGGCGCGTGCGCTTCGATCACGCTGTGACGTTACGTCACGCCCCGACCGCGGTTCGTCACCCACACGTGTGGTGTTTGTTTACGCCCGCCCGGCGGCGGTGGACGCGACGGCCGCCGGCCGCGGACCTCACAGGGCCGCCGCCACCCGCGCGCCCACCTTGGTCCGGGTGGCCACCAACTGGCCGTCCTGCGGGTAGGCGTGCCAGGTCCGCCAGTGGATCTGCCCCTCCTGGCGCTGGGCCAGCATGGCCGTGAAGGCGTGCGGGCTGCCGGGGAAGACACCGGCGAGGCCGTGCGGATGGTCGGAGACCAGGGCCAGCAACTCCTGGGCGCGGCCCGCGAACGAGCCGGGCGAGAGCACCTCCACCCGGGCCGCGAACTCGTACTCCCACGCGCCCACGCGCTTGGCGACCCCCAGCGGCAGGGGCGTGCTGCTGCCCGCGATGCACGCCACGGTCTCCGAGCAACTCCCCCGCTCCTCCTCCAGGAGGACCTGGTGGGACGCCCCGAGGAGACGCAACTGGAGCTTGGCGCCCGCCAGTTCCAGATCGAGCGTGGCCAGTGCGGGAAGCGGCTCGCGCCCCAGGGCCCAGGCCAGGTCGGCCGCGCGCGTGTCGGTGTAGGGGGTGTTCAGGGTCGTGAGCATGGATCGGCTCCGCAAGCACACATGGGGAGGGAGATGTGGGCCCCGCGCACCCCGTCGGGCCGGGGTGGGGGCCCGGTATGCCCGGTCGGCCGTCAGGAGGTGTCCACGGGACGTCCGAGGGCTGCGGTGGGATTTAGAGGGAACCACGAACCGTGGCCACGCCACAGCGTTTTTACCCAACTTCGGAGGGTTTCCATCCCTCAGAGGGCCCCTCAGCTCAACTGTTCCACCGCGGCGTGCGCCGCCCGGGCCGTGGTGTGCGCCGGGGCGCCGAGCGGCAGGTCGCGCGCGGGAACACGGGAGAGCGGGGCCCGCCCCAGGTGCGGGCCCCGCTCGGGTGGGCGCGGCTTCCGCGCGCAGGCACGCTGCCCCGTGTCAGCTGCCTCCGCCGCATCCGCCGCCGCCACCTCCGCAGGACGACCCGCCTCCGCAGGACGAGCCGCCGCCGGAGTGGCCCCCGCCGTCCCCCGACGAGGAGCCGCAGGACGAGCCGACGGCGCCGCCGGCCCACCAGCTGCCGTCACCGCTGTCGCGCCGGCCCGACGACGCCGACGCCCGGCCGCGCACCGGCCGGACGCGGCTGCTCCGCCTGCGGGCGAGCGACACCAGCGCCGCGACGAACAGCACGGCGATCACTGCCAGGATGATGCCGATGACCATGGCGTCACCCTCCTTCCGTTCCGCCGGGGAGTCCCCGGTCGTTCCCCCGAAGCGGTCCCCCGTCGGACGCCTCGCTCTTGCGTGACCGGGAGATGCCCTGCGCCGCCAACGCCCAAAGCAGAGTTGAGGAACTCCAGAGCTTTGGCAGGATGGCCGCCATGACCTCCAGCGCGCGCCCCCTCCTCAACCGCCGGCTCGCCGAGTTCGGGACGACGGTCTTCGCCGAGATGTCCGCCCTCGCCCTGCGCACCGGCGCCATCAACCTGGGCCAGGGCTTCCCCGACACGGACGGCCCCGAGGAGATCAGGGAGGCCGCCGTCCGGGCCCTGCGCGACGGACGCGGCAACCAGTACCCGCCGGGGCCGGGCGTCCCCGAGCTGCGCACCGCCGTCGCCGCGCACCAGCTGCGCCGCTACGGCCTGTCGTTCGACCCCGACACCGAGGTCCTGGTCACCGCCGGCGCCACCGAGGCCATCGCCGCCGCCCTGCTCGCCCTGGTGGAGCCGGGCGACGAGGTGATCGCCCTGGAGCCGTACTACGACTCGTACGCGGCCTGCATCGCGATGGCGGGCGGCAGGCGCGTGCCGGTCACCCTGCGCCCGCACACCGAGGGCCCCGCCCGCTTCCGCCTGGACCTCGACGAGCTGCGCGACGCCGTCACCGACCGCACCCGGCTGCTGCTGGTCAACACCCCGCACAACCCGACGGGCACCGTCCTGTCCCGCGCGGAGCTGGCCGCGATCGCGGAGCTGGCCGTGGAGCGGGACCTGCTGGTGGTGACCGACGAGGTGTACGAGCACCTGGTCTTCGACGACGCCGGGCACCTGCCGCTGGCGTCGTTCCCGGGCATGCGCGAGCGCACGGTGACGATCGGCTCGGCGGGCAAGTCGTTCTCGTTCACGGGCTGGAAGGTCGGCTGGGTGACGGCGGCCCCCGCCCTGGTCACGGCGGTCCGCTCGGCGAAGCAGTACCTGACGTACGTCGCGTCGGGGCCCTTCCAGTACGCGGTCGCCGAGGCGCTGGCGCTGCCCGAGGCGTACTTCGAGGACTTCCGCGCGGACATGCGGGCCAAGCGGGACCTGCTGGCGGCCGGCCTGGAGGAGGCGGGCTTCACGGTGTTCCGCCCGGCCGGCACCTACTTCGTCACCACCGACATCCGCCCCCTGGGCGCGACGGACGGCATCGCCTTCTGCCGCTCCCTGCCGGAGCGCGCCGGCGTCGTCGCCATCCCCAACGCGGTCTTCTACGACCACCGCGAGGAGGGCGCCCCGTTCGTCCGCTTCGCCTTCTGCAAGCAGCGGGGCGTGCTGGAGGAGGCCGTGCGGCGGCTGAAGGGCCTCGGGGCCGCCTAGCCAGGGTCGCGGGCGGGCCGCCCGCAGGCCGTGGACGGAGCGTCGCCCCCGCGGAGCGACGCCGCGCGCGGGAGAGCCCGGCCCCGGTACGCGGCCGTGATGGCCGGTGCCCGGGCCGGGCTCTCCCTCGCGTGCGGCGCGTACCCGGTGGTACGCGGCGGCACGCCGCTGTCGTGGGGGCGTCCGCGCCCTACTCGTCGTCCTCGGGCTTGTCCGCCTCGTTGATCTCCTGCTCCAGGCCGAGCTGCTCGACGAGCCACTTGTCGAACTCGATGGCGGCCCGCACCCAGCTGACCGTCGAGGAGACGAAGTGCTCCAGGCTCACGCCCATGCCGATCAGCATCTGGGCCTCGCCGATGAGGCGGACCGTGCCGTCGTCGTGGGTGTGGGTGTACACCTTCGGCCACAGGGTGCGCCGGTTCCAGTCGTCGACGGACTCCAGCAGCTGCGGCTTCTCGTCGATCTGGTGCGGCCGGTCGTAGAACGTGCGAACGGAGAAGACCTGCTGGTCGGCCTCGCCGCGGAACATGAAGTAGGTGCGGAACTGCTCCCACGGCGCCGCGAGGTCACCCTCTTCGTCGACGACGTACTTGAGCTCCATCTGGTCGAGGAGCTGCTTCACGAGGTCCTGATCCGGGACGACGGGGCCCGCCGGTCCTTGGGGCTGCGGCTCGGGCTGGCCCCCGAAGTTCGGAATCGAGGACGGGTCGATGCTCACCGTGTTTTTCCCTTCGTACGGATCCCGCCATCCTCCCCCATGCGGGGAGGGGGGTGGCAAGCCCCGACAGGCCCTGTCAGCCCTCGGCTGACATGATCTGGCCGGTCGGCGCAGGGCCGGTGGGCGGGACGGGGGACACGGGGGCGGGACCGCCGTCCGGCACGGCGCTCCCCGGACCACCCGCTCGGCGGAGGACCGCGGGACGCGCCGGGCGGCGGAGGCACCGGTCTGCGGCGCAGTCCGGCCGCCGGACGGGGCGCGCGGCGCGCGGTCCGGTCCCGGCCGGACGCGCACCGCGCCGCCGGGTCGCGCGGGTCGCGCGGGCCGCGGGCGGGGACGGTTCCGCGGCCGGCGGGCGGCCGTCCCGACGGGCCGGCGCCCGGGGCGCGGGACGCGCTCCCGGGCGCCGATCTCTGTCCGGATCCGAACACCGGGGACGCCGTCCGGCGCCGCCCCCGGTGCTGGGGACGGACCGGTCAGAGGGTCTTGCCGGTCGCCGCGCCCACGATCAGCTCGTCCCCGAAGCGGTCCACGCGGACCGTGTCGCCGTCGCGGACCTCGCCGGAGAGGATCTCCTTGGCGAGGCGGTCGCCGATCGCGGACTGCACCAGGCGGCGCAGCGGGCGGGCGCCGTACGCCGGGTCCAGGCCCTCCTCCGCGAGCCAGGCCAGCGCCTCGGGCGTGACGTCCAGGGCGAGGCGCCGCTCGGCGAGCCGCTTGGCCAGGCGGTCGATCTGGAGCTTCGCGATGCGCTCCAGCTCGGGCTTGGTCAGCGCGGAGAAGACCACCAGGTCGTCGAGGCGGTTGAGGAACTCCGGCTTGAAGGAGGCCCGGACCACCTCCAGGACCTGCTCCTTCTTCTGCTCCTCGGTGGTCAGCGGGTCCATCAGGAAGTGGCTGCCCAGGTTCGAGGTGAGCACCAGGATGGTGTTGCGGAAGTCGACCGTGCGGCCCTGGCCGTCGGTGAGCCGGCCGTCGTCCAGCACCTGGAGCAGGATGTCGAAGACCTCCGGGTGGGCCTTCTCCACCTCGTCCAGCAGGACCACGGAGTACGGGCGGCGGCGCACGGCCTCGGTGAGCTGGCCGCCCTCCTCGTAGCCGACGTACCCGGGCGGGGCGCCGACCAGCCGGGCCACGCTGTGCTTCTCGCTGTACTCCGACATGTCGATGCGGACCATCGCCCGCTCGTCGTCGAAGAGGAAGTCGGCGAGGGCCTTGGCCAGTTCCGTCTTGCCGACGCCGGTCGGCCCGAGGAAGAGGAACGAGCCGGTGGGGCGGTCGGGGTCGGAGATGCCCGCGCGGGACCGGCGTACGGCGTCGGAGACCGCCCGCACCGCCTCGGCCTGGCCGATCAGGCGCTTGCCGATCTCGTCCTCCATGCGCAGCAGTTTCTGCGTCTCGCCCTCCAGCAGGCGGCCGGCCGGGATGCCGGTCCAGGAGGCGACGACGTCCGCGATGTCGTCGGGGCCGACCTCCTCCTTGACCATGGTGTCCCTGGCGACCTCCTCCTCGGCCTCGGAGGCGGCCTCCAGCTCCTTCTCCAGGGCCGGGATCTCGCCGTACAGCAGCTTGGAGGCGGAGTCGAAGTCGCCGTCGCGCTGGGCGCGTTCGGCCTGGCCGCGCAGCTCGTCGAGCTTCTCCTTCAGCTCGCCGACCCGGTTGAGGGACTGCTTCTCCTTCTCCCAGCGGGCGGTCAGGCCGCGCAGTTCCTCCTCGCGGTCGGCGAGGTCGCGGCGCAGCTTCTCCAGGCGCTCGCGGGAGGCCTGGTCGGTCTCCCGGCTCAGGGCCAGCTCCTCCATCTTCAGCCGGTCCACGGAGCGCTGGAGCTCGTCGATCTCCACCGGGGAGGAGTCGATCTCCATGCGGAGCCGGGAGGCCGACTCGTCGACCAGGTCGATGGCCTTGTCGGGCAGGAAGCGGGAGGTGATGTAACGGTCGGAGAGGGTGGCCGCCGCCACCAGCGCCGAGTCCGCGATCTGCACCTTGTGGTGGGCCTCGTAGCGGCCCTTGAGGCCGCGCAGGATGGCGATGGTGTCCTCGACGGACGGCTCGCCGACGAAGACCTGCTGGAAGCGGCGCTCCAGCGCCGGGTCCTTCTCGATCCGCTCGCGGTACTCGTCGAGGGTCGTCGCGCCGATCATGCGCAGTTCGCCGCGGGCCAGCATCGGCTTGAGCATGTTGCCCGCGTCCATGGCGGAGTCGCCGCCGGCGCCCGCGCCGACGACGGTGTGCAGCTCGTCGATGAAGGTGACGATCTGCCCGTCGGAGTCCCTGATCTCCGCGAGGACGGTCTTCAGGCGCTCCTCGAACTCGCCGCGGTACTTCGCCCCGGCGACCATCGCGCCGATGTCGAGCGCGACCAGCCGCTTGTTCCTCAGGGACTCGGGCACGTCGCCCTTGACGATCCGCTGGGCGAGCCCCTCCACGACGGCGGTCTTGCCGACGCCGGGCTCGCCGATGAGGACCGGGTTGTTCTTCGTGCGGCGGGACAGCACCTGCACCACGCGCCGGATCTCCTGGTCCCGTCCGATGACGGGGTCCAGCTTGCCCTCGCGGGCGGCGGCGGTGAAGTCGGTCCCGAACTTCTCCAGGGCCTTGTACTGGCCCTCCGGGTCGGCGGTGGTCACCCGGCGTCCTCCCCTGGCCTTGCGGAAGGCCTCCAGCAGCTTCCTGGCGTCGGCCCCCTGCGCGGTGAGCACCTCGCCGGCCGCGCCGCCCTTCGCGGCGACGCCGATGAGCAGGTGCTCGGTGGACAGGTACTCGTCGCCGAGGTCCTTGGCGCGGGCCTGCGCGTCGGCGACGACGGCGAGCATCTCGCGGTTGGGCTGCGGGGGCGCGACGGTGGAGCCGGTCACGCTGGGCAGCCCGGCGAGGATGCGCTCGGCGCCGGAGCGTACGGCGGCCAGGTCGGCCTCGACCGCGGCGAGCAGGTCGGTGATGTTCTCGTTGTCCTGCCCCTGGAGCAGAGCGAGCAGCAGGTGGGCCGGGGTCAGGTCGGGGTGACCCTCGGTCACGGCCCGGTTGCTGGCCGCGTTGATCGCGTCCCGGCTCCGGTTGGTCAGCTCGGCGTCCACGTTCCCTGTCTCCTCCTTGCGTCAGCCGTCATCCGCACTGACTTGAGCAACGTACACAAAGTTGAGTCTATTCCACTCAAGGCGTGGCACGGGAGACGTACGGCGGCTAAGTTCCGGACTCATGGCCACGTACCCCCAGGACCCGGGCGCACCCGACGCGCCGTACCTCACCTTCTGGCAGGAGCGGCACCTGTGCACGCTCACGACCCCCCGCCCGGACGGCACCCCGCACGTGGTGCCGGTCGGGGTGACCTACGACCCCGGGGCGCGGCTGGCCCGGGTGATCGCGAACAGGGCGAGCAGGAAGGTGCGCAACGTCGCCGCCGCCGGACCGCAGGGCGCGCCGGTCGCCGTCTGCCAGGTGGACGGGCGGCGCTGGGCGACGCTGGAGGGGCGGGCGTTCGTGCGCGCGGAGCCGGAGCGGGTCGCGGAGGCGGAGCGGCGGTACGCGGAGCGCTACGGGAGGCAGCCGTCGCCGAACCCGGCGCGGGTGGTGATCGAGATCGAGCTGACCGGGGCGATGGGCCGGGGGTGAGCGCGCCGGGGGGTCCGCGCCGCGGGACGGCCGTTTCCGGCCGGTGACGGCCGGCCGCGTACCGGGAGGTGTCCCCGCAAACTGCAGCGGCGTCACCGTGTTCAGGTCACGGTGACGCCGCTGCGGGGGGAAGCACCTGAGCGATCTTTTACGACGGGGGAATCGCGTCAGGCACTGCGGGGGGTGGCCGAGATGGTCCGTGGCACAGGGGAGCCGGTCTCCACCTGCTGGTGGTCCCGCTGGTCCAGGTTCACAAAGATCATTCCGTACCGGATGGCGCACCGCACCGGCTGCGGCGCCCCCCGAGGCCGCCGCAGACACCGGTAGGCCCGCACGTCTCCGTCCTCGTCCCGCGTGACGACGACCGGTTCTCCGAACACGGTCACCATCAGCGAGTCACCGCTGTGGGGGATGGCGGTGACGAGGTCGATGAAGTGCCAGCCGGAGCGGTAGGCGGTGGCCATCTCCCGGCGGAACGAGCGGTCGTCAGGTGGCGTGGTCATATCAGTCCCAGACGCTGTCGTCCGTACGGGTCGGGAACTCGACACTCGCGACAGCCGCAGTCCCCGACACCTGAGCACCACCCGCCAGGTGAGCGTCACTCTTCGCGCCGGAGAGGCCAGCCAGGGTTCCGAAGGCCACAACGGCGGAGAAGGTGGCGACAAGCACCGAGCGAAGCATTGTCTTACGCATAGTCGGCTTCGTCCTCACTTGAAGGTCCCCTCTTCCCCCGTCGAGTAAGACGATGGCTCATTCGGGCACGTCATGGCCACACAATCGGTGCATCATGTTCCTGCATGTTCAGGACCCTGGGGGGTGGAGATTTGGCAACAAACGGGACAGAAGAGACACATCCCCATGCGGTGACCGAGCTCTGCGAGGAGGGGGCGCGTCTCTACACGAATGCCCTGCGGACGGGACGCATCGCACGGGCGGACGTGGACTCCGCTCCCTGCCTCATGGAATTCGCCCTCCTCCACCCCGATCCGGACGACGCCGGCTGGCTGCGGCCCGTCCCGCCGTCGGTCGCGCTGGCGCAACGACTGCACCCCATAGAGCGGGAGATCACCGAGCGCCGGCAGCTGTCCATCGCGCTCGCCGACGTCTTCGAGCCATTCATGGCCCTCAGCGCCCAGGACGCCGCGCCCACCCACTCGATCACGGTGCTGGAGGGCCTGGACCGCATCAACGCGGCCCTGGACCTCGCCACCGCCCAGTGCCAGACCGAGATGCTCACCGTCCAGCCCAGCGGCCGCCGCCGCCCCGAGCTGAGGATCGTCGAGGGCCTGGAGCGCGACCGGCCCCTGATCGAGCGCGGCGTGCGCCTGCGGACCCTCTACCAGCACACCGCCCGCTACAGCCCCGAGCGACTGGCCTACGTGGACCAGATAGCCGACGGCAAGGTGGAGATCCGCACCATCGACGAGCTGGTCGAACGGCTCGTCATCTGCGACGAGACGGTCGCCTTCATCCCCATCCGCGAGGACCGGCAGGTCGCCCTGGAGCTGCGGCACACCGGTCTGGTCCGCTACCTCATCAAGGTGTTCGAGTTCATGTGGAACCGCGCGGTCCCGCTGAGCGCCAACGCGCCGTACGGCACCGCCCCGGACGGCATCACCGACGTCCAGCACTCGATCGCCAAGCTCCTCGTGGAGGGCTACGTGGACGAGGCGATCGCCCGCCGGCTGGGCATGAACGTCCGCACCTGCCGGGCCCACATAGCCAAGCTGGCGAGCGCGCTGGGCAGCGGCAGCCGGGCCCAGCTCGGCTTCCTCATCGCACAGTCGGGGATCCTGGACGAGAAGCGCTGACGACCGGGAGGCGCCCTGCCCGGTCGACGCCGGGCTGCTGCACCCCGCGGCCGGCGACCCGGCCCGGCCGGAACCCGGCCCGCCGGCCATCCGGGTGCTCAGCGGCAGGGAGCGGATCGACCGGGCCGTCACCGAGGCCAGGGCCGGCACCACCGGCGCACTCCTCGCCGTCCAGCCGCACTCCGGCCGCCCCGGCGCGGCGGCCGAGCACCGCATCGAGGCCCTGCGGCGCGAACGGGCACTGCTCGACCGGGGCGGCCGCGCGCGCCCCGAGGCCCCCGGACCGTCCCGCGACGGCACCACCGCCCGGCAGCACGCCATGGCCGCTCTCCTGGTCGAGGGGCGCACCGGCGCCGTGGTCGCCGGCCGGCCCGGGGCGGACGTGCGCGCCGCCCGGGTGCACACCGCCGAGCTCGCCGCGGTCGCGGGGAGCCGGGCGCGGCCCGGCTGTCTCATCGCACGCTCGGGGATCCCTGGCCGGGAACGCCGAGGGAGGCCGCGGAGCGGGGCGGGCCGTCCAGTCCGGCCTGCGCGATGCGGACGCCGAGCTGGGTGCGGCTGGCCGCGCCGAGGGTCTCCGACAGCCGGGCGATGTGCGCCCGGCAGGTGCGCACGCTGATGCCCAGCCGCTCGGCGATGACCGCGTCCTGGTGGCCCTCCGCCAGCAGGGCGGCGATCGACTGCTCGCGGTGGGAGATGCCCTCGATCCCGGTGTCCGGCAGCGGCGCCGTCAGCGGGATCGCCAGGCGCCACAGGCGCTCGAAGACGGTGACCAGGTAGGCGACCAGCGCGGGGTGGCGCAGTTCCAGCGCCATGGTGCGGTCGGCGTTGGCGGGGATGAAGGCCACCGTGCGGTCGAAGAGGATGAGCCGGTCGATGACCTCGTCCAGTGTCCGCGCCTCCACCGCGTCGCCCATCAGCTCCAGATAGGTCAGCAGGCCCTGGCCGTGCCGGGCGACGTGCGTGTACAGGTCGCGCATCCGCACCCCGCGCCCGCGCAGCGCCAGCGCCCGGTGCAGGCCCTCGGAGAGCTCGTGCTCGCGGCGGATGCCGCCGGGCTGGACGGTGAGCACCTCGGTGGTGCACGCCTCCGTCGCCTCGTCCATCGCGGCCTGGATGCGCGCGAGTCCGTCCAGCACCCGGATCGCCGAGCCCTCCGCCGCCGGGCGGACGGGCCGCACCTGGCGGCCCAGGCCGGCGTACCGCTCGACGGCCGCCACCGCCGAGCCCACCCGCCGCTGGCTCGCGCTGACCTCGTCGTACATCCCGCGCAGCAGCCGGGTCATGACCTCCTGCGGGGAGGTCGGCACCAGCCAGTCCATGTCGTCGGGGTCGGGGTGCAGCAGGGCGAGGTCCAGCAGGCAGGGCACCGGTTCGGCGTCCCGGCGCGACACGCGGCCGCGCCGTACGGCCCGGGAATACACGCGATCCCCGGCCTCGCACAGTCGGTCAGCACCATGTGGATGCCCGTCCGTCCCGTGCCCGGCCATCGCCCATCCCACCCCCGGTTGCGGCGTCCTTTCGCAGCGCAACTATGCGCGGACGGGGCGTGCTGTGCAACACGGCTCCGAAGGCCGTGACCGCCGGAAACCACCGGTATGGGCCGGTATCCGACCGCCTCCGGCCCCCGCCCTGCGACAAAGAGCCGAATCCCGCCGGACGGCCCCGGCCCCGCGGGCGGGGCCGGCGGCGGGGCGGACTACTGCAGGCCGATCGCCGCGCACGCGGCCTTGTACTTGGCGGTGCAGATGTCGGACAGCTTGTAGATGCCGTCGGCGATGACGGTGTCCTCGATGTTGTCCCGCGTCAGGGCGACGACGGGCACGAGCTGCGCGGGGATGTCCTTGTGGGTGGGGCTGTCGACCCGGTCCCGGGTGAGCGCGTCGAACTGGATGTCCCGGCCCTGGACCTTCGCCACGGCCATCTCCGCGGCGCTCTCGGCCTCTTCCGGGTAGGACTTGTACACGCTCATGTACTGCTCGCCGCTCACGATCCGCTGCACGCCGTCCAGTTCGGCGTCCTGGCCGGTGACGGGCGGCAGGTCGGTCACGCCCGCGGCCTTGAGGGCCTTGATGACGCCGCCGGCCATGCCGTCGTTGGCGGAGTAGACGCCGGCGATGTTGTCCGCGCCGAGGACGCTGATCGCCTCGGCCATGTTGGCCTGGGCGTTCTCCGGCTTCCAGTCCTTGGTGTCGTAGGACTTGGCGATGGCCACCTTGCCGTTGAGCTCGGAGAGCGCACCGGCCTTGAACTGCTTGGCGTTCGGGTCGGTGGGCGAGCCGTTCATCATGACGACCTTGGCGGAGGCGGTGGCGTTGTCGCCGAGCGCCTCCAGCAGCGTGCGGCCCTGCACCTCGCCGACCAGCTCGTTGTCGAAGGAGATGTACGCGTCGATCGGGCCCTCGGCCAGCCGGTCGTAGGCGATGACCGGGATGCCGGCGGCCTTGGCCTTCTTCACGCCGTCCGCGATGGCGTGCGCGTCGACGGCGTCCAGCAGGATCACGTCGACCCGGTCGTCGATCATCTCCTGGAGCTGGGCGGCCTGCTTGGCCGCGTCCGCCTCGGCGTTGGCGTACGCCACCCGGCCCTTGTTGCCGGTGAGGGACTCCACCTTCGTCTTGATGATGGGGTAGTCGAAGTTCTCGTACCGGGTGTTGGCCTTCTCCGGCAGCAGCAGCCCCACCGTGATGTCGTTGCCCTTGGTCGGGCTCGCGTCGTCGCTGCTCCCGGTCGCGTTGAGCACGCCGCAGCCGGCGAGCATGACGGACATCGTGGTGGCGGCCACGGATATGGCGATACGACGCATGCGAGGGCTCACTTCAGGTGCGTTTTCGGACGTGGGCACAGCATTGCGGCCCATGTGTCTGAAAAGACAACGCGGATGCGGTCCCCGGCGTCAAGCGGAACCACTTAACGAGATGACAACACCACGCTGCGCAGCGCCGGTGAAGCTGCAGCGGAATCGCCTCCAAACTCCCTTCACGGACCTTTCACCCCGGGGAAACCGTGCGAGGCCGGTGCGGGGGCGAACACTCGTACAACCACGGCCAATCGTCGCGAGTCGTGATCACGACGGCTCTCCCCCCGCCGTCCCGATCCGACCAGAGGACCGAATGATCCCAGCCAGACGCGCGACGGCCGCGGCAGCGGCCGCCGTCGTGCTCGCCACCGCGGCCGGCCTGCTCACCGCGGCGGCCCCCGCCTCCGCCGCCGACTGCGTCTCCCCCGTCTACAAGCGGCAGTTCTTCGCGAACACCACCTTCTCGGGCACGCCCAAGAAGACCGACTGCGACAGCGCCGTCGACCAGAACTGGGGCACCGGCGCCCCCGCTTCGGGCCTGCCGGCCGATCGCTTCGGCGTCCGCTGGACCGTGACGCGCGACTTCGGCTCCGGCGGCCCCTTCTCCCTGACCGCCTCCGCGCAGGACGGCGTCCGCGTCTACGTGGACGGCACGCTCCGCATCGACCTGTGGAAGAACGTCTCGTCGACCGTGTCGAAGACGGTCGACCTGACGCTCTCCCGGGGCCCGCACAGCCTGCGCGTCGACTACGCGAACATGACCGGCACGGCGAACGTCGCGTTCGCCTACGCCCCCCGCACCTCGGCGAGCGTCGACACGGTCGCGCCCCTCGTCCCGACGGGCACGGCGGTGTCGTACGACGCGGCCACCGGCAGGGCGAAGTCGGCCTGGTCGAAGAACAAGGAGATGGACCTCGCCGGTTACCGGGTCTACCGGCGGCCGAAGGGCGGCTCCTACGGCAGCACGCCGCTCGCGACGACCACCGCCACGTCGTACACCGACGCCACGCTGCCGCAGACGGGCGCGACGTACTACTACGCGGTCCGGGCGTTCGACAGGGCGGGCAACGTCTCCGGCAGGAGCGCCGAGAGGGCCGTCACGACGGCCGACCGGACCGCGCCGGCCGTACCGTCCGGGCTGAGCACCGCCTCCGAGCAGGACGGCCTGCGGGTCGCCTGGAGCGCGGTCGCCGACGCGGTGTCGTACCGCGTGTACCGGGCGGCGAGCGCGGACGGGACGTACGCCCCCGTGGGGACCGCCGCCGGCCGGACCTCCCACCTCGACACCTCGGTCGCCGAGGGCGCCACCGCGTACTACCGGGTGACGGCCGTCGACGCGGCCGGCAACGAGTCCGCGCGCTCCGCCGCCGCCGTCGGCAAGCGGCGCGACCTGACCCCGCCGCCCGCCATCACGGGCGTCACGGCCACACCGACCGAGTACGGCTTCCACGTCGCCTGGGACCCCAACCCGGCCCCGGACCTGGCGCGTTACGTCGTCCGCCGCGGCGAGCTCATCGGGGACGAGGAGGAGCGGATGTGCTCCCTCTACCCCGGCTACCACCTGTCGGCCGGCACCACCTCGTACGCGTACACCACGCTCCCCGACGGCGAGGAGTCCTGCTTCGTCGTCGACGCCGTCGACACCGCGGGGAACTCCGCCTTCCAGTGGACCGGCGAGGCGCAGATCGTGACCGCCGTGGAACTCGACACGACCCCCGCCGTCGCGACTCCCGAGGGCTCCCCGCTCACCCTGGAGGCCACCGGGGCCGAGGGCGACGAGGGCAACCGGCTCGCCTGGCACGGGCTCCCCGAGGACGCCCCCGAGGCGGCGGGCGGCTACCGCCTCCACCGCTGGAACCCGGAGACCGGGGCGTACGAGCGGATCGCCGACGTCCCGGCCGGCACCGCCGGCCACGTCGACACCGGCGCGCGGCGCGGCACCGCCTCGTACTACTGGGTGACCGCTGTGGCCGCGGACGGCACGCAGTCCGCCCCGGCCGGCGCCTGGGCCGTCACCGCCCCGTAGGGAGACGCGGAAGGGCCCGGACGCATGACGTCCGGGCCCTTCACGGGAGTCGCCGTGCGGCGCCTCAGTCGGACTGCTGCCGCTTCGGCCGCCACACCACCAGGGCACTGGTCTGCTGGACCTCCTGGTACGGGACCAGGTCGCGGCGGTAGGAGGCGTGCACCGCCGCCTCGCGCTGGCGCATCGCCGCCGCGGCGCCCTCCAGGGCGTCCTGGAGCTCCGCCACGCGGGACTGGAGCGCGGCGACCTGGTTCTCCAGTTCGATGATGCGCTTGATGCCCGCCAGGTTGATGCCCTCGTCCTGCGACAACTGCTGCACCTGCCGGAGCAGTTCGATGTCGCGGGCCGAGTAGCGCCGGCCGCGGCCGGCCGTGCGGTCCGGGGAGACCAGGCCCAGGCGGTCGTACTGGCGCAGGGTCTGCGGGTGCAGACCGGAGAGCTGGGCCGCCACCGAGATGACGTAGACCGGGGTGTCCTCGGTCAGTTCATACGGGTTGCGTCGACGGCCGTCCATCTCATCAAGCTCCCTTCGCGGCCTGGAACAGCTCCGCCCGCGGGTCCTCGCCCGCGGTCGCCTCGCGGTACGCCTCGAGTGCGTCACGAGCCTTCCCCGACAGGTCCTGGGGAACACTCACCTCCACGGTGACCAGGAGGTCGCCGCGGGTGCCGTCCTTGCGGACCGCGCCCTTGCCCCGGGCGCGCATGGTGCGGCCGTTGGGCGTGCCCGGCGGCAGCTTCAGCGTGACGGGCGGACCGCCCAGCGTCGGGACGCGGACCTCGCCGCCGAGGGCCGCCTCGGGGTACGTGACGGGCACGGTGACGGTGAGGTTGTCGCCCTTGCGGCCGAAGACGGGGTGCTCCTTGACGTGGACCACCACGTACAGGTCGCCCGCCGGGCCGCCCCGCTCGCCCGGCGCGCCCTTGCCGCGCAGCCGGATCCGCTGGCCGTCGCTGACGCCCGCGGGGATGCGCACCTGCATCGTCCGCGAGGACTTGGCCCGGCCGCTGCCCTTGCAGACGTCGCAGGGGTTCTCGGCGATCAGGCCGCGGCCCTTGCAGTCGGGGCAGGGGTCGGTGAGGGAGAAGCCGCCGCCGGAGCCGCGCGCCACCTGCCCGGTGCCGACGCAGGTCGGGCACACGCGCGGCGTGCCGTTGCTGTCGCCGGTGCCCGAGCACGCCTTGCACGGCTGCTGGCTGGACATCCGCAGCGGGACCGTCGCGCCCTCGATCGCCTCGGTGAAGCTCAAGGTGACCTCGGACTCGATGTCCTGGCCGCGCCGCGGCTGGGTGCGCGTGGTGCCCGCGCCCCCGCGGTTGAACAGGCCCCCGAAGACGTCACCGAGTCCGCCGCCGAAGCCCCCGGCTCCGCCGGCGGCCTGGCCGCCGAACAGGTCGCCCAGGTCGAAGTTGAACGAGCCGCCGCCCGCGCCGGGCCCCGGGCGGAAACCGCCGTTGCCGAAGAGGGCGCGCGCCTCGTCGTACTCCTTGCGCTTCTTGGGGTCGCCGAGGACGTCGTTCGCCTCGGAGATCTCCTTGAACCGCTCCTCCGCCCTGGTGTTGCCCTTGTTGGCGTCCGGGTGGAACTCGCGGGCGAGCTTCCGGTACGCCTTCTTGATCTCGGCCTCGGTGGCGTCCTTGGGGACGCCGAGGACCTTGTAGTAGTCCTTCTCGATGAAGTCCTTGGTGCTCATCCCCGACGTCCCTCCTCTCCTGCGCGTGTCGTGACGTCAGCCCTCCTCCGGGCCACCGTTCTCCTTGTCGTCGGCCTTCTCCGCACCCTCCGCGTCCTCGGCCTTGACCGTCTGCGCGCCCGGCTGCGGCTCGGCGACCGCCACCCGCGCGGGGCGGATGGTGCGCTCGCCGATCCGGTACCCGGGCTGCAGGATCGCCACGCACGTCGTCTCCGTGACGTCCGGCGCGTAGCTGTGCATCAGGGCCTCGTGGATCGTCGGGTCGAAGGGCTCGCCCTCCTTGCCGAACTGCTGCAGGCCCATCTTCGCGACGGTCGTCTCCAGCGACTCGGCGACGGACTTGAAGCCGCCGACGAGCTCGCCGTGCTCCCGCGCGCGGCCGATGTCGTCGAGCACGGGCAGGAGCTCGGTCAGCAGGTTCGCCACGGCGACCTCCTTGACCGCGACCCGGTCGCGCTCGACGCGGCGGCGGTAGTTCTGGAACTCGGCCTGGAGCCGCTGGAGGTCCGCGGTGCGCTCGGTGAGCGCGCTGCGGGCCTGGTCCAGCTGGGCCACCAGGGCCGCGTTCTGGCCCGTGTCCCCGGCCGGGGCCGCCTCCTCCTCCTGCGAGGGGGTGGAGGCGGCCTGCGGCTCGGCGTCGTCGGAGGTGGCGCCGGAGGGGACGTCGGGCTGCTGCGGCTGCTGCTCGTCGAAGCCCGGGGTCTCCTCCGTCACGCGGCACCGTCCTTGCGCTCGTCGTCGACGATCTCGGCGTCGACCACGTCGTCGTCGGCCTTGGCCTCACCGGCACCGGCGGAGGCACCGCCGGCGGCCTGGGCGCCCTGGGCGTCGGCGTACATCGCCTGGCCGAGCTTCTGCGAGACGGCCGCGACCTTCTCCGTGGCGGAGCGGATCTCGGCGGTGTCCTCGCCCTTGAGCTTCTCCTTCAGCTCGGCGACGGCGGCCTCGACCTCGGTCTTGATCTCGCCGGGGACCTTGTCCTCGTTGTCCTTGAGGAACTTCTCCGTCTGGTAGACGAGCTGCTCGCCCTGGTTGCGGGCCTCGGCGGCCTCGCGGCGCTTGTGGTCCTCCTCCGCGTAGCGCTCGGCCTCCTCGCGCATGCGGTCGACCTCGTCCTTCGGCAGCGAGGAGCCGCCGGTGACGGTCATCTTCTGCTCCTTGCCGGTGCCGAGGTCCTTCGCCGTGACGTGCATGATGCCGTTGGCGTCGATGTCGAAGGAGACCTCGATCTGCGGGACGCCGCGCGGCGCCGGGGGCAGACCGGTCAGCTCGAACATGCCGAGCTTCTTGTTGTACGCCGCGATCTCGCGCTCGCCCTGGTAGACCTGGATCTGCACCGACGGCTGGTTGTCCTCGGCCGTGGTGAAGATCTCCGAGCGCTTGGTCGGGATGGTCGTGTTGCGCTCGATCAGCTTGGTCATGATGCCGCCCTTGGTCTCGATGCCGAGGGACAGCGGGGTGACGTCGAGCAGCAGGACGTCCTTGACCTCGCCCTTGAGGACACCGGCCTGGAGCGAGGCGCCGATGGCGACGACCTCGTCCGGGTTGACGCCCTTGTTGGCCTCCTTGCCGCCGGTCAGCTCCTTGACGAGCTCGGCGACGGCGGGCATGCGGGTCGAGCCGCCGACGAGGACGACGTGGTCGATCTCGTTGATGGAGATGCCGGCGTCCTTGATGACGTTGTGGAACGGCGTCTTGCAGCGCTCCAGCAGGTCCGCGGTCAGCTGCTGGAACTGGGCGCGGGTGAGCTTCTCGTCGAGGTGCAGGGGGCCCTCGGCGGAGGCGGTGATGTAGGGCAGGTTGATCGAGGTCTCGGTGGACGAGGACAGCTCGATCTTCGCCTTCTCAGCGGCCTCGCGCAGGCGCTGGAGGGCCATCTTGTCCTTGCTCAGGTCCACGCCGTGGCCGGACTGGAACTGCTTGACCAGGTAGTCGACGACGCGCTGGTCCCAGTCGTCACCACCGAGGTGGTTGTCGCCGTTGGTGGCCTTCACCTCGACGACGCCGTCGCCGATCTCCAGCAGCGAGACGTCGAAGGTGCCGCCGCCGAGGTCGAAGACCAGGATGGTCTGGTCGTCCTTGTCGAGGCCGTAGGCCAGGGCGGCCGCGGTCGGCTCGTTCACGATCCGCAGCACGTTCAGACCGGCGATCTCGCCGGCCTCCTTGGTGGCCTGGCGCTCGGCGTCGTTGAAGTAGGCCGGGACGGTGATGACCGCGTCGGTGACCTTCTCGCCCAGGTAGGCCTCGGCGTCCCGCTTCAGCTTCTGCAGCACGAAGGCGCTGATCTGCTGCGGGTTGAAGGGCTTGCCGTCGAGCTCGATCTTCCAGTCGGTGCCCATGTGGCGCTTGACCGAGCGGATGGTCCGGTCCACGTTCGTGACCGCCTGGCGCTTGGCCACCTCACCCACGAGCACTTCGCCGTTCTTGGCGAAGGCGACGACGGACGGCGTGGTCCTGGCGCCCTCGGCGTTGGTGATGACGGTGGGCTCGCCGCCCTCCAGAACGCTGACGACGGAGTTAGTCGTGCCCAGGTCGATGCCGACCGCACGTGCCATTGTGATTCCTCCAGCTGACTTGAGTGGAACGGACTCAAGTGTGCCTGACGCCCTGCCCAGGGTCAACAGACCTGAGCGGACTCGGCTCAACTCTTATCCGCTCCTTACACGCAAGCAGCCTCTGACCTGGGAAGACTCCCGCAGGGGCCGTACGCCGGATGCCGTACACGGGGACCCGCAGCAGCGCGATGACCGCGGCGGCGGCCACCGCCCCGACCGCGAGGAGCGTGCCGGCGCCCGCCCAGCCGGTGTGCGCGAGCACGCCGGCCAGCACCCCGGCGAACGCCCCGGCGCCGAGCAGCACGGCCGCGCCCTGCGCGGTCAGGCCCAGCCGCCGCAGCCGGTGCGCCAGGTGGTCGGGCCCGCTGCGGGACAGCGGACGCCGCACCGACCGCCGGGAGACGACCACCAGCACGGCGTCGGCGGCCACCACGGCGGTGAGCGCGAACAGCACGCCGGCGCTGGACCCGGCCCCGTGCCCGGCCCGCAGCAGGACGGCCGCCGAGGCGAGCACGAACCCGGCGAACAGCGAGCCGCCCGCCCCGAGCGCGATCCGCGCCGGATGCCAGTTGTGCAGGAGGACCCCGGTCAGCGCGGCCGCCAGCACGCTCATCAGCACGGCGACCCCGTCCCTCATCTCGGCCGCCGCGCAGGCGCCCACCCCGAAGGCGGTCACCACCCCCACGGTCCCGGCCACCCCGTCGGCGTGGTCGAGCCCCCGGAAGGCGGCGGCCAGGGCCGTGATCCACGCGGCGGCGAGGATTCCGCCCACCGCCCCGGTGTCCTCGTAGGGCACCACGAGCGCCGCCGCGACGGCCGTGCCCGCGACCAGTACCCGGCCGCGCAGCCGCCACACGTCCGCGGCCAGCCCGAGCAGGGCGACGGCGGCCCCGGCGGCGAGCAGCCCCCCGACCCCGTCGCCGAGCGGCACCACCCCCGTCCCGTGCCCGGCGCCCGCGACCGCCGCGGTGACGAGCACGACGGCCGGTCCCCCGGTCAGCGGTACCTCCCGCGGCTGTCTGCGGTCCAGGGCGCCGAGCCGGAGCGCGGGCCCCCGGAGCAGCACGGCGAGCGCGGCGGAGAGGAGGAAGGCGGTGGCGGCGGCGGTGATCCCGTAGAGCACGGATATAAATTAGGTGCGAATATGCCTATTTCGCATGAATAACACGAACCGATCTCAGGCAACCCTCAGCGATTCAGATCACCCCGCGCCCGGCTACAGTGCGGCGGAAGATGGGGGTAGTCTCAGACGGACTGCATAAGTTACCGCTTAGTAATCTCGGGGTACCCCTCCAAGTCCCCGACGAGTCCCCTCGCAGGCCCGAGGAGCCCCCATGCAACTCGCCGCGATCATCGTGTCGCTGGTCCTGACCGTGGTCGGCGTTGCGCTGCTCGCACGCGCGATCGGCCAGTTCGTCCGGTACTTCAAGCTGGGCCAGCCGGTCCCGGCCGGTACCCGGACCGACAACCCCTACCAGCGCAGCGTGACGCTGGTACGGGAGTTCCTCGGCCACACGCGCATGAACCGCTGGGGGATCGTCGGCATCGCCCACTGGTTCGTCGCGATCGGCTTCCTCACGCTGCCGCCGACGATCGTCACCGCGTACGGCCAGCTCTTCCAGGCCGACTGGACGCTGCCGGTGCTCGGCGGCTTCCTGCCGTACGAGATGTACATCGAGTTCATCGGCGCGATGACCACCCTCGGCATCGCCGTGCTGATGGTGATCCGCCTGCTGAGCCTGCCCTCGCGGCCGGGCCGCAAGTCGCGCTTCGCCGGCTCGAAGATGGGCCAGGCGTACTTCGTCGAGTACGTCATCCTCACCATCGGCCTGGCCATCTACGTGCTGCGCGGCCTGGAGGGCGCGCTGCACCACGTGGACCACTACGAGGCCGCGTACTTCGCGTCGTACCCGCTGGTCCTGGCCTTCGAGGGCCTGAGCGTCGCGACGCTGCAGAACCTGGTCTACCTCGCCGCGATGGTCAAGCTGAGCACGACCATGATCTGGATGATCACGGTCTCGCTCAACACCAACATGGGTGTGGCCTGGCACCGCTTCCTCGCGTTCCCGAACATCTGGTTCAAGCGCAACGCCGACGGCTCGACCGCGCTGGGCGCCCTGCAGCCGATGACGTCCGGCGGCAAGCCGATCGACTTCACCGACCCCGGTGACGACGACGTCTTCGGCGTCTCCCAGGTCGAGCAGTTCTCCTGGAAGGGCCTGCTGGACTTCTCCACCTGCACCGAGTGCGGCCGCTGCCAGTCGCAGTGCCCCGCCTGGAACACCGGCAAGCCGCTCTCCCCGAAGCTGCTGATCATGTCGCTGCGCGACCACGCGCACGCCAAGGCCCCGTACCTGCTGGCCGGCGGCGGCAAGACCATGGAGGGCGAGGAGAAGGCCTCCGAGGAGCAGCTGAAGGACGTCCCCGCCGCCGCGCTGGCCGAGGCCGAGCGCCCGCTGGTCGGCACGCTGGAGGAGAACGGCGTCATCGACCCGGACGTCCTGTGGTCCTGCACCACCTGCGGCGCCTGCGTCGAGCAGTGCCCGGTGGACATCGAGCACGTCGACCACATCGTCGACATGCGCCGCTACCAGGTGATGATCGAGTCGGCGTTCCCGTCCGAGGCGGGCACGATGCTCAAGAACCTGGAGAAGAAGGGCAACCCCTGGGGCCTGGCCAAGAAGCAGCGCCTGGAGTGGACGAAGGAAGTCGACTTCGAGGTGCCGGTCGTCGGCAAGGACATCGAGGACCTGTCCGAGGTCGAGTACCTGTACTGGGTCGGCTGCGCCGGCGCCCTGGAGGACCGGGCCAAGAAGACCACCAAGGCCTTCGCCGAGCTGCTGCACATCGCGGGCGTGAAGTTCGCGATCATGGGCGGCGACGAGAAGTGCACCGGTGACTCCGCCCGCCGCCTCGGCAACGAGCCCCTGTTCCAGGAGCTCGGCATGGAGAACGTCATGTCGCTCAACGCCGCCTTCGGCGAGGAGACGGACGACGACGGCAAGGTCACCGAGGAGTCCCGCAAGCCGAAGTCGGCGAAGAAGATCGTCGCCACCTGCCCGCACTGCCTCAACACGCTCGGCAACGAGTACCCGCAGCTCGGCGGCGACTACGAGGTCATCCACCACACCCAGCTGCTCCAGCACCTCGTCGACGAGGGCAGGCTGATCCCGGTCACGCCGGTCGAGGGCATCATCACGTACCACGACCCGTGCTACCTGGGCCGGCACAACAAGATCTACACCCCGCCGCGCGAGATCATCGCCGCCGTCCCGGGCGTCCGCAACGAGGAGATGCACCGCCACAAGGAGCGCGGCTTCTGCTGCGGCGCCGGCGGCGCGCGGATGTGGATGGAGGAGCGGATCGGCAAGCGCATCAACAACGAGCGCGTCGACGAGGCCCTCTCCGTCAACCCGGACATCGTCTCCACCGCCTGCCCGTTCTGCCTCGTCATGCTGACCGACTCGGTCAACGGCAAGAAGAACGACGGCAAGGCCAAGGAGTCCATCCAGGTCGTCGACGTGGCCCAGCTGCTGCTGGACTCCGTCAAGACCCCGGTCGCCGACGAGGACGAGCCCCCGGCGGGCGCGGCCGAGTCGGAGAACGCCCCGGAGCCGGAGCCGGTGAAGTAACGGCCCCCGGTACCGCCGACGCCCCTCTGCCCCGCGCGGGCAGGGGGGCGTCGCCGTGTGCGCGGCCGTCCGGCTCCCGGGCCGCGGACCGAGACGGGGACGCACACCGGCAACACGGGCACGAAGCCGCCCCCGGCGCACAGGGCCTCGGCGGTGCCCCCCCCCCCCGGCCCGCCCGGCAGGAACGGGCACCGGCCCGGGAAGACGGCCGCGGCCAGGGCGGCGCGGACCGTCCGGGCCACCGGCGGCCGGGCGAGTTCCCGGAGGCGGCCGGCGTCCGCCACCCGCGTGAGGACGGGCGCCGGCACACCGCCGAAGACCCCCACCGGAGTGACGAAGGCGAGCAGCGCGCCGCCGCCCGGCCCGCTGTCCGGGAAGGACGTCCGGCGCCCGGCGGCGCACGCCCGCAGGTCCTCGTTCTCGCCGGCGTGGCCGCCGCCCCCACCCCGCCGCCGAGCCCGGCCGCGCCGCCCGCACCGGCACGTGGCGCGTGGCCGTCCCCCTGGTCGAACAGACGCGTCACCAGGCCCGGTCGGCGTCGCCGTCGCCCGGCCCGCACCGGTACCGGAACGTGATCGAACGCCCGTACAACCCTCGCGCCCCGCCGGAGGTCTCTTGATCGCCAACCGCCCGTGAACCCGCGGACAACTGCCGGCGAACCGGGGCGGATCGGCACCTCATCGACTGCGGATGCCCGTGGGCATCCCCGCATGCAGCAGGAGATCCGCATGCACCAGCACCAGCGGCAGCGCCCGCACGGCCGTCCGCACCTGCGGCTCGCCCTCGCGACGGCCACCGCGGCCGCGCTGACGGGCGGTCTGCTCACGTCCGTGGCCGGGCCGGCGGCGGCCGCGGACTCGACCCGTGTCGCACAGGCCGACTTCAACGGCGACGGCCGGGGCGACGTGGCCTTCTCGGCCCAGGGCGCCCACGTCGGCGGCAGGGCCGAGGCCGGCCAGGTCGTCGTCCTCTACGGCACCGCCACCGGCGTCTCCTCCGCCAAGCGCCACGTCATCAGCCAGAACACCACCGGCTCCCCGGGCACCGCCGAGACCGGCGACCTCTTCGGCTTCGACACCGCGTACGCCGACTTCAACGCCGACGGCTACGACGACCTCGCCGTCTCCGCCCCGCAGGAGGACGTCGGCAGCGACCGGGACGGCGGCGGCGTCGCCGTGCTGTGGGGCTCGTCCTCCGGCATCACCGGCAAGGGCGTCACCGTCGCCGACCCGGCGCCCTCCTCCCACGACCAGTGGGGCAGGCACCTGGCCGCCGGCGACTTCGACGGCGACGGCCGGGCCGACCTGGCCGTGAGCAACAGCTCCGCCACCGTCCACGTCTTCAAGGGCGGCTTCACCTCCGCCGGCACCCCCGGCGGCCGCTACACCGTCAAGCCCCCCGTCATGGGCACCGACGCCGGCGGCCCGCGCAACCTCACCGCCGGCGACGTCAACGGCGACGGCCGCACCGACCTGGTCGTCGACGGCTTCGAGACCGAGACCGGCCACGGCTGGAACCGCAACTACTTCGTGCCCGGCACCACGAGCGGCCTGAGCACCGGCGGCCTCCAGGAGCTCAAGCCCGGCGTCATCACCGCCATCGGCGACATCGACCGGGACGGCTACGGCGACATCGTCACCGGCGTCCACTGGAACGCCGTCGAGGACGGTCAGACCATGCCGGACGCCGCCAAGGGCGGCAAGGTGTGGATCACCTACGGCTCGCCGGGCGGCCCCGGCGCGGTCACCGGCATCACCCAGGACACCGGCAACGTCCCCGGCGCCTCCGAGACCAACGACTACTTCGGCTACGAGCTGGACCTCGGCGACATCGACGGCGACGGCTACCTCGACCTCGCGGTCGGCGTCGCCGGCGAGAACATCGGCAGCGCCGCCGACACCGGCGCCGTCACGATCCTCTACGGCACCGCGAACGGCCTGGACACCTCCTCCGGCGCCCAGTCCTTCGCCCAGAGCACCGCGGGCGTCCCCGGCGACGACGAGACCGACGACATGCTCGGCATGGACGTCAAGCTCGACGACGTCACCGGCGACGGCCGGGCCGACCTGGTCGCCGGCTCCGCCGAGAACGCCGGCAACGGCGCGGTCCTCTACCTGCCCTCCAACGGCACGAGGATCACCACGACCGGGTCGCGCACCGTCTCCCCGAGCACCTCGGGCGTCTCGACCTCGGGCACGCCGTTCTTCGGCGCCAACTTCGCCGACTGAGCCACCCGCCCCACCACCGGGGCCGGGCCCCGCGCCCGGCCCCCCTTCCCACCCGGAGCCCCGCTGTGCGCAAGCGCACCCTCCTGCTGGCCGCGACCCTGACGACCGGCCTGCTCACCGCCCTGCCCGCCACCACCGCCACCGCCGCGCCCTCCGGCCTGTCCGGCGACTTCAACGGCGACGGCTACCGCGACGTCGCGGCCGGCGTCCCGTGCGCCGACGTGGGCGCCGCGTCCTGCGCCGGCGCCGTGGTCGTGCTGTACGGCTCGTCGTCCGGCGTCTCGGCCACCCGCAAGGCCGTGATCACCCAGAACTCCACCGGCGTCCCCGGCACCGCCGAGGAGAGCGACCTGTTCGGCTCCTCCCTCGCCGCCGCCGACCTGGACCGCGACGGCTACTCCGACCTGGTCGTGGGCGCCTCCAACGAGAGCATCGGCGACCGGGACGGCGTCGGCTCCGGCACCGTCCTGTGGGGCGGCCCGTCCGGCCTGTCCGGCGGCAAGGGCCTGCCGCAGCCGACCACGCTCGCCGAGTACGGCAACTTCTCCCGCGGCATCGCCGCCGACGACTTCGACGGCGACGGCGACACCGACGTGACGCTCACCGGCCAGAGCCACACCCGCCTGTACCAGGGCCCCTTCACCCGCGCCGGCGGCCCGACGAGCCACACCCGCGTCGGCGAGGTCGGCACCACCTTCGAGGTGATCGCCGGGGACATGACCGGCGACGGCGCCGCCGAGCGCGTCTACCCGTTCAACGTCGAAGGCGACAACGGCGGCCAGATCAACTACTTCCGCTGGACCGGCACCGGCTACAAGATGGCCGAACTGACGGGCGCCGACGGCTATCCCGGCGCCATCGCCGACATCAACCGCGACGGCTACGGCGACCTGGTCCTCGGCGACCCCCAGGACCCCTTCGAGTACAAGCCCGGCGGCCACAAGGGCGGCCGGATCACCGTCTGGTACGGCGGCCCCGCCGGCCCCGACCCCGCGCAGCAGCCGACCGTCGTCCACCAGGACACCACCGGCGTGCCCGGCGCCGCCGAGACCGACGACCTCTTCGGCTCGAGGATCGACACCGGCGACGTCAACGGCGACGGGTACGCCGACGTGCTGGTCGGCGCCCCCGGCGAGGACGTCGGCACGGCCCGGGACGCCGGCTCCGTGACCGTCCTGTACGGCTCCGCCGCCGGCCTGGGCACCAGCGGCGCCAAGTCCTGGACGCAGGACACCAGCGGCGTGCCCGGCACCGCCGAGACCGGCGACTCCTTCGGTTCCGCGGTCGACCTGCGCGACCTCACCAAGGACGGCCGGGCGGACCTCGTCATCGGCGTCGGCGGCGAGAACGGCACCGGCGGCCTGTGGACCCTGCGCTCCACCGCCACCGGCCCGACCACCACCGGCGCCCAGGGCCTGACCGCCACGGGCCTCTCCCTGAAGACCGGCGCCAACATCGGCGCCAACCTCGGCTCCGTCCTCGCCCAGTGACACACCGACGGCCGTGACGCACCGACAGCCGTGACGCACCGACGACTCCCCTGTGAGGCACGTACTCCCATGCGGTCCCGTATCACCAGCGCCGCCCTCGCCGCGGCCCTGACCCCGTTCGCCCTCGCCCTGACCGCGCCCGCCGCGCACGCCGCCACGGCCGCCGCCCCGTACGACTTCAACGGCGACGGCCGCGCCGACCTCGCGGTCGGCGCGCCGGGCGCCACGGTCGCCGGGCAGGCGAAGGCCGGCGCCGTGACCGTCGTCTACGGCAGCTCCACCGGCCCGAAGACCTCCACGCGCACGCTGCTCACCCAGAACACCGCCGGCCTGCCCGGCACCGCCGAGGCCGGCGACGCCTTCGGCTCCGCCCTGGCCTCCGCGGACCTGAACACCGACGGCTACGCCGACCTGCTGGTCGGCACGCCCGGCGAGGACGGCAGCGACACCAACGACGGCACGGTCACCATCGTCTGGGGCTCCGCCTCCGGCCTGTCCGGCGCCCGCACCCTGTTCAGCTTCTTCAGCACCGACTACGACCGCTACGGCCAGGCCCTGGCCGCCGGCGACTTCGACGCCGACGGGGACACGGACGTCGCGGTCGGCTCCACCGGCCCGGTCACCCTCTCCCTCGTCGCCGGACCGCTCACCAGGACCGGCCCGCACAACGGCGGTTCGGGCTCGCGCAACGACTGGTGGGCCTCCTCGTACGGCGTCACCCACCTCTCCTCCGGCGACATCACCGGCGACGGCCACCCCTGGGTGGTCCTGCACGGCCGCGCCCTGAACTCCGACGACGCCGCCACCGGCCTGGCCGACCTGAAGATCGGCAACTACGTCGACTGGCTCCAGAAGCTGCCCGCCGGGTACGTGTCCGCCGTCGGCGACATCGACGGCGATGGCTACGACGACATCGCCGTCGGCAACGACCGCGAGACCTCCGCCGACCCGGCGGGCGCGCTCGGCGGCAAGGTCACCGTCGTCTACGGCGGCCCCGACGGCCAGGACCCCGACCGCCGTCTCGTCCTCACCCAGGACACCGCCGGCGTGCCCGGCGCCTCCGAGGCCGGCGACCGCTTCGGCAGCGGCGTCTCCCTCGGCGACGTCGACGGCGACGGCCACGCCGACCTGGTCGTCGGCGCCGCGGGCGAGAACGGCGCGGCCGGCTCCGTCACCGTCCTGTACGGCTCGGCGAACGGCCTGACCACGCAGCGCGCCACGGCCCTCACGCAGAACACCGCCGGCGTGCCCGGCGGCTCCGAGACCGGCGACCGCTTCGGCGAGCGCGTCACGCTCACCGACCACACCGGCGACCGCCGCGCCGACCTGTCGGTCGCCGCACCGGGCGAGAACGCCGGCGACGGCGCGGTCTGGTCCCTGCGCGGCACCGCCGGCGGCCTCACCACCACCGGCTCCACGAGCTTCGGCCCGACGACGACGGGCGTGTCCACCGCCGGCACCCCGGGCTACGGCACGGCTCTCAACTCCTGACCCGGAACGGGGACCCCGATGCGCACGCGCACCCTCCTGCTGGCCGTGACCCTGACGACCGGCCTGCTCACCGCCCTGCCCGCCACCACCGCCACCGCCGCGCCCTCCGGCCTGGCCGGCGACTTCAACGGCGACGGCCACCGCGACCTCGCGATCGCCGCCCCGCTCGCCACCGTCGGCGGCAAGACCGGCGCCGGCTACGTCGCCGTCGTCTACGGCACCGCGAGCGGCCCGGACACCACCAGGCGCCAGATCATCAGCCAGGCCACCGACGGCATCCCGGGCGTCCCGGAGTCCTCCGACCACTTCGGCGACCGCCTGACCACCGGCGACCTCGACGACGACGGCTACACCGACCTGATCGTCGGCGTGCACGCCGAGCGGATCGGCTCGACCGACGAGTCCGGCGTGCTCACCGTGGTCTGGGGCGGCGCGAGCGGCCTGAGGACCGCCACCGACCTGACCGCCCCGCTCCCGGACAGCCGCAACGAGCTGGGCTGGTCGGTCGCCGCCGGCGACTTCGACGGCGACGGCGTCACCGACCTGGCCGCCGCCAACAACGCCCACCCCGAGGTCAGCGTCTTCCAGGGCCCCGTCTCGCGCACCGGCAAGGCCACCGCGCTGCTGCCGCTGTACGTCCACAGCGAGACCGGCATCAGCACCGACCAGCTGGTCGCGGGCGACGTCACCGGCGACGAGGCGGCGGAACTGCTGGTCATGGGCCAGCAGGAGACCAGCGGCGGCTTCCGCACCCGCAGCGTCCTCTACAAGGGCTCCGCCGACGGCCTGCGCCCGGGCGGCACGCTCGCGGGCGGCTACGCGGCGGTCGTCGCGGACGTCGACAAGGACGGTCACGGCGACATCGTCACCGGCAACTTCATGGAGAAGTCCACGGCCGAGCCCAACGGCGGCCTCGGCGGCGCGGTCACCGTCACCTACGGCGCCCCCGGCGGCCTGAGCACCCGCACCCCGGTGCGCATCACCCAGGACACCACCGGCGTCCCCGGCACCGCCGAGAAGAACGACCGCTTCGGCTGGAGCCTGTCGGCCGGCGACACCGACGGCGACGGCTACGCCGACATCGCCGTCGGCGCCGCGTACGAGGTCATCGGCTCGGCGAGGCAGGCCGGCACGGTCACCGTGCTGCGCGGCTCGGCCGCCGGCCTGACCGGCAGCGGCGCCAGGTCCTTCTCCCAGGACACCACCGGCGTCCCCGGCGCGGTCGAGGCGTACGACTCCTTCGGCCACGCCGTGCGGCTCACCGACGCGACCGGCGACGGCCGCGCGGAGCTGGTGGCGAGCGCCGCCGGCGAGAACACCGGCGACGGCGCCGTCTGGCTGCTGAAGTCCACCACCTCCGGCATCACGGCCACCGGCTCCACGTCCTTCGGCGCCGCCACGCTCGGCGGCCCGTCGGCCGACGCCTGGTTCGGCGACGTGCTCGCCGGCTGACCCGCCCTCACCACCGGCCGGCCCCGCCCACGGGGCCGGCCGTCCCCCAAGGAGGTCCACCCCTCGTGCGCAGACCCGCCACCGCGGCCCTCGCCGCCACCCTCCTGGCCACCGGCCTGACCCCCGTCGTCCTCGCCGCCCCCGCCTCCGCCGCCGTCGCCAGGCACTACGACGACTTCAACGGCGACGGCCACCGCGACCTCGCCTACGGCCACGCCTACAGCGGCGTCTCGGGCGCCGGCGGCTGGCGCGGCGGCGCCGTCACCGTCGTCTACGGCACCGCGAACGGCCTCGACACCACCCGCACCCAGGTGATCCACCAGGACAGCCCCGGCGTCCCCGGCTCCGGGGAGGAGGACGACTGGTTCGGCGAGTCCCTGGCGAGCGCCGACCTCGACAAGGACGGCTACGCGGACCTCGTCGTCGGCAACCCCGCCGAGCACGTCGGCGACGACGACTACCGCGGCTCGGTCACCGTCGTGTGGGGGTCCCGGTCCGGCCTGTCCGGCGGCACCAACGTCACCCCCCGCTCCGGCGCGGGCGGCCACTTCGGCCACGACCTGGCCACCGGCGACTTCAACGGCGACGGCTCGCCCGACCTCACGGTGATCGGCGGCGGCGAGGCCTGGCTGCACCGCGGCCCCTTCACCAGGTCCGGCACGGCCGGCACCGTCTCCCGCATCGACAAGACGTCCGGCGGCTGGCACTCCACCGGCCTGGCGGCCGGCAAGGTCGACGGGGACGGGAGGACCGACCTGGTCGTGCTCGGCCTGGAGATCACCACCGAGGCCGTCCGCACCCGCGCCTGGTACCTCAAGGGCACCTCCGCCGGCCTGTCCTCCGGCCCCTCCATGACCCTCACCGACCGGCAGGGCGGCCTCGGCCCCAGCGCCGTCGTCGGCGACTTCGACAAGAACGGCTACGGCGACATCGCCCTCGCCCGGCCCGACAAGGACAACGGCAAGGGCGCCGTCACCGTCTGGCGCGGCACGTCCTCCGGCCCCAGCGGCTCCACCACGTTCACCCAGGCCACCTCGGGCGTCTCCGGCACCCCGGAGGCCGACGACAACTTCGGCTACGCGGTCTCCGCGGCCGACGCCGACGGCGACGGCTACGCCGACCTCGCGATCGGCGTGCCCCACGAGGACGTCGACGGCCGGGAGGACCAGGGCGGCGTCCACCTGCTGCGCGGCGGCTCCGGCGGCCTGAGCGGCACGCGCTCGTCGTGGATCCCCCAGACGGTGCTGGGCCCCGCCGCCTCCCTGGCCTCCTTCGGTTACGCCGTCCGCCTGCGCGACCTGACCGGCGACGGCCGGGCGGACCTGGCGGTGGCGGCGGTCGACGGCGGTCTGCTGCTGCGCGGCACGGGCACCACCCCCACCACCACCGGCAAACTCCCCCTCCCCGACCTCGGCAGCGGCTTCCTCGACTGACCCGCCCGCCCCGGCCGCCCGCCGAGGACTCCCCCGTACGGACCATCCCCGACCGCCCACCCAGGAAGGGCCGTTGCTCCCCTTAGGGGATGTCACAGCTCGGCCGCAAAGCCGGGCCCGGACGCCCGGGCCCGGCACGTCACCTCCCGGGACCAGGTACGTTCGAAGGCGTGGCTGGATTCAGGATCGGACGCGGCCGGGACAACGGCGCTCCTCACGCGCGACCGCAACAACCCCCGTACGGACAGCAGACGCCGCAGGGGCCGTCGTACGGCTACCCGCCGGCGCCGCAGCCGTACCCGCAGCAGCCTCCGTACGGCACCGGCGGCGGCCCCTGGCCGCGGTCGGACGGCGGCGGCCACGGCGGCCCGGACGAGCCGGAGTACTTCGGCGACGGCGCGTACCCGCCCGGCCCGCAGGCTCCCCACGACCCGTACGCGGCGAACAACCCGGGTCACACCCAGGCCTTCCAGGTCGGCGAGGACCCCTACAGCCAGGGCGACACGTACCGCGCCGGCTCGGCCCCGCCGCCCGGCCCGGCCGGCCCGCGCCTGCCCTGGAAGCAGCTGCTGAAGGGGATCGTGCTGTCCCCGGACCGCACCTTCCTGCAGATGCGCGACTACACGATGTGGGGCCCGGCCCTCGTCGTGACGTTCCTCTACGGCCTGCTCGCGGTCTTCGGCTTCGACGGCGCCCGCGAGGACGCGATCAGCGCCACCCTGTCCAACGCGGTCCCGATCGTCCTGACGACGGCCGTCGCGATGGTGCTGAGCGCGTTCGTGCTGGGCGTGGTCACCCACACCCTGGCCCGCCAGCTCGGCGGCGACGGAGCCTGGCAGCCCACGGTCGGCCTGTCCATGCTGATCATGTCGATCACGGACGCCCCCCGCCTGGTGTTCGCGATGTTCTTCGGCGGCGACGCGTCCTTCGTCCAGCTGCTCGGCTGGGCGACCTGGGTCGCGGCCGGCACCCTGCTGACCCTGATGGTCGGCCGCTCCCACGACCTGCCGTGGCCGAAGGCGCTGGGCGCGTCGGCGATCCAGCTGGTCGCGCTGTTGTCGATCGTGAAGCTCGGCACGTTCTGAGGACGTGACGCGCACGCGAAGGGGGCTCCCGGCCACGACGGCCGGGAGCCCCCTTCACGTGCGCGCCGTCAGGCGTCGAGCACCTGCCCGCCGCGCCGCACGACGGGCGGTTCGACGCTCCACGGGAAGTTGATCCAGTCGTCGGTCCGCTTCCACACGTACTCGCACTTCACCAGCGAGTGCGACTTCTCGTAGATCACGGCGGACCGGACCTCGGCGACGTGGTCGAGGCAGAAGTCGTGGACGAGCTTGAGCGTCTTGCCGGTGTCGGCGACGTCGTCCGCGATCAGCACCTTCTTGTCGGTGAAGTCGATGGCGTTGGGCACCGGGGAGAGCATGACGGGCATCTCCAGGGTGGTGCCCACGCCCGTGTAGAACTCCACGTTGACCAGGTGGATGTTCTTGCAGTCCAGCGCGTAGGCGAGCCCGCCCGCGACGAAGACGCCCCCGCGGGCGATGGAGAGCACGACGTCGGGCTCGTACCCGTCGTCGGCGATGGCCTGCGCGAGCTCGCGGACCGCGGTCCCGAACCGCTCGTAGGTGAGGTTCTCTCGTACGTCACTCATGGCAGAGTCCGCCCCTCACACCTGGGTCCGATGGAAGTTGAGGTAGGACCGGGACGCGGTCGGCCCGCGCTGGCCCTGGTACCGGGACCCGTACCGCTCGCTGCCGTACGGGGACTCCGCGGGCGAGCTGAGCCGGAACATGCACAGCTGCCCGATCTTCATGCCGGGCCACAGCTTGATCGGGAGCGTCGCGAGGTTGGACAGCTCCAGCGTCACGTGCCCGGAGAACCCCGGGTCGATGAACCCGGCCGTGGAGTGCGTCACCAGTCCCAGCCGCCCCAGCGAGCTCTTCCCCTCCAGCCGCGAGGCGAGGTCGTCGGGCAGCGTGATGACCTCGTACGTGCTCGCGAGCACGAACTCACCGGGGTGCAGGATGAACGGTTCGTCCCCCTCCGGCTCCACGAGCCGGGTCAGGTCGGGCTGCTCCACGGCGGGGTCGATGTGGGGGTAGCGGTGGTTCTCGAACACCCGGAACATGCGGTCGAGACGCACGTCGATGCTCGACGGCTGCACCATGGATTCGTCGTACGGATCGATCCGCACCCGGCCGGCGTCGATCTCGGCCCGGATGTCCTTGTCAGAGAGAAGCACGCCCCGAGGATACGCAAGGCGCGCGGAGCGGCCACAATCGGACGACTCCACGCGCCTGGGGTACCCGTACCGCGAGGACCTCCGGCCCCGCGCCCCTCCTGCTGTCTCTGCTGCCTCTGCTGTCTCTGACGCCTCCGGCCCCTCCGCCGGCGCCGGGCCCTCACGGGCGCCGCCGTGGAACCCTCCCGCTCAGCGGAACCTTTCCGCTCAGCCGGTGAGCCGCTTCTCGAGGCTGACCGGCACGACGCTGCGGAGCCGCGCACAGCGCGGGCACCGCAGGAGCCGGCCCGGACCGAGCCGCTCGGCCTTCTGCATCGGGAACGAAGCGGTGGTGAACACGTGCCCATCGGCACAGCGGACGACGGTGCGCTCCATCAAGTCCTGAAGTCCCTTCCCCAAGAGCCGCGTCTGGCTGCTGCTCGCCTGACGACAAAAGCCACACTACGGGATCAAAGGAACGGCCCTCCAGGCGGCACTCCGGTCCCGCCCGACGCCTCGCCCACCCCTCCACCGTACGCCCCAACTCGGTACCCCCGCAGCCGCATCCCATGCCTGAGACAGCGTCAGGCCCCAGGGGTCCGAGCACCTGGGGCCTGTCATGAGGTACAGTGGGCGAGCATTCGGACACCGACTCCGGTCGGCGTCTTACGCGGGTGTAGTTTAATGGTAGAACATCAGCTTCCCAAGCTGAGAGCGCGAGTTCGATTCTCGTCACCCGCTCCACGAAGAAGGCCCAGGTCGGAGACCTGGGCCTTCTTGCTGTTCGTGGTGATCACTTGCCGCGTGCCAGGAGTGCGCAGACACCGTCGCTTCACCGAGTGAGCCGCGTCACGATCGCCGGTCGAGCCGCGGCTCCAGCAGTTCGAGAGCCTCCTCCCAACGGAAGCGGTCCGCTCCCCCGCCGGTCTTCGGTCTGTGGGGCTCGTAGGTGCCGATCAGGACGCCCATCTCGCGCAGCCTCTCCAGACTCCGCGCGTAGGCGGGGTGTGCTGCCTGGGCGGCGTTGAGATAGGGCAGAACGGCGGTGGGGACGCCCATGCCGTACGCCTCGCACAGAATGCCCAGAGCAAGGGTGTCGGAGATACCGGCGGCCCACTTGTTGATCGTGTTGAAGGTGGCGGGGGCGACGGCGATGGCGACGGCGGGCGGCAGGGGGCGAGCTTCACCGGGCGTGCGCCAGGCGGAGCGGATCGGGTAGCCGGTCTGCTCCCGGACGGCCTCGGCGTCGAGGAAGGTCAATCCCCGCGGAGTGGCGACGACCCCGACGTCCCAGCCCCGTTGCCGGGCGGCGGTGATCAGCCTGCCGGCGTCTGCGGCGACACCGCACGCGCAGACGACGACGTACAGGAAGGGTTTCTTGCCCATGGCGGTCGGATCGGTCACGCGGGTACTCCCGGTCGGCGACTGAACCGGTGCAGTCCGGGCAGGGTACGGCGACGGTCGCGAGCCACCATGTCCGCGACCAGATCCCGGACGGCGGGACGGCGGACGTCCTGTGCGGCGCACGTCTCGGCGATCCGCAGGGCCCGGTAGCAGGCCGACCGATGGGTCGCAGTCGCCCTCCGCACCATCTCACCGGCACTCGACGCGGACGCCTCGGACGAGGCATGGACATGGCTGTACGAGGACCGCGCCGAAACGCGCCGATCCCTCCCATGAAGCGAACCCCGCGCGGTGACGATCACCGACGCCAACACCCGGGACAGCTCGGCGGCAGGTCAGAGGGCTGATCGACAAGGTGGCCGCGGGTCACGGCCGCCGATGGTCGGTTGTGGCTGTGCAGCGGCCCGGCGCGTGCATCATGGGGCATGGGGATCGATCTGGAACTGCACTCATCACGGCCGGCGCGCAGGAACTGGCGCGCGACGCTCTTGCGGACTTCCTACGGGCATGGCGACGCCCTGGCCGATGCGCTCGGCTCGCTTCGACTCCTCGGAGTGCCCGGAAGGCTCACTGCTGTCGACCCGTACGGGGACACGTTGATGAACGAGCAGGAGGCCGCGGCCGCCGTCCGGGAGGTTCACGGTCTGAAGCAACGATGCGGTGACGAGCGTCAGCTCGCCGCGTTGGACGACCTCGTGAGGATGCTGGGTGAGTGCGCAGCCACTCCGGGCAGTTACCTGTGGTTCGTGGGCGACTGAATCTCACGTCGCACATGCCGGGTGGGTGTCTCACCGCGTGACAACGCCGACGGGCAGCGGTGGACGAGCGTGGACGCCTGCGGACCGTCGGAGCAGGTGAGAGCCGCAGCGGCCCGAGGTCACCGGCTCACCCAGGTTGCTTCGGGGCGGAGAGGTCGGCCGGCATGAGTGGGAGGGGGACGGTGCTCCGGCATGGACTGCGGTCCCGAGGCGAACCCGGGGACCTTTCAGATCCCGTCCCCCTTGGGCCGCGGACCATGACGGTGCTCTGACCGGCCTCGGTTCGGGGCAGCCTAGCGGCGACCGCCGACATCCATCGCTGACATCGACGAAGGCAGACAGCAACAGCTGTGGGCGGCCCACGCCGGCAGCGCGGTCTGAGCACCCGAGGCACGTGAGGTCTTGTTGCTCGGACTCCGAGCAGGTGTCGAGAACCGACGTCATTCCTCGCGGTACTGAGCGAACACCTGCTGTTGCTCGTCCCGCCAACTCCAGTCGAACGGCCGGGAGAAGGGCAGACTTCGAGCAAGGCCGGAGAACTGGTCGGATGGCTCCTGGCTGGCCTTGTTCACCACGATCGCCGAGAGCATCGGTGCTCGTCCGTCCTCGTTGCGGTGCAGGCAGACATCCTTGAGCAGGTAGGTCATGACTCCGCGGTGAGGCGGGATGGAGTCGAAGCCCTGTGCCGCCAACTCGGCGCTCAGCTCCCCGTACGTGATGGTCTGTCCCTGCCGGGCCCTCTTCCGCAGGATCTCCACGGCCGCTTCGACCGCTGCCGGGTACTCCGGGTCCTTGGTCCTCATTGCCCCTCCCCCCTCGCGTGGACACTGTCCAGCCTGCGCATCGTACCGACCAGGCACCACCCCGTACTGCTGGAAGCGGACGAAGAGGCCGTGCCAGAACCGTGCCGGATCGTGCAGGGAACCAGGGGGAACGGCGGGGGCCGGGGCGCCAGCCAGTCAGTCAGCCCCAGGGCCGCTCCGCCACAGGTCAGCGCAGCAACCACTCGTAGGCAACACAAGTTTTCGCAGTTAAAAGCGCGAAAACGACGCTCGACATACACCACGGGGCCATGACCTGTGGCCAACACCCGAACCGTTGCACGGTAGTCAGTGGCCCGGTGTCGTGTTCGGCCCAGCAGACCGCGGTGGGTGCAGGGCAACTCGGTGTCCACAAGTGTCCACAGCCAAGGAGAGCTGAGGGAGGGTCGCTCCGTGAACATCTTGGAGAACGCAGCAGCCAGCATTACTGCGGCATTGGTCCTCTGGTCAGCCCGGCAAGCGAGAAAATCATGGCAGCGCAGCCAGCTGAGGCACGACCGGCCGCGGAGCAAGTCCACAGCACAGGCAGAAGCTGCGGCGCGACACGGGGACACGTCCAGCTCATGAAGGGAGCAGACCATGGGCCGTGCCGGTGAGATCAAGCGACCAGACCTGCCAGCAGGGCGGATGCGGGACCTCAACGTGGCGCTACATGACTTGCACCGGGAAGCGGGGTTTCCCTCAGCCCGCGAGATAGCCCGCGCAGTTGGCCTGGGACATTCCACCGTGCACAACCTGTTCGCTCAGGAGCGGCTACCACCGTATGAACAGTGCATGGCGGTGGCAGGGTGTCTTGCCTTACGGGCTCTTGCTCGTCATGCCATGGGTGGCTCACAGGAGCAGGCTTTAGACGCGATCTCGAACCGCCTTCACCAGTTGTGGCATCGAGCGAAGGCGGAGGGATCAGTTCAGCAGACGCGGCAGCCGCCCCACAGCGCCCAGCAGATCGTGTTGCACCTCAATCCGCGCAACCCACAAGTTCTACGTGATCTCGAAGACGTCCTTCACCTCCATCACACCATCCGCTCCCTGTGTCCGAACCCCGCGGGGCAGGTCTCATCCGACTCCGGACGCCTGCTCTATCGACTGGACATGGGCCATAGTGAGGTGATCCTGTGTATCCAGACCACTGGGCCTGTATCTCTCCGCGCCCTGACCGCCGACTACGCCCGCGCAGTGGCAGTTGAACGGGCCTCTTGGTCGGAGGAAGGCTTCGAGGGGCAGCGGGTTCGGTTTCTCCTGGACGCGAATGCCACCAAAGCGACGAGAAAGGCAGGGCAACGCGGCAAGCGCGTGGGCTTACAGGCTGCTGAAGTGATCGCCTGGTGGGAACGCCAAGCTTCCCGAGCCGGGCTAGCGACTGTCGAAGTCCGCAGCCGTCCGTTGGGACCTGTCATTGCGAGGCGCGAAGCGAGGAACCCGACCTTTCTCCAGGCAACCCGTCTCGAAGGCCTGGCTCTGATCACTGACCCCGTCGCATTGCAAAAGGCGGTCTTGTCCGGCATTGGCCGCGGACGCGCCTACGGCTTGGGCCTGCTTTGCCTCAGGCCAGCCGACGCCGATGTCTCCCCGGTACGGCCCGCGCCAAGAGGGTTGCACCACAAATGCACCAGATCGAGCGGGGAACCGCGGTGAAAGCTGCCGAGACCGACGGGGTTGCTCATAGGCCGTTCGACCAGGTCGACGTTCGAACCGATCCCAAATGATCGCAGCTTCCCAAGCTGTGAGCGCGAGTCCGGTTCTCGTCGCCCGTTCCATGCGGAACCCCCGGGTCGGGGACCCGGGGGTTCTTTGTTGTCTGGGGCGGGGGCTGGCGCGTACCGCTCGGCTTCGTTGTGGCCGCCGGGGCCGGACGGGCGGTGGTGGCTTCGGTTCGTCGTCGTTATCGCGGGTCGCGGTGGAACAGGGACGTGGACCAGGCGTAGCCGAGTGCGGCCAGGCCCAGGCACCAGAGGGCCGCGAGCCACCCGTCGTTGCCGATCCCGGTGCCGAGCAGCAGGCCGCGCAGCGTCTCGATCACCGGGGTGAACGGCTGGTGCTCGGCGATCGGCCGGAACCAGCCCGGCATCGCGTCGACCGGCACGAAGGCGCTGGACAGGAACGGCAGGATCATCAGGGGCATGGCGTTGTTGCTGGCCGCCTCGACGTTCGGGCTGGACAGGCCCATGCCGACCGCGATCCAGGTGAGCGCCAGGGAGAGGAGGGCCAGCAGCCCGAACGCCGCCAGCCACTCCAGGGCCGTGGCGTCCGTGGACCGGAAGCCGATGGCCACGGCGACGGCCCCGACCAGGACCACGCTCGCCACGCACTGCAGCACGCTGCCGACGACGTGCCCGACGAGCACCGACCCGCGGTGGATCGCCATCGTGCGGAAGCGGGCGATGATGCCCTCGGTCATGTCGTTGCAGACGGACACCGCGCTGCCGATCGTGGTGCCGCCGATCGTCAGCACCAGGATGCCCGGGACGAGGTAGGCGAGGTAGGCGGAGCGGTCCGCGCCGCCGTTCCCGATGCCGGCGCTCATCACGTCGCCGAAGATGTAGACGAAGAGCAGCAGCAGCATGACCGGGGTGAGCAGCAGGTTCAGGGTGAGGGAGGGGTAGCGCCGGGCGTGCAGGAGGTTGCGGCGCAGCATCGTGGAGGAGTCGCGCACGGCGAGGGGCAGGGAACTCATCGGACGTCCTCCGCGGGCTGGTCGGGGACGGTGGTGCCGCCGGTCAGGGCGAAGAACACGTCGTCCAGGTCGGGGGTGTGCACGGTCAGCTCGTCGGCCTCGATGCCGGCCGCGTCCAGCCAGTCGAGGAGGGAGCGCAGTTCGCGCTGGGTGCCGTCGCTGGGGACCCGGAGGGCGAGGGCCTCGTCGTCGCGCTGTGTCTCCCGCAGGGCGGTCGCGGCGTTCTCGTACATCACCGGGTCGGAGAAGCGGAGCCGGACGTGCCCGCCGGGGATCAGCCGCTTCAGTTCCTCGGCGGTGCCTTCCGCGGCGATCCTGCCGTCGTTCAGGACCGCGATGCGGTCGGCGAGTTCGTCGGCCTCCTCCAGGTACTGGGTGGTGAGGAAGACGGTGACGCCGCCCGTGACCAGTTCGCGGATGATGCCCCACATCGTGTGGCGGGAGCGGGGGTCGAGGCCGGTGGTCGGCTCGTCGAGGAAGATGATCCGCAGGCCGCCGACCAGGGTCATGGCGATGTCGAGGCGGCGCTTCATGCCGCCGGAGTAGGTCGAGGCGGGCTTTCCGGCGGCCTCCACCAGGTCGAAGCGTTCCAGCAGTTCGGCGGCGACCCGGCGGCCCTCCCGCCTGGGGAGGTGGTGCAGGTCGGCCATGAGGAGCATGTTCTCCTCGCCGGTGATCAGGCCGTCGACGGCGGAGAACTGGCCGGTGACACCGATCGCGGCGCGCACGGCCTGCGCCTCGGTGGCCAGGTCGTGGCCCGCGACCCGCACCTGCCCGCCGTCGGCGGAGACGAGCGTGGAGAGGATCTTCACGGCGGTGGTCTTGCCGGCGCCGTTCGGGCCGAGCAGCGCGAAGACGGAGCCGGCGGGGATGCGCAGGTCGATGCCGTCGAGCACGACCTTGTCGCCGTGGGACTTGCGCAGGCCCGTGGCGGAGATGGCGGGCGGCTGCGGGCCGCCGCCCTGATTGGATGTGGACATGACAGATAAAGGCATGGGGTTCTCCGTTCCGGAGGCTGAGAGAGGCTGAGGGGGCTGAGTGAGGGTGGGGAGGGAGCCGGTGTTCAGGCCCGGGCGCGGCGGACGTCGATGTTGCCGTGCTTGGTGCGGGCGTGGATCTTGACGGTGTCCTCGGTCTCCTGCGGACCGTCGGACGCGGTGAGCGAGTTGTGCACCTGGCCGGAGGCGGAGGTGACGTCGAGCCAGGCGGCCGTGCCCTGGCGGACGCCGACCTCGATGGCGCCGTAGTTCGTCTGCAACTGCACGGTTCCCCGGGCCACTTCGGCCACGCGCACGGTGCCGTGGGCGGTGGTGGCGGTGACCGAGTCCTCGGCCCGGTCGATGCCGATGTCGCCGTGGGCGCCGCTGATCCGCAGCTCACCGCCGGCCGCGCCGACGGTCGTGGTGCCGTGCGAGTTCTTCAGGACGGCGGGGCCGTCGACGAGGCCGACGCGCAGGCTGCCGGAGCTGGTGGTGATCTCGGCCCCGCCCTCGACCCGGTCCACGGTGATCGAGCCGTGCGAGGCGGTCAGCTGGAGCGGGCCGGTCACGTCGAGGCGGACGTCGCCGGAGGAGGTCTTCACGCGGACCTCGCCGAGCCGGCCCTCGCCGAGCACCTGGGTCCAGGCGCCGGTCATGTCGATGCGCGAGCCCGTGGGCAGTTCGACCGTCACGTCGACGACGCCGGTGCGGAGCCCGAACAGACCGGGCTTGGGCGTCACGACGGACAGGACCCCGTTCGCGTACGTGACGTCGGTCTGCTCGGCCGTCCGCACGTCCAGGTCCTTCTCCGGGTTGCGGGGCCGCACCTCGACGACGGTGTCGGGGCGGTCGCTCGCGGTGAGCTGGAGGGAACCGGCCTCCACGCGTGCGGTGACCGAGATCGGGGCGGGAGTGTCGAATGAAGGCATGCTGTCCTGTCCTCCTGGGTCTGCGGGGCGTCCCCGCCGGTGGGACGTGAAGGGGGTGAGGTCGTGCGGGCGCGGGTGCGGCTAGCGCACCCAGCCCGTGAAGCTCTGCCCGACGTTCTGGCTCTTCTCCGTCGTGCGGGGCCGGGTGCCGCCGTCGACCGCGGCCGCCACGGCCCGCACCAGCCACGCGTTGACCGACAGGCCCTCGCGGCCGGCGGCCTCCTCGGCGCGGGCCTTGAGGTGGGCCGGAAGGCGCAGATTGACGCGGGCGACGGCGCCCTCGTCGCCGTCGGCCGGGGCCCTGAGCGGTTCGGCGGGCGCGGCCGGCTCCGCAGCGGGGGCGGCGCCGTAGGCGGGCGGCGGTGTCACCACGAAATCGGGGTCCAGCCCGCGCAGCCGTACGTCGACGGAGCCGGGGGCGAGTTCGCGGGTGATCTCGTCCATCGCGGCGGAGAGCACGGTGAGCAGGGTCAGCCGGGTCGCCGACTCCAGGGGAGCGGTGAGCCGCTCGGCCAGTGCGCGTGCTTCGTCGCCACCGGCTTCGGCGGCCACCGCGAGTTCGCGGCGGAGTGTGTCGACATACGGGGTGAGGTCCATGACGCCATCATGGCACCACAATGGCGCCATACGCAAGCGCCATACGGCTTCCCGCGGCGGACCGGATCGACTCACCCGTCTGACGTGCCGGAATGCCGGGGAGACGCGAGGGGGGTGCGGGCGCCGGTCGGCGCCGCGTGGCACCTGGTGGCGCCAAGTGGTGTCATGTGGTGCCACGTGGTGCCGCATTCCGGTCGGGACGTGGCCGCCGCCGACGGGCCGATCGCCGTGACCCTCGCTCCGGCACCGCTCCCCGGCGGGCCGTACGTCACCCCGTGTCGCGCAGCCGGAGCAGGTACGCCGCGGTCAGCGCCACGGCCCGGTCCTCGTCGTGCGACAGGTCCACCAGGGCACGCGACGCCTTCGCCCCCGGGACGGCGGCCAGCGCCTGGGTCAGGCGGCCGCGTGCCGGTGGCCCGGTGGTGGCGTGGGCGAGGCGGCCGACGAGCTCGGCCGCGATCCGGTCCGCCGTCGCGGTGTCGCCGGCCAGCACGCTCAGGGCATCGGCCGCGTCGACGTCGTTCCTCCCCTCCACGATCATCTCGACGAGCGTCTCGACCGCGTCGGCCGCTCCCCGTGCCCCGAGCGCCAGGGCCGCGTGCCCGCGGACCACCGGGTCGGGGTGCGCGAGGGCGTGCCGCAACCGCGCGGTGGCCTCGTCGCCGGGCAGCTCGGCGAGGGAGCGGACGGCCCGTTCCCGCACCGCGGCCACCGGGGAGCCGAGGCCCTCCGCCAGCAGCGCCGGACCGCCGTCGCCCGATCGCGCCAGCGCCCACCGGAGGGCTCCGGTGACGTTCGGTTCCGTCTCGCGCAGGACCGCCTCGACCAGGGCCTCCACCGGTACCGGAACCTCGTCGCCCGAGGAGAGGGCCGCGCGCTGGCGCGCGTCGGCGCTCTTCGAGCCCAGGGCCTGGAGGAGCGCGACGACCTGGAGGACGTCGTCCCAGTCGGCGGGGCCGGTGGCGTCGATCCGGCGCAGCCGGGTGAGCAGCGCCGTCTCGGCCGCGATGCGTTCGCGGGTCCGTTCGACGAGGTCATCGACGAGCGCCGCGGGCGTGAAGCCGGGGTCGTCGAGCGCGCGCCCGATCTCCCGCAGCGACAGCCCCAGCGACCGCAGGCTCTCGATGTGGAAGATCCGCCGGATGTCCTCCCCGGAGTACTCCCGGTACCCGGAGCCCGTGCGGCCGGAAGGCCGTACCAGGCCGAGCGACTCGTAGTGCCGGAGCATGCGGGCACTGACCCCGGACCGTCGCGCCACCTCACCGATCAACACGTCCTATTCTCCCTCCCGTTCCGGCCCGCCGAGAGCCACGATGCGCTTCGCCTCCTCGACGGCGAACCCGAATCCGGTGTCCGGGTCGTCCAGCAGCCGCCGGGTGGCGAGGGCGTGTGCGCGTACGTGCGGGTCGGGGTCCGTCGCCGCGGTGCGCAGGACCGGCACGCTCGCCTCGCCCAGCGCGACCAGCGCCCGGCTGAGGCTGAGCTGCGTCTGCCGTTCGCCGCGCCCCAGTTGCGTCGCCAGCGCCGCGGCCAGGGCCGGCTCCTCGCCTTCGGGCACGAGCACGACCGCGGCCCGCCAGGCGCTGCGCGCCACGTCGTCGTCGGCGTCGGACAGCAGGGTCCGCGTGACCGCCGGCCACGCCCGCTGGTCCCCGATCTTGGACAGCGTGTGCAGCGCCTGGCTGCGTGCCTGCGCACGCCGCGAGCGGACTTCGCGGACCAGCGCGGGGAGCGTCACGTTCACCGGGTGGCGGGTGAGCGCCCAGGTCAGCATGTCGCGGACGAAGAACTCCGGCTCGACCGCGCACCGTTCGACGAGCCTGTCGACGAAGCGGGGGTCGGGCGCCGTGCCGACCGCCAGGGCGGCCCGCAGCCGCACGGACGGACGGCCGTCCTGCAGTTCCCGGAGCACTCGTGCCGCATCCGTGGTCCGTGTCGTGATCGTCATCGTGACCACCTCCTCGGCGAGCAGTGAAGGCCTTGTCACCGTGTCAAGGTCAACCGGGCGCACCGCCGCCGGGTTCCGCGCGGCCCGCGCCGGCGGTCCGGCCGGCCCGCGCCCTCCCCCGCACCCGACCCGATCGGGCACAGGATGTCGGGTCCGGCAGGATGCGCGCCGCCTAGCGTGACGAGCGCGAAGAGGAAGGAGGCCGGGGGTGCTGGAGCGGCTCAACCAGGCCATGGAGCACATCGAGAGCCACCTCGACGGGTCCGTCGACGTGGCGGAGCTGGCGCGCATCGCGGCCACCTCGGAGTACCACCTGCGCCGGATGTTCTCCGCGCTCGCGGGCATGCCGCTGTCGGAGTACGTCCGGCGCCGCCGGCTCACCGTCGCGGGTGCCGAGGTCCTCGCCCGGCGCGAGTCGCTGCTGACGATCGCGGTGCGCTACGGCTACGGCTCGGGCGAGTCCTTCGCCCGGGCGTTCCGCGCCGTGCACGGGGTCGGGCCGGGCCAGGCCCGGCGCACCGGCGCCGCGCTCGTCTCCCAGCCCCGGCTGACCTTCCGCCTCACCGTCGAAGGGAGCAGCAGCATGCGCTACCGCGTAGTGGACAAGCCGGCCTTCACCGTCGTCGGCCCCAGGGCCCGGGTGCCCTTGGTGCACTCGGGGCCGAACCGGGCGATCGTCGACTTCGTCCGCGGGATCCCCCCGCGGACGCTGGAGGACCTGGAGAAGCTGTCGGACCAGGAGCCGCGGGGTCTCGTCGCGGTCTGCGACGACCTGGACCCCAGCCGGGCCGAGGGCACCGAACTGGACTACTACCACGGGGTCGTCACCTCGGCGGCCGCCCCGCAGGGCGCGACCGCCCTGCCCGTCCCGGCCGGGACCTGGGCGGTCTTCACCGCCTCCGGGCCGGTGCCGCAGGCCGTCCAGGAGCTGTGGCGGGACGTGTTCACGGAGTGGTTCCCGTCCAACCCGTACCGCAGCCGCCCCGGCCCCGAGATCCTGCGCACCCGCCTGTCGGCGGACGGCACCGAGGCCGACGCCGAGCTGTGGCTGCCGGTCGAGCGGGAAGGGGGGTGAAGCAAGCGCCGGGCTCAGCCGCGCTGGTCGTCGGCCATGCCGACGGTGAAGGGGAACGACGCGAGGAACTCACGCCGAGCCGGGTCCTGCTCCGCTCGGGCCAGGTCCGCGAGCGTCCGCAGGAGCCGTCGGCGTCGGTCCGGGGGCAGGCGCAGCAGCGTCCAGCCCGCGCTCTCCGTCATCTTCACCGCGGAGTCATCTTCACCGCGGAGTCGGGATCCACTTCCTCGTCCCCGCAGCTGTCCAGCCACCACATGACGTCGACGAGCAGGCCGGTGAGCACCGGGACGAGCGGATCCCTGTCAGTCATGCGGGAAAGCTAACCGAGCCCTACGACATCGCGTCCCGGGCCGGCGCGTGACCCCGTGCGTGACGGCGCCCGGGCCCCGGCCGTCCCCGACAGGCCGGGCGCCCCGTGTCCCGGGGCGCCCGGGGTCCGGGCGCCCTCAGGCCGCCGTCCCCAGCGTCGAGGACGTCGCCGACGGCTGCCGGGTCGCGCGGCGGCGGGCCGGGAACGGCAGGGGGTGGGTGACGCCCCAGACCGCGCCCTTGCAGACCAGTTCCTTGTAGAGCGCGGCGGCGCGGCCGGTCAGGGCCGCCCGGACCGCCCGGTCGTCGGCGGTCACGTACTGGATGAGGCCGTCCCTGCGGCCCAGGGAGATGCACTGGTTGAAGTAGCGCAGGGGCACCTTGGGGAGCTTGCCGCCGGTCAGGCGGGCCGCGATGGCGTCGGCGGCCTGCCAGGCGGTGGGGACGCCGGAGGCGCAGGACATGCGCAGCGGCTTGTCGCCGGGGCCCATGACCATCGCGGCGTCGCCGATGGCGTAGACGTCCGGGTGGGAGACCGAGCGCATGGTCCGGTCGACGACGATCCGGCCGGTGCCGGTGACCTCCAGGGCGGTGGCCCGGGCGATCGGGTGGACGGCGAAGCCGGTGGTCCACACGGTGACCGCGGCCGGGACGGCGGTGCCGTCGGCGGTGGTGACGTGGTCGGGCCCGACGGCGGTGACGGTGGTGTGCTCGTGCACGGTGATGCCGAGCCGGGCGAAGACCGCGCGCAGGTGCCGGCCGCCCTTGGCGGAGAGCCCGTCGCCGAGACCGCCGCGAGCGGCGAGGGCGACGTCGAGGTCCGGGCGGGCCTCGGCGATCTCGGTCGCGGCCTCCAGGCCGGTGAGGCCGCCGCCGACCACGAGGACGGGCCGCCCGGCCTCCAGGCGGGCCAGGCGTTCGCGCAGCCTCAGCGCTCCGGGGCGGCCGGCGATCTCGTGGGCGTGCTCGGCGGCGCCGGGGACGCCCTGGTCGTGCCAGCCGCTGCCGAGGGCGTAGACGAGGGTGTCGTAGGGCAGTTCCCCGGTGTCGCCCGTTCCGTCGGCGGCGGCCGTGTCGCGGACGGTGACCGTCTTGCGGTCGACGTCGACGGCCGTGACCCGCGCGGTCCTGAGGTGGACGCCGGTGCCCGCGAACATCTCGCTCAGGGGGCGGGGTTCGAGGGAGTGGCCGGTCGCGAGCTGGTGCATCCGGACGCGTTCGACGAAGTCCGGTTCGGCGTTGACGAGGGTGACGGCGACGTCTTGCGGGCGCAGCCGCCGGGCGAGGCGGCCGGCCGCGACGGCTCCCGAGTATCCGGCTCCGAGGACGACGATGCGGTGCTGCATTTCCTGGCTCCTGTCGTGGGCGGATTCGCCTCTTGAACCGGGCGGCCGCCCGATTCCTGACAGGACGGGGGTGTGAAGCAGCTCACAGGGGGTCAGAAGGCGTGGAACAGGGGTTCGCCGCGGCCGGCGGCCGCCCACTGCCGGGTCGCGCGGGCGAGCTTGTCGGGGTTGACCTGGCTGCGGACGGCGGCGATGCCCTCGGCGGTGACCTCCAGGCACATGACGCCGATGACCCGCCCGTCGAGGACGACCACGACGGCCGGGTCGCCGTTGGCGGTCGCGGCGTGCACCTCGGGCGAGCCGCCGACCAGGGCGCGCTTGGCCTTGCCGGGCTTGAACAGGCCCCGCAGGAACGTCGCGACGGCGAGGGCGCCCTCGAACGGCTTGGTGCGGGCGGGGACCTTGCCGCCGCCGTCGCCGACCGAGACGGCGTCCTGGGTGAGCAGCCGGACGAGCGGTTCGGTCCGGCCGCTGGTGGCGGCCGCGAGGAACTCGTCGATGATCCGCCGGGCGGCGGCCTCGTCGATCCGGGCGCGGGCCTTGCCGGCCGCGACGTGCTTCTTGGCGCGGTGCAGGATCTGCTGGCTGGCGGCCTCGGTGATGCCGAGGATCCCGGCGATCTCCCGGTGCGGGTAGTCGAACGCCTCCCGCAGGACGTACACCGCCCGCTCGTTGGGGGAGAGGCGCTCCAGGAGGGCGAGGACGGCGTAGGAGACGGACTCGCGCTGTTCGGCGGTGTCGGCGGGGCCGAGCATCGGGTCCCCGGCGAGCAGCGGTTCGGGCAGCCACTGGCCGACGTAGGTCTCGCGCCGGGCGCGGGCGGAGGTGAGCTGGTTGAGGCAGAGGTTGGTGAGGACCTTCGTCAGCCAGGCCTCCGGGACCTCGACGTGGGCGCCGCCGGCGGCCTGCCAGCGCAGGAACGTCTCCTGCACGGCGTCCTCGGCCTCGCTCGCGGAGCCGAGGAGGCGGTAGGCGATGGCCTCCAGGCGGGGCCTGGCGGCCTCGAACCGGTCCACGTCGTCCACGGTCAGCGCCATGCCCGGGATCCTAGCCGCCGCGGCGCGCGACGGCCTCCGGGTCACCGCCCCGCGCTGCCGATCGCCGGTGGTCCCGTACCCGCCCGCCTCGCCGCCGGGCCGGTGACTCCGGTCGCCCCGAGTCCGTTCGAATGTCCGGACAGCGGGGTACTCGGCTCCCGCACAGCACGTCGGACAAGGGCCGAGGCGATCGCCATGACGGAGAATGCCAGCGTGAGCACCCTGCAGGGGCGTACCGGGGCGGGGGCTCCGGCGGAGACCCGGGGGAAGACCACCGTCGCGGACGGCGTGGTGGCCAAGATCGCGGGCATGGCGGCCCGTGAGGTGCCCGGCGTCCACAACCTCGGCGGCGGCATGGCCCGCGCCTTCGGCGCCGTGCGGGGACGGGTCCCCGGCTCGGGCGGCGGTGTCACGCGGGGTGTGAAGGTCGAGGTCGGCGAGCGCCAGGCGGCGGTGGACCTGGACATCGTGGTCGAGTACGGCACCTCCATCGTCGAGGTCGCCGGTGACGTGCGCTCCAACGTCATCAACGCCGTGGAGCGCATGACGGGGCTGGAGGTCGTCGAGGTGAACATCGCCGTCGGCGACGTCCGTCTGCCCGACGAGGAGGACGAGTCCGAACCGGACGAGAGCCGGGTGAGGTAGCCGGCGCGTCCGCCGGCGCTCCCTCCCGCCCTGCCGTCCCCTCGCAGATCCGCCGTCCGCGGCGGAAGAGCATCGTTCCCCGAGGGGGAAGACATGATCATTCTGGGTGTCGTTCTGCTGGTCGTCGGGTTCGTCACCGGCGTCTCCGTCCTGTGGACCATCGGCGTCGTCCTGGTGGTCGTCGGAGCGGTCCTGTGGATCCTCGGAGGGATGGGCCACGCCGTCGCCGGACGGCGCCACTACTGGTGACCGGGCCGCGGTGACCACGTCTCCGCCGGCCGTGGCCCGATGAGCGACCGGGACCGGGACCGGGGCGGCCGGACGGCCGCCGCCGTGCCCCGGCCCGGTCGGTCCGTGCCGGGAGGTCTGTCGTGCCCCGGCCCGGTCGGCCCCTGCCGGGCCGGGGCGGTCGGCGAGGACCCCCGCCTACGCCCGCCCGGACACCTCCAGGACCGCCTTGCCGGAGACGCGGCGGCCCCGCAGCGCCTCGGCGGCCTCCCCCACGCGTTCCCAGGAGCCGCGCCAGCCGATCCCGACGGTGAGCTCCCCGTCCGCCGCCAGCCGCGCCAGGGTCGCGAGGTCCGCGCCGGCGTGGCCCTCGATGACGAAGGAGGTCAGCGACTTGGCCGGGCCGACCGTGGCGTAGGGCGGGAAGACGGCCGGTTCCCCGGAGGTCCAGCCGACGCTCTGCACGCTGCCGCCGGGCGCGAGCAGGTTCCAGGCCGCCACCAGCTGCGGGCCGCCGACGCTGTCGACGACCACGTCGACCGGGTCCGTCAGACCGTCCAGGCCGGTCAGCACCTCGTCGGCGCCGGCCTCGGCCAGGCCCTCGCCGCGGGCCGCCGAGCCCACGGAGGCGATGACGTGGGCGCCGGCCCGCGCGGCCAGCTGGACGGCGTACCGCCCGACCCCGCCGGACGCGCCGGTGACCAGGACCCGCTTGCCCGGCCCGAGCCCGGCCGCCCGCAGCGCGCGCAGCGCGGTCACCCCGGCCACCGGCAGCGCGGCCGCCCGGGCCGGGTCCAGGGACGCGGGCACCTCGGCGAGCGCGCCCACGTCGACGGCGACGCGCTCGGCGAACGCCCCCGCCGTCAGGGCCACCACCCGGGTGCCGGCCGCCGGGCCGGTCCCGTCGGCGGCGGCCCGGACCACCACGCCCGCGGCGTCCGACCCGAGCACCGCGCCGGGCGCGACCCGGCCGGAGCGGGCGTCGTTGAGGTCCCCGTAGTTCAGCGAGACGTGCGAGACCTCCACCAGGACCTGGGAGTCCCCGGCCACCGGGTCGGGGACCTCGGCGAGGCGGACGGCGTCGGGCGCCGACGGGTCGACGACGAGAGCGCGGACGGACATGGCTTCCCCCTTGGTTCACGGACCGTTGCAACGGCCATCGTCGGCAACCGGGCCGCCGAGCGGAAGGAGGCACAGGGATGTCGTTCCGTCACACCCGTGTCGTCAAGGCGCTGCGGGACGAGGCCCGTCCGGTCGCCGAGGTGCCGGACCGCGTGGCGGGCCAGTGGGGCATCGGGGGCCTGGTCACCGCCGCGCACGGCCCCGTCCGCTTCACCGGACCCGAACGCGCCGTCGACGGCATCGGCCGCCGCGTGCTCGCCCTCACCCCGCGCCGGCCAGAGCGGGACGGGCCGCTGGTGCGACCGTGCGCCCCACCGCGCCGCCCGGGGTGGAGCACGGCCCGGCGCCCATGGCCCGGGAGCCGCACGCCTCGCCGACCGGCCCGGTGGAGCGGGCCGGACGCCACCGGTCCGCCGTCGCCGGGGCGCGGGCCGGGTACGACGCGGCGGCGGAGGCGGGGTCCGGGGCGGTCCGGGCCCGGCCGGGGTGCCCGAGGCGCTCAGGGGGTGAGGACCAGGACCCGGAACGGGCCGTGCGGGCGCGCCCCGCGGGTGTCGCCGTCGAGGTACCGCCAGCCCCAGCACCGCAGCGCCTCGGCGGTCGCGGTGTCGGCCCGGTCCACCAGGGTGACGCCGAGCGCGGCACCGTGGTCGGCGAGCAGGCGCCTCTGCAGGCGCCGGGCGAGGTTCCAGGCCCGGTCCTGGTTCTGCCGGCGCACCCGGGGCGGGACGAGGATGCCGGAGACCACGAAGAGGCGCCCGGCGGCGGCGAGGCGCAGCAGCCCGCCCGGCAGGTACCCGTCGAAGCCCTCCCACCGCGAGCCGTCGCCGCGCAGCGGGAAGCCGTAGGCGCATCCGGCCAGGGCGGTGGTCTCCGCGATGAGCAGGGAGAAGCCCGGTCGGCGTTCGTCGGCCGCCAGCCGGCGCAGGAAGGCGGTGCGGGCCTGGTTCCACGCCCACGGGCCGCCGCCGGAGGTCTCCGCGTACAGGTCGCCCAACTCCTCCAGCCGGTCCTCCGTCTGACGCCGTGTCAGTCGGCGGACGCGGGCTCCCTCACGGGGCGAGGCGCCCCGTTCCGGGCGGGGCGGACGCCCCTCGCGCGTGCCGGGGCGGGGTCCGGTGGCCGTGGGCGGGATCGGCGGCTCGTGCACCGTCATGAGGCAGGCCCTGCTCCGGGCGGGCGGACCCGGCCCGGCGTCGTCGCTCGCCGAGGGCGGCACCGGTGTCCCGGCCGGTGCGCGACGAACTCTCGGTAGTCCCACGGTACTCCCGGCCGCACCCCGGCCGGAGGCACGGGAACCCCGTCCCGGTCGCCCTGCCCTCCGGAACTGTTACGGTCCGTAACCCCCATCCGGCGGCCCGGAGGGTAGGGTGAAAGGACCGAGGGCACGACGCATGCCGGTGACCGGACCGGTTTCGCTCCCGGCGCACGACGACACCGCGCGGTCCGCCGTCCGGGACAGGTTCCGCCTCATGACCGTCTCCGCCGCCCGCCCTCGATCCGGCCGCCGCGGCACACCCGCCCCCCACCGCGCCTTCGCACCCGACGCGTGACCCCGCGCGCAGTGCCGCACACGGCACGCGCGGACCGGCCCCGCCGGCCGTCGTCATCCGCCTCTTCGAACGCCTCGGCCGGGTGCACGACGTGCGCCGGCCCGCCCGGGACCGGCCGTCCGCCCCCCAACCTCAGCTCCCCCCGGAGGAATCACCGTGATCACCACAGCACCGCCCGCCCCCGCCCGCCCCCTCCTGCGGCTGCGCCTCGCACCGCACAGCATGCTGCCGCGCCGCCTGGACGGGGCGTGGTGGCCGCGCTCCCCCGACCTCCTGGCGGAGCTGCCGGGTCTGCTCGCCGCGCTGCCGCGCGCCTGGGGCCACATCGCCGGCGTCACCGTGAACGGAGGGGCCTGGTCCGCCGCACCGGGGCGGATGCTCGTCTGCAACCAGGTGGTCCGCCTGAGCCGGGCCGCCGGGTCGCACGCCCCGGACACCGTCGTCCTGCTCTCCCCCGGCCACGGCCGCCGGGACCTGCTGGTCGTACCGTCCGAGACCCCCGAGGACGAGGCGGAGCGGCTGATGACCGCCGCCCTGAGAGGCGACCGCTCCTGAGGCCGGCGGGAGTAGCGTGGACCCGAGAAGAGCGAGAACGCGGCGCGCCCCCCGCCCGGCGGCCGCACCGGCCTCCCCACCGCTCCCGGCGGCAGCCGCCTTCCGCACCCGACCAGGCAGGTGAGCCCCATGCCCGACGCCGACCCCCCGCCTCCGGCAGGTCTCCTGGCGGACGGCGCGTACGCGTCCGTACGCCCCGGTACGGCGCTCCTGCGGCTCAGCACCACTCCCGACCGGCGGGGCGTCCTCGACGGTGCCTGGTGGCCCCGCTCCCGGGACGCCACCGTCGAACTGCCCGGCCTGGTCGGCGCGTTGACCGAGCGCCTCGGACCGGTCACCCGGATCGGCCTGGACGCCGCGGCCTGGGAGGAGCTGCCGACGCGGATGACGATCGACGGCCGCGTGGTGCACATCGACTCCTTCCCCGTGGGCGACGACACCGCCCTGGTGACCCGCGGCGACCAGGACCTCTTCTCGCTGCTCGTGATCCCGCCCGACGCGTCCCCGGAGACGGCGCGGGCCGCGACGGCCGAAGCCCTGCGCACCGGGAACCTCCGGCAGGCCGAGCAGATCCTCGTCGACACCGCCGGGGACCGAGGGGGCGGTGCGTGACCGCAATGCTGCGGTCCGGGTGCGGAAATATCTGTGGTCGTGACATGAGAAATACCCGAGGCGCGCGAGGAATGTTTTCCCGCGGGCAGCCGGGCCGTGAAAATGTGCAGTGCGTGCACCTTCGTGCCGTGGTACTGTCGATGTCAGTTGCAGTAGTGGTTGCCAGAAGGTTTTTTCCGACGGGGTGATCATCACGGCGACCGGAGTGCGCACAGGGCGAACTCCGAACACCGTTCCCGTAAGGAGAAAAACATGGCTTCCGGCACCGTGAAGTGGTTCAACGCGGAAAAGGGCTTCGGCTTCATCGAGCAGGACGGCGGCGGCGCCGACGTCTTCGCGCACTACTCGAACATCGCCACCTCCGGCTTCCGCGAGCTGCTGGAGGGCCAGAAGGTGACGTTCGACATCGCGCAGGGCCAGAAGGGCCCGACGGCCGAGAACATCGTTCCCGCCTGACACCCGCACCACGCATAACTTCGCAGCTGGGGCCCGCACCTTGGGGTGCGGGCCCCAGTTCGCTGCTTTTCAGGGCGCCTCACGGGGATTCTTCCATTCCCCGCCCGCGGGTGATTGTCGAAACTCCCTCGCGTATGAGATCCGGAATGCGCCCCCCTCGTTCTCCGGCTCGTTCTCGCGATTCTCTGCGCCGCTCCACTGCTGCGGAATGTCCTTGATACGTGCCGCATCAAGGAAAGTGTGAAGGTTCCGCATGAGTCATGCCCGCACAGCACGCACCACCCGCTCGTCCCGCACGAACGACCGCTTCGGCGGCAGTGCCGGACGCTCCGCCGCGCCGCGCCGCTTCCAGCGCTCCGGGTCCCGCCGGCCCGCCCCGCAGGGCGAGTTCGCACTGCCGGTGACCGTCACGCCCGCACTGCCCGCCGTCGAGTCGTTCGCCGAGCTCGCGCTCCCGGAGCCCTTCCACGCCGTGCTCGCGCGGCAGGGCGTGACCGCCCCGTTCCCCATCCAGGCGGCGACCCTGCCGAACTCGCTGGCCGGCCGGGACGTCCTCGGCCGCGGCCGCACCGGCTCGGGCAAGACCCTCGCCTTCGGCCTCGCCCTGCTGGCCCGGACCGCCGGCCGGCGCGCCGCGCCCCGGCAGCCGCTCGCCCTGGTCCTCGTGCCCACCCGGGAACTCGCCCAGCAGGTCACCGACGCGCTCACGCCGTACGCCCGGGCCGTGAAGCTGCGCCTGGCCACCGTGGTCGGCGGGATGTCGCTCGGCCGGCAGGCCGGGGCGCTGCGCGCCGGCGCCGAGGTCGTCGTCGCCACGCCCGGCCGCCTGAAGGACCTCATCGACCGGGGCGACTGCCGCCTGGACGACGTCACCCTCACCGTCCTCGACGAGGCCGACCAGATGACCGACATGGGCTTCATGCCGCAGGTCACCGCCCTGCTCGACCAGGTACGGCCGGAAGGCCAGCGGCTGCTGTTCTCCGCCACCCTGGACCGCAACGTCGACCTCCTCGTCCGCCGCTACCTCAGCGACCCGGTGGTCCACTCGGTCGACCCGTCCGCCGGAGCGGTCACCACGATGGAGCACCACGTGCTCCACGTCCACGACGCGGACAAGCAGCGCACGACCACCGAGATCGCCGCGCGCGACGGCCGGGTCCTGATGTTCCTGGACACCAAGCACGCCGTGGACCGGCTGACGCAGCACCTGCTGCACAACGGCGTCCGCGCCGCCGCCCTGCACGGCGGCAAGTCCCAGCCGCAGCGCACCCGGACGCTCGCCCAGTTCAAGGACGGCCACGTCACGGTCCTGGTCGCGACCAACGTCGCGGCGCGCGGCATCCACGTCGACGACCTCGACCTCGTCGTCAACGTCGACCCGCCCAGCGACCCCAAGGACTACCTGCACCGCGGCGGCCGCACCGCCCGCGCCGGCGAGTCCGGCACCGTCGTGACCCTGGTCACCCCGCAGCAGCGCCGCGGCATGACCCGCCTGATGGCCGACGCCGGCGTCACCCCGCGGATCACCCCGGTGCGCTCGGGCGAGGCGGAACTCAGCCGCATCACCGGGGCCCAGGCGCCGACCGGGGTGCCCGTCGTCATCACCGCGCCCGTGGCGGAACGCCCCCGTCGCGGCGCGTCCTCCTCGTCCCGTTCCCCGCGTTCGTCGGCCCGCTCCGCGGCACGCCGCCGCACGGGCGGCGCGGGCCAGGGCCGTCCGGCCGGCGAGGCGCCGCGCCGCGCGCCGCGCCGGCAGGCCGCCCCGCTCGACCCGGCCGCCTGAGGCCGCCCGGCCGGCCCGGCCGGCCCGGCCGGCCCGGCCGGCGCGGAACCGGCGGCGGGTGCCGGCAGCACGACGTCGTCGCAGCAGGAGAGCTCACCCACCCCCAGGAGGCAGCTTTGACACCGGTTCAGACGCAGCACCGGCACCCGGCCGGCGGTCCCGTGAGCGTGGCCGACGGACTCGACGGGTCCGGCCCCCGGGTCAGCGACGACATGACGGTCGAGGTGGCCCTGTCCGTCATGGCCGGCGCCCGCGTGGAGTTCCTGCTCGTGTGCGACGACGACGACCAGGGCACCGGCTCGGTCACCCGGGCCGAACTCGCCGACGTCCGCGCCGGCTCCGCGTACACCGACCGGATCCGGCTGCGGGACGTCCTCGCCCCGCCGTCCGCCTCGCGCGGCACCGGCCCCGCCGAGGCACGGCGGCGGAGCCGGCCCCTCGGCGTCCTGCCGCTCTCCCCCTGATCCGCCCGCACCGCCCCCTTCCCCCTCCCCCCTGCCCTCCGGCCGGACCGTTCTCCTTCTCCCCCTGTGAGGCACCATGCGCTGCGTCATCGCCCGCTACCCGTTCGATCTGACCAAGAACGGGGTGCTGGCCTCCATGAAGGGCATCACGCCCGAGCCCGTCACCGGTGAGTCCGTGACCATCGGGCGGCGTCGCTATCCCGCCAAGCAGGTGGGCGAGGTCATCACCCGGCAGGACCGCCGCGACTTCACCAGCGGCGAGGTCGTCCGGGCCATGACCCGCCTCGGCTTCACCTGCCACCCCCACCCCGAGGCGGCGCCCGCGCCGGCCGCCACCCCGCTCCAGACCGCCTCCGACCTGCTCGGCGGGCCCCTCCCGCGCGAGGCCTGAGGCGACGGGCGCCCCGCTCACCCCGGCCACTGAGCCCTGCCGACGCGCGTCGGCAGGGCTCAGTCGTGCGCGCGGCCGGGAACGTTCCCGTACGTCACCGCACCGTTCCGCAGTTCCGCGCCGTCCGGCCATTTCCCGAAAGCTGTCACGGCGAAAGTAGACATCGTTACGCAGCGACATTAGTGTTTCGGATGGAGCCAAGACGTCGGGCGCCGTTGCGGAGAAACAGTCCCGGGTCTTCGACGCGTCCCCCAAACGAAGGCGCTATGTCCGCTGATCATTCCCGCGCCGTCGACAGCCTCGACGACGACGACTACCCGGCCTACACCATGGGGCGGGCCGCCGCCATACTCGGCACCACCCCCGCCTTCCTGCGCGCCATCGGCGAGGCCAGGCTGATCACCCCGCTGCGTTCGGAAGGCGGCCACCGCCGGTACTCCCGGTATCAGCTGCGCATCGCCGCCCGGGCCCGCGAACTCGTCGACCAGGGCACTCCCATCGACGCCGCCTGCCGCATCATCATCCTCGAGGACCAGCTGGAGGAGGCCCAGCGCCTGAACGAGGAGCTCCGCCGGCGGAAGGCCGGACCGGCCGCCGGCGAGGACGGCTGACGCGGGGCCGGACGGCGCACGGCGGTGTGGGCCCACGGCCGCCGGTTATCTGCTGCGGCTGCTGCAGAATTACGGGCCGCGCCGGCGGAAGAATTCCACGCCCCGAAATCAGGGTGAAAGCCGAACGGGCCCGGCGCCGCAAGCTGTGCTACCGTGATAGAAGTTGCAGTTTGGTTACCGGTTACCAGAGGCTTGCCAGAGACTCTGAGTGCTTGCCGACCTTGCGTCGACGAGCACTCTTTTTGTTTCCGGCGATTTCCCGGAGCTTTCCAGGGCTTTTCGGTCGGGTCAATCGTCACTGCGACGCCGGGTCCGCACAGTGTGGACTCCGGAAACTGCCCCAAGGGAGATTCAATATGGCATCTGGCACCGTGAAGTGGTTCAACGCGGAAAAGGGCTTCGGCTTCATCGAGCAGGACGGCGGCGGCGCCGACGTGTTCGCCCACTACTCGAACATCGCCACCTCCGGCTTCCGCGAGCTTCAGGAGGGCCAGAAGGTGACTTTCGACGTCACGCAGGGCCAGAAGGGCCCGCAGGCGGAGAACATCGTTCCCGCCTGACGCTGACGCGTTCTACGTGACTGGGGTCCGCACGCCTGCGTGCGGGCCCCAGTTCCTTGCGTCCGCGCGCCGCCGACGCGCACGCACCCCCCTTGTCTTCAGTTTCTCCGGCTCATTCTTGTGAGTCCGCACGCGGGACCGCTGTCACCGCCTGCGTCGATTCCTCGATACGTGCCGCATCGAGGAAGGTTTTCATGGCCGCCGTGAACCGCACCGCCCGCACCGCCCAGGGCTCCGCCCGGGGCAGCCGCTCCGCCTCCTCCCGCACGGCCAAGGCCGGCCGCGGCGCACGCGGCGGGCGACCGGCCGCACCCGGCGGGGAGTTCGCCCTGCCGGTCACCCTCACCCCGGCCCTGCCGCCGGTCGAGGCGTTCGCCGAACTGGACCTGCCCGCCCGCCTGCTGACCACCCTGCGGGCCGAAGGCGTGACCGTCCCGTTCCCGATCCAGGCGGCGACCCTGCCGAACTCGCTGGCCGGCCGGGACGTCCTGGGCCGCGGCCGCACCGGCTCGGGCAAGACCCTCGCCTTCGGCCTCGCCCTGCTGGCCCGCACCCACGGGCAGCGCGCCGAGCCCCGGCAGCCGCTCGGCCTGGTCCTCGTGCCCACCCGGGAACTCGCCCAGCAGGTCACCGCCGCCCTCACCCCGCACGCCCGGGCACTCGGCCTGCGGCTGGCCACCGTGGTCGGCGGCGTGTCGATCGGCCGGCAGTCCAGCGCCCTGCGCGCCGGCGCCGAGGTCGTCGTCGCCACGCCCGGCCGCCTGAAGGACCTCATCGACCGGGGCGACTGCCGCCTGGACCGCGTCGCCGTCACCGTCCTCGACGAGGCCGACCAGATGGCCGACATGGGCTTCATGCCGCAGGTCACCGCCCTGCTCGACCAGGTGCGCCCCGGAGGCCAGCGGCTGCTGTTCTCCGCCACCCTGGACCGCAACGTCGACCTCCTCGTCCGCCGCTACCTGCACGACCCCGTGGTCCACTCGGTCGACCCGGCGGCGGGCGCGGTCACCACGATGGAGCACCACGTGCTCTACCTGGAAGAGGACCACAAGCACGCCGCCACCACCGAGATCGCCGCGCGCGACGGGCGCGTGATCATGTTCCTGGACACCAAGCACCGGGTGGACCGGCTCACCAAGAAGCTGCTGGCCGTCGGCGTGCGCGCCTCGGCCCTGCACGGCGGCCGGTCGCAGTCCCAACGCACCCGGACGCTCGCCCAGTTCAAGGACGGCCACGTCACGGTCCTGGTCGCGACCAACGTCGCGGCGCGCGGCATCCACGTCGACGACCTCGACCTCGTCGTCAACGTCGACCCGCCCAGCGACCCCAAGGACTACCTGCACCGCGGCGGCCGCACCGCCCGCGCCGGCGAGTCCGGCACCGTCGTCACCCTCGTCCTGCCCCACCAGCGCCGGGAGATGACCCGCCTGATGGCCGACGCCGGCATCACCCCGCGCACCACCACGGTGCGGCCGGGCGAGGCCGAACTGACCCGGATCACCGGCGCCCAGGCGCCCTCGGGCGTGCCCGTCACGCTCACTGCCCCGGCCCCCGAGCGCCCCGGGGGACCGGCCCGTACGGACGGTTCCCCGCGCGGGCGCCGCCGCCGGCCCGGCCGGGGCCGGCGCCGCTCCTCCGCCGAGGGCACCGGGCGCTGAAGCGGGTGCGTGCGCGCACGCCGGCGGGCGGACCGCCGGCGTGCGAGGCCGTGGGCGTGCGAGGCCGTACGGCTGCGGTGCCGAGCCCGTACGGCTGCGGTGCCGCGTGGGTGTCGTCTTCCTGCCGGGCGCGCGTGACCGGCCCGGGCGGGCGGTCCTTCCCACGCCGGGACGCCTGCGCGCCATGTCGCTGAAGTATCCTCCTCATTCATGTCGCACCCTGATGACCTGCTCGTCGGCATCGCCGCGCTGGTGGAGTCGGAGCACAACAGTCGGATGTCGCTCACGGTCGTGGTCCCCGGAGCCGTCATCACGGGACAACTCGCCCCCGAAGCCCTGTGGAAACAGCGCGTGGCGGAGGTGCTGCGGGACTCCGAGCAACTGAGGTCCTTCGCCGCCGTCTTCGCCCCGTCGCGGGACGAGGACGAGTCCGCCCGGCCCGCCCGGCCCACGCACCTGCACTTCCACGTCGCGCGGATCCTCCAGGGCAGCTACGGCATCCCCGACACCGGCGGCATGTACCGGGTGGCCCTGGCGGACGTCAGCGCCTGGACCGTGGGGAACATCAGCTACTCGGACCAGTGACCCCGGGGCGGCCGGGCGCGTGAGCCGCCGTCTCCCCCGACGCCCGGCCGCTTTTCCCGCACCCCGCTCCCGCCTCGCGGAACCACGCTGGACGCATACCCCCAGGGGGTATATCGTCGAGGTGTGTGAGGCCCGGGAGCGGGTCACACTGGTTGCGGGAAATGGGGACAGTGATCATGGACCACACCGCTCGTCACACCAGCACCTCCCACGGCCGTCCCGTCCACGGCCACGACGGACACGCGGGCCACGGCGGCCCGCACGGCGCCCCGGCGCCGGCGCCGGCGTCCTGGCCGATGGCGGTGAAGGCGACGCTGCACTGCCTGACCGGCTGCGCCATCGGCGAGATCCTCGGCATGGTCATCGGCACCGCCCTGCTGTGGGGCAACGTGCCCACCATGATCCTCGCGATCACGCTGGCGTTCCTGTTCGGCTACTCGTTCACCCTGTTCGCGGTCCTGCGGGCCGGTCTGGACCTGAAGTCCGCGATCAAGGTGGCCCTGGCCGCCGACACCGTCTCGATCGCGATCATGGAGCTCGTCGACAACCTCATCATCGCCCTCACGCCCGGCGCGATGGACGCCCACCTGTCCGACGGGCTCTTCTGGTCGGCGCTGCTGGGCGGCTTCGCGGTCGCCTTCCTCGTCACCACCCCGGTCAACAAGTGGATGATCGGGCGCGGCAAGGGGCACGCCGTCGTCCACGCCCACCACTGACAGGGTCCCCGCCCCGGGCGGGGACCCTGTCAGGGGAGCGCGTCGGCTTCCGGGGCGGGGGCGGCCGGGGCGGCCGGGGCGGGCCGGGAACGCGGGACGCGTGCGGCGAGCGCGCAGGCCGCCAGCGCGGCCGCGCCGCACACCGCTCCCGCCGCCCACAGTCCGCTGCGCGGGCCCGCCGCCTCGGCCAGCCGGCCGGTGAGCAGGGCGCCGAACGGGGTGGTGCCCTGGAAGACCACGGTGTAGAGGGCCATGACGCGGCCGCGGTAGGCGGGGTCCGTGCCGAGCTGGATGCGGTGGTTGCACGCCTGCGAGAAGGCCGTCATGGCGGCGCCCGTGCCGGCCAGGCACACCAGCGCCAGCGGGAACGACGGGGCGAGGCCGGAGCAGATCTCCAGGGCGGCGAACGCCACCGCCGCGGCCAGCACGGCGCTCTGGGGCGGCCGGTCCCGGCGGCCCGTCGTGGCGATGGCCGCCGCCAGGGAGCCGACGGCCATCGCCGCGCTGAGCAGCCCGAACGTACGCGGTCCCGTGCCGAACACCTCCTTGGCCAGCAGCGGCAGGGTGACCTGGAAGTTGAAGCCGGCCAGGGCGACCACGGCCAGCAGGGCCAGGGGCAGGGCCAGGTCGCGCCGGCCGGCGAGGTGGCGCAGGCCGGCCAGGACGCCGTCGCGCGGCGGCCGGTGCTCCGGGCGGTGCAGTTCGGCCGGGCGCACGGCCAGCAGGGCGGCGACGGTGGCGGCGTAGCTCACGGCGTTGGCGAGCATGACGGCCGCCACGTCCCACACGGCGATCGCGACGCCCGCGACGGCGGGGCCGAGGATGCGCGCGGTGGTGAAGTAGGCGGCGCTCAGCGCGGAGGCGTTGGGGAGCAGGCGCGGCCCGACGAGTTCGCCGACGAACGCCAGGCGGGTCGGCGTCTCCACGGCGTTGACCAGCCCGGTGGCGACCGCGCACGCCACGACGTGGCCCAGCCGGACGGCTCCGGACAGCACGGCCGCGGCGAGCGCGGCGGCCAGCAGGGCGGACGCCAGGTTCGCCCCGGCGAGCAGCAGCCGCTTGTCGAAGCGGTCGGCCATCCGGCCGCCCAGCAGGGTGAACAGCAGGACGGGCCCGAACTGGGCGGCGGTCACCGCGGCCAGCGCGGTGGGCGAGTCGCCGGTGAGCCGCAGGACGAGCCAGTCCTGGGCGACGACCATCGCCCACGTGCCGGTGGCGGAGGCCAGCTGTCCCAGGGCGAACAACCGGAAGTTGCGCACCCGCAGGGACGCCGTGACGGTCCCGAGGACCGTCACGGGACCGCGTCCCCGCCCGCGCCCAGCAGGCACTCCTCGGCGAAGGCGAGGACGCGCAGGTGGTGGGTGCGGGCGGCGCGGCCCAGGCTGATGTTGTGCCCGGCGTGCGGCAGCCACTCGGTGCGGACGAACGGCGCGGACAGCGCGGCCGTCATCCGGGCGACGGTGTCCGGGTCGGTCCGCCACAGCCGCTCGTGCTCGGCGAAGGCGAACCGCACCGGGACCCGCACCCGCGGCGCCAGGCGGGCGTACGTGCGCGGCCAGTGCGGCACCTGCGCGGCCTCCCCGGCGGGCATCGGCCCGACCAGGCCGGCGAGGGCCTGGAACGTGCCCGGCGGGTACAGATCGAGCGGGCCCCAGTGCAGCCGGCGGCTGGGGGCCTCGCCGAGCCGGTCCGGGGCGATCGCCCAGCGGTCGCTGAGGCCGTTGACGTCCACCCCGAGCAGGCGCTCCCCGCCCGGCCGGGCGGCCAGCGCGAGGGCGAGCTTCCCGCCGAGCGAGTGCCCGGCGACCAGCACCCGCCCGGACAGCCCGGCGGAGGCGGCGAAGGCGTCGACGGCCGCGGCCACCCGGGCGGCCTGCTCCTCCAGGACCAGGCCGTCCGGCAGGTGCCGGGCCGAGGCGCCGTAGCCGGGGCGGTCCACGGCGAGCGCGGCGAAGCCGCAGGCGGCGGCCAGGGCGAGGAGCGAGCCGGCCGGGTCGGCGGGCCCGGCGAAGTAGCCGGCCCGCATGCCGCCGCCGTGCAGCGCGACGAGCAGGGCGCGCGGCGGGCCCTGCGGGAGGGAGACCAGTCCCGACAGCACGAGTCCGCCGCCCGCGTCCAGGACCACGGGCTCCACCGGGGCGGTGGGGGCGGCGGCCGGCGGGGAGTGGCGGGTCGCCGGGGGGTGGGCCGTGGGGGCCGTCGGATGGACCGTGGGCGTCGTCGTGGGGTGGGGTGCGGGCGCCGTCGGGTGGTCCGTGGGCGCCGCCGCGAGGTGCGCTGTGGGTGCCGCGGGGTGAGGGGCGGGTGCCGCGGGGTGAGGGGCGGGGGCCGCCGCCGGGTGGGGTGCGGGCGCCGCCAGGTGGTCCGTGGGCACCGCCGCGGGCTGCGCTGTGGGTGCCGCGGGGTGAGGGGCGGGCGCTCCCGCCGGATGGGGCGTGTCCGCCTCCGTCGGGCGGGTCGTGTCCGCCTCCGTCGGTCGGGCCTCGGGTACCACCGCCGAACAGGCCGCGCCCGCCGCCGAGTTGGGCGCGGACGCCGTCACGGAGTGGGCCGTGCCCGCCGCCGAGTTGGACGCGGACGCCGTCACGGAGGAGGCTGCGCCCGCCGCGGGGTGGGGCGCGGGCACTCCCGCCGGACGGGCCGGGTCCGCCACCGCCGGACCCGGCACGTCCGCCGCCGGGTGGACCGGGAGCTCGGCCGCGGGCTTCGCCCCCGGGTGGCCCGGGCCGGCCGCGTCGGCCGCCCCCGGGCGGGCGGCGGGCGGCGCCGGTGCCGTCGCCGGTCCCCCGTACGGGCGGTCCGGGTCGGCGGGTCCCTCGCGGGGCGGGGTCACGCTGGGGTCGGCGGGTGGGGTGGGGTCGTGGTCGTCCTCGGTCACGGTCACGGGGTCTCGCTCTCTTTCTCGTGCGTCGTGCGTGGTGCCCGCCCCACGGGCCCGGCCCCGCCGCTCGTGCGGCAGGGCCGGGCCCGGTCGACTCCCCGGCAGGTCAGCCCAGCGACAGGACCGTCGTCAGGACGTGCCGCAGGGTCGGTTCGGCCTCCTCGGCCGGGGCCGGGCCGGACGCCCGCCAGGCGACGAATCCGTCCGGGCGGACGAGGACCGCGCCGCCGGGCAGCGTGCCGTGGCGGGCCGCCCAGTCGGCGCCGTCCTCGGGCGTGAGGTCGGCGTCGGGGGACGTGCCCACCCGGTACGGCGTCAGGGGCACCGACAGCTCCTCGGCCAGGCGTACGGCGGCCTCGTGCCAGGCGTTCGGGGTGTCGGCGTCGGCGAGCAGCACCATGTCGCGCTCGTACAGGTCGAGCGTCGAGACGCGTTCGCCGCGGCGGCTCACCCACAGGTGGGGGGCCCTGGTGCCCGGCTCGCCGGCCAGGGTGAGGGACTCGGGGACGACCGGGACCGCCGGGTCGGCGCCGACGACGGCGCCCTTCGGGTAGCGGTAGCCGAGGGCCACGTTGAGGATGCCGCCGCCGGGACCACCGGGACCACCGCCAGGACCGCCAGGACCGCCAGGACCGCCGGGGCCGCCGGGCGCGCCGCCGCCCATGCCGGGCGGCGGGGTGAAGCCGGGGTGGCTGTGCTCCGCGGAGCGCCCGGCGGCGCGGGCGGTGGTCGCCTCCGCCACCGGACGGCGCTCGGCGTCGTAGCTGTCCAGCAGGCCCTCGCCCGCCCAGCCGCCGAGGACCGCGGCCAGTTTCCACGCGAGGTTGTGGGCGTCCTGGATACCGGTGTTGGAGCCGAAGGCGCCCGTGGGGGACATCTCGTGGGCCGAGTCGCCGGCCAGGAAGACCCGGCCGGCGCGGTACTGGCGGGCGACGCGCTGGGCGGCGTGCCAGGGCGCCTTGCCGGTGATCTCCACGTCGAGGTCGGGCACCCCGATCGCGCGGCGGATGTGGTCGGCGCAGCGCTCGTCGGTGAAGTCCTCCACCGTCTCGCCGTTCTCGGGGTGCCAGGGCGCGTGGAAGACCCAGTTCTCGCGGTTGTCCACGGGCAGCAGGGCGCCGTCGGCCTCCGGGTTGGTCAGGTAGCAGACGATGAAGTGACGGTCGCCCACGTACTCGGCCAGGCCGCGGGAGCGGAAGGTGACGCTGACGTTGTGGAACAGGTCGCCCAGGCCGCTCTGGCCGATGCCGAGCTGCTCGCGGACCGGGCTGCGGGGGCCGTCGGCGGCGACGAGGTACTCCGCGCGGACGGTGGTGTGCTCGCCCGTCTCCCGGCTCTTGACCACCGCCGTGACACCGGTCGAGTCCTCGGTGAACGACTGGAGTTCGGTGGAGAAGCGGATGTCGCCGCCGAGTTCCACGGCGTGGTCGAGCAGGACCGGTTCGAGGTCGTTCTGGCTGCACAGGCACCAGGAGCTGGGGCTGAAACGGGCCAGTCCGCCGCCCGGGTCGATCTCCCGGAACAGCCACTCGCCCGCGTCGCCGACCAGGGTGGGCGTCTGCAGGATGCCGTGGTTGCCGGCCAGGACGTCCGCCGCCTGCCGGATCGCCTGCTCGACGCCGGCGACCCGGTACACCTCCATCGTGCGGACGTTGTTCCCGCGTCCGCGGGGATGGATGGAGGTGCCCGCGTGACGCTCCACCAGCATGTGCCGGACCCCGAGCCGGCCCAGGAACAGGGACGTCGACAGACCCACGAGCGATCCGCCGACGACCAGGACCGGGACCTGGTGGACCGTGCCCCCGGCCCGATCGGCTCTTGCGTTCATCTCTCTCCTCCAGCGCGTGATTTCCGCCCACTCGGCCGGTTTCGGCCGGGGTCATGCATGCCCCGCGAGGCCGGAGCGCGGTGCACCGGGGAACACACTTCACCCGCTTAACCCGTTGCGTTCGCGCAGTGGCACGGAGCGCCTGACGATCGTGCTCACGGGCCGACGCACCGTCATGTGACGCGCCGGCCGCCCTCACCGCTCCTCCAGGAAGAGGTGTGCCGCAATGTCGGTCGCTGCCGCTGTGTCAACGGTCCCGGACCGTGTCCCCATCACCGTGTTCGACGACGCCCGGGTACGGGTCGTCCTGATGCTGGACGTCCGCGACGGAACGCAAGCGGAGGTCCTGGAAGCCTACGAGCGGATGTGCAAGCGCGTCGCCGCCGTGCCGGGGCACATCAGCGACCAGCTCTGCCAGTCGCTGGAGAACCCCACCCAGTGGCTCATCACCAGCGAGTGGGAGAGCGCGCCGGAGTTCCTCGCCTGGGCCAACAGCGAGGAACACCTGGAGATGGTCCGCCCCCTGGAGCCCTACGTCCGCGGCACCCATTCGATGCGCTACTCGGTGCTGCGCGAGACGGCCGGGGCGGACGCCGGGGAGCGCGCGGCGGCCCGGGGCGCGCTGCAGCCCCGGCCGCGCATCGGCGACAACCTGGTCCGGCACGCCGTCACCTGGACCGTCAAGCCCGCCAGCGTCGGCCGGGTCGCGGAGATCCTCTCCGGCTACACCTCGCCCGAGGTGCGGGTGGACGACACCACGCGGCTGCTGCGCACCTCCCTCTTCATGCACGGCAACCGGGTCGTCCGGGCGATCGAGGTGCGGGGCGACCTGCAGGCCGCCCTGCGCCACGTGGCCCGGCAGCCCGAGGTGCGCGCCGTCGAGGAGGCCCTCAACCCGCACCTGGAGCAGGACCGGGACCTGACCGACCCGCGCTCCGCCCGGTTGTTCTTCACCCTGGCCGCGCTGCCCGCCGTCCACCACGTGATGTCCGGGCGCGAGACGGGCCGCGACATAGAACGATGCGCGCTGCACTACCCGGCCCGCCCCGGCGCCGGAGCGGCGCTCGCGCGGCTGCTGGCGCGGCAGGGCGAGGCCGCCGTGGGCGACCCGGACAATCCGGTCGTCGCCTGCACCCTCTTCCACCGCGACGACCTGGTCGTCCGGCTCGTCGACACGGTGGCCGCGCCGGACACCGCGCCCGGCGCCGTCCTCGCCCTCTCCGACCCGGACGCCCGCGCCGAGGCCGGCCGGCTGCTGGACGCGGCCGCGCTCGGCGTCGACGGCCCCCTCACCGACGACCGGGCGGCGGCGCGGCTCCTCGCGCAGGCCCGGATGCGGCCCCTCACCGACCGACGGGCGCCGGTCGCCTGATCACCCGCTTTGCCGACATCAAGGGAGTGACCGACATGGCAGAACTGCAGGCACGCATCGTCGACTTCGACGACGTCCCGCCCAACCGACGGCGCGGCGGAGACGTCCGGGCCCTGCTCACGCCCACCACCGCGGGGGCGACCAGCGGCTTCATGGGCGTGGCCGTCGTGCGGCCCGGTGAGCGCATCACCGAGCACTACCACCCGTACTCCGAGGAGTTCGTGTACGTCACCGAGGGCGCCTTCGAGGTGGACCTGGACGACGAACCGGTCTTCCTGCGGACCGGGCAGGGGCTGCTCATCCCCAAGGACGTGCGCCACCGCTTCCGCAACACCGGTGACGTCGAGGCGCGTCTCGTGTTCCACCTGGGCCCGCTGGCGCCCCGGCCGGACCTCGGGCACGTCGACACCGAGGAGAGCGACGAGACCGCACCCGCCGGGGCGGTGTCATGACCCGCCGGGTCGTCGTCACCGGCATAGGCGTCGTCGCCCCGGGCGGGATCGGCACGGCCCGGTTCTGGGACCTGCTGGCCGACGGGCGCACGGCGACGCGCCGGATCTCCCTGTTCGATCCCGAGGGCCTGCGGTCGCAGATAGCGGCCGAGTGCGACTTCGATCCGGCGGAGCACGGGCTGGACGGCGAGACCGTCGAGCGCTGCGACCGGTACGTGCAGTTCGCGCTGGTCGCCGCCGCCGAGGCGGTCCGCGACGCCGGCCTGGACACCACCCGCGAGGACCCCTGGCGGATGGGCGCGGTGCTCGGCACCGCGGTCGGCGGCACCACCCGTCTGGAGCACGACTACGTCGCGGTCAGCGAGCGCGGCGCGCGCTGGGACGTGGACCACCGGCGGGCCGGCCCGCACCTGCACCGCGCCTTCGCCCCCAGCACGCTGGCCTCCACCGTCGCCGAGACGTTCGGCGCGCAGGGCCCGGTGCAGACCGTCTCCACCGGCTGCACGTCCGGTCTGGACGCGGTCGGATACGCCTATCACGCCATTGCCGAGGGCCGTGCCGACGTGTGCATCGCGGGCGCCTCGGACTCACCGATATCCCCGATCACCATGGCGTGCTTCGACGCCATCAAGGCGACCTCGCCCACCAACGACGACCCGGAGCACGCCTCCCGCCCGTTCGACGCCCACCGCAACGGGTTCGTGATGGGCGAGGGCGGCGCGGTGCTCGTCCTGGAGGACCTGGAGCACGCCCGGGCCCGCGGCGCGGACGTGTACTGCGAGCTCGCCGGCTACGCCACCTTCGGCAACGCCCACCACATGACCGGGCTGACCCGGGAGGGCCTGGAGATGGCGCGGGCCATCGACACCGCGCTGGACATGGCCCGCCTGGACGGCACGGACATCGACTACGTCAACGCGCACGGCTCCGGCACGCAGCAGAACGACCGGCACGAGACCGCGGCGGTCAAGCGGTCGCTGGGCGAGCACGCGTACCGGACGCCGATGAGCTCGATCAAGTCGATGGTGGGCCACTCGCTCGGCGCGATCGGCTCGATCGAGGTCGTCGCCTGCGTCCTCGCCCTGGCGCACCAGGTGGTGCCGCCCACGGCCAACTACGAGACACCGGACCCCGAATGCGACCTGGACTACGTGCCGCGCGTGGCGCGCGAGCGGGAGCTGCGCAGCGTGCTGTCGGTCGGCAGCGGCTTCGGCGGCTTCCAGTCCGCGGTGGTGCTCACCGGTCCGGAGAGGAGGCTGCGATGAGCGCACCCCGTCGAGCCGTCGTCACCGGGCTCGGGGTGGTGGCACCCCACGGCATCGGCGCCGAGACGTTCTGGAAGACGACCGCGGACGGCACCAGCAGCCTGGCCCGGATCGACCGGGAGGGCTGCGGCCACCTGCCGCTGAAGATCGCCGGCCAGGTCCCCGACTTCGACCCGGCCACGCTGATCGAGGACACCTACCTCGTCCAGACGGACCGCTTCTCCCACTTCGCGCTGTCGGCGGCCCAGCTCGCCCTGGACGACGCGCGGCTGGCCCGCGCCGACATCGACTCGCCGTACTCGGTGGGCGTGGTGACGGCCGCGGGCTCCGGCGGCGGCGAGTTCGGCCAGCGCGAGCTGCAGAAACTGTGGGGCCAGGGTTCGAAGTACGTCGGCCCCTACCAGTCGATCGCCTGGTTCTACGCGGCGAGCACCGGCCAGATCTCCATCCGGGGCGGCTTCAAGGGCCCCTGCTCGGTGCTGGCCGCCGACGAGGCCGGCGGTCTGGACGCCCTGGCGCACGCCGCGGCGGCGGTGCGGCGCGGCACCGACACCGTCGTCGTCGGGGCGACCGAGGCCCCGCTGGCGCCGTACTCGATGGTCTGCCAGCTGGGCTATCCGGAGCTGAGCCGCGACGGCGACCCGGAGCGGGCCTACCGCCCCTTCACCTCCGGCGCCTGCGGGTTCGTGCCCGCCGAGGGCGGGGCGATGTTCGTCCTGGAGGAGGAGCGCGCGGCACGCGAGCGCGGCGCCGACGCCCGGGCGACGGTGGCCGGGCACGCGGCGACGTTCACGGGCGCCTCCCGCTGGGAGGAGTCCCGGGCCGGCCTGGCGCAGGCCGTCCGCGCCGCGCTCGCGGAGGCGGACTGCCGGCCCGAGGACGTGGACGTGGTGTTCGCCGACGCCCTCGGCGTGCCGGAGGCCGACCGGGCGGAGGCGCTGGCGCTGGCCGACGCGCTCGGCCCGCACGCGCGGCGCGTCCCCGTCACCGCGCCCAAGACGGGGCTCGGCCGGGCGTTCTGCGCGGCCGCGGTGCTCGACGTGGCGACCGCGGTGCTCGCCATGGAGCACGACCTGATCCCGCCCACCCCGCACGTGTTCGACGTCTGCCACGACCTGGATCTGGTGGTCGGCCGGGCACGTCCCGCCGAGGCGCGCACCGCCCTGGTGCTCAGCCGCGGGCTGATGGGCTGCAACTCGGCGCTCGTCCTGCGCAAGGGCGCGGCGCCCGTCCCCGAGTAGGCCCGCCGGGCCCGCCGGGGCGAAGACCGAAGCGCAACACCAGCCGGACCGGAGCCGGACACCGGCGCGAGAAGGAGTACGCACATGACCGACATGACCGAACACGTGGACCAGCAGGTGACCTTCGAGGATCTGTCCGCCCTGATGAAGCGCACCGCGGGCGTGCACGTGGACCCCGCCGACCTGCGGGCGCGCTCCGCCGAGGGCTTCGACGGCTTCGGCCTGGACTCGCTGGGCCTGCTCGGCATCGTGGCCGAGCTGGAGAAGCGCCACGGCCTGGCGCTGCCGGAGCAGGTGGAGCGCTGCAAGACGCCCGCCGAGTTCCTCGCGCAGGTGAACAACGCCCTGACGACGGCGGTGTGACATGGCCGGACACACGGAGAACGAGATCGTCATCGCCGCGCCGATGGACCTGGTCTGGGACATGACCAACGACATCGAGAACTGGCCGGACCTGTTCAGCGAGTACGCCTCGGTCGAGATCATCGAGCGCGAGGGCGACCGCACCCGGTTCCGCCTCACCATGCACCCGGACGACGAGGGCCGGGTGTGGAGCTGGGTCTCCGAGCGGGTCGCCGACCGCGCGACGCGCACGGTCCGCGCCCACCGCGTGGAGACCGGCCCGTTCCAGTTCATGAACATCCACTGGGCGTACGACGAGACGCCCCAGGGCGTGCGGATGCGCTGGGTGCAGGACTTCGCGATGAAGCCGGACGCGCCCGTCGACGACGCCTGGATGACGGACAACATCAACCGCAACTCCCGCACCCAGATGGCCCTCATCCGCGACCGCATCGAGCAGGCGGCGGACGAGCGGCCGACGGCGGCGGCCCTGGCGGACTGACCGCCGCCGCCCCCGCACCGACCCAGGCCGGCTCCCCCCGGCCCCACCCACCGAGGCCGGCGACCCCCGGCTCCACCCACCGAAGGGCACTCCCCGATGCACCACACCCTGATCGTGGCCCGGATGAAGCCCGGCGCGGCCCCGGACATCGCGAAGGTGTTCGCCGAGTCCGACCGCGGCGATCTCCCCCACCTGGTGGGGGTCACCCGGCGCCGTCTCTTCGAGTTCGGTGACGTGTACCTGCACCTCATCGAGAGCGCCGAGGACCCGGCACCCGCCATCGCCGGCCTGACGGGCCACCCGGAGTTCCGCGACGTCAGCGAGCGGCTCTCCCCGTACGTCGAGGCGTACGACCCGTCGACCTGGCGCGGTCCGAAGGACGCGATGGCGCGCTGCTTCTACGGCTGGGACCTGGACGGCGCGCGCTGAGACCCGGCGCGCCTCCCGTCGAACCCCCGGGTCACCGACCCGGGGGCTCCCTTCGGCGGCCGGCCGCGTCCAGCCCCGCGGCCCGGCCCTCCGCGTCCCAGACGACCTCCAGGACCCGCACGACGGCGTCCCGGTCCAGGGGCCCGAACACGTGGGGGAACCGCACGTCCTCGGCGACCCCGGGCGGCGGGGCGGGCGCCGCCGCCTCCCACACGCACTCGGCGCCGAGCCGCCGCTCGTCCAGCACGAGCACCAGCAGCGGCCGCGGCGCGTCCCGGTAGAACGCGTCGGCGACGGCCAGCGTGGTCGCCTCGTCGGGCGAGCAGTGCACGAACCCCTCCCGCGCGAGGGAGGCGGGCGCGTAGGGGCGGTCCGGCTCGGCGTTCCATACGGCGCGCGGCACGACGTGGTAGATCATGCGGCCATTGAACAGGAGGGGCGCGGCGGGCGGCCGGGGTCAGCCGAGCCGCCGGGCCAGCACCTGCCCCGGCCAGGTCCCGGAGCGGAAGCGGTCGGTGGGGGTGAAGCCGTTGCGGACGTAGTACGCGACCAGGGCGCCGTCCCCGCCCGCCCAGCAGTCGACCCGCAGCAGGCGCACGCCGGCCCGGCGGGTCTCCTCGGCGGCACGGGCCAGCAGGGCCGCGCCGATGCCCCGGCCCGCGTGGCGCCGGTCGGTGACCAGGAGGCGGACGTAGCGCTCGGGCTCGCCCGCCGGGGGGACCGGCAGCCGCGGGCTGGGACCGGAGTCGAGCACCAGCGCTCCCACGGGCACGCCGTCCGACTCCGCGACGTACAGGGCGTTCTCGGTCGTGTAGCGCTCGACCCGGGCCACCCCGCCGGGGGTGCGCGAGTACGGCACCGTGCCCCACTGCTCGGTGTTGCCGCGGGCGTTCATCCAGGCGACGGCCGCGTCGAGCAGGTCCAGGACGGCCGGCGCGTCGGCCGGGCCGCCCGGTCTGATCCGTATGCCGGGTGCGGTGTCTCGGGTGTCGTTCACGACGGAAGCGTAGGACGGCGCCCCGGGCGCCCACCGCGGCAGCGGGTCCGGCCGGCGGACGGGGCGGGGACCCCGCCGCGCGGCAGTCGTAGGCTGTGCTCATGCTGCGCAATCGGGCTGATTCGGGACAGATCAGGCTCGGATCCCCGGCCGGTGTGCCTCTGCCCGTGTTCGTCGACGCCACCGGCCGGCGAGCGCGGCTCCTCCGGCGCACGGGGTACTCGCTGGCCGGGCTGGCGGCCGGCTACCTGGCCGTGCTGGGACTGAGCCTGATGGGGGCGACGCCCTTCGCGCCGGAAACCCTCCTGCCGCCCGTCCCCGGGGACTCGGCGGCGCCCGCCGCGCCGGAGGAACGGGACGCCCCGGACCGTACGCCCGCGGCGTCCGGTGATCCTCCCGCGCTCCTCCCGCCGGGGCCCGGCACCAGGCTCGCCACCGGGCCGGGTGCCCTGCTCGTACCGCAGTTCACCGTCGGCGGTCCGCCGGTCCTGCGCGCCCCGGCGCCGGTCCCCGGCGCGGCGGAGGAGACCGCCCCGCCCGGCGCACCGGCGACGACACCGACGGCCACCCCGCCTCCCCCGGCACCGGCACAGTCACCAGCCCCTTCCCCGACCGGCGACAGCCCGGCCACCGACGACCCGACCGGCGGCACTCCGAGCACCGAGGGTCCGGCCGGCGGCAGTCCCGGCACCGACGACCCGACCGGCGGCAGCCCCAGCACCGAGGGACCGACCGGCGATACTCCCAGCACCGAGGGACCGACCGGCGGCACTCCCGGCACCGACGACCCGACCAACAGCAGCCCCAGCGCCGAGGGTCCGACCGCCAGTGATCCCCCGACGTCCGGTGATCCGCCCTCGGGTGATCCCCCGACGTCCGGTGATCCGCCCTCCGGTGATCCCGCGCCCGCACCCGCACCCGACGGCGTCGACACCGGCACAGGCGCCGACACAGGCACCGACACAGGCACCCCGCCCTCGCCTCCCGCCCCCACTCCGGTGCCCGGGGTCCCCTGATGCCGGGCTGGGCCCCGCGGCCGTCGGGCCGGCGCCGCTTCCGCCTCCTCGTGCCGCTCGTCCTGCTCGCCTTCGTCGTCTCCGTGCTCCTCGTCCACGGGTACACGACCAGGGGGTTCGCCGGGGACCAGGAGAAGCGCCGGGGGCCGCCGGGGACCGGCTCCGGCGTCCCCCGGGAGGTCGCCGGCGGCGGGCCGGTCGTCGACCCGACCCGCGAGCGGCCGCGCACCTACCGGCCGCCCGACCGGACCGTGGTCCTGACCTTCGACGACGGCCCCGACCCCACCTGGACCCCGCGCGTGCGGGCCGTCCTCGACCGGTACGGCGTACCCGGCACCTTCTTCGTCACCGGGCAGCAGACCGCCCGGCACCCGGACGTCGTGCGCGACCTGCTCCGCTCCGGTCACGAGATCGGCGTGCACACCTTCTCCCACCGGGACCTGACCACCCAGTCCGCGGCGGCCGTCGACCGGGAGCTGGCGCTGACCCAGCTCGCCCTCGCCGGGGCCGCGGGCGTCAACAGCTCCCTCCTGCGGATGCCCTACTCCTCGGTCCCCTCCGCCCTGGACGGCCCGGCGTGGGACGTGGCGCGGCGGCTGGGCGGCAAGGGGTACGTGCTCGCGTTCATCGACCGGGACACCCGGGACTGGCAGCGGCCGGGGGCGCGGGCGATCGCCGCGGCGGCCCTGCCCGGCGCGGGCCGGGGGGCGGTCGTCCTGCTGCACGACGCGGGAGGGGACCGGTCCCAGACCGTGGCCGCCCTCCGTCTCCTGATCCCCCGGCTGAAGGACCGGGGCTACCGGTTCGCGACGCTCGCGGACGTCGTCGGCACCGGCGGATTCACCTCCCCCGTCGGCACCGGCGACGCGTGGCGGGGCCGGGTCTTCGTGACCGCCGTGGGCGTGTCGGGCGCCGCCGTGTCGGTCGTCGGCGTGCTGCTGCTGGTGGTCGGGGCGCTGGTCCTCGCCCGGTGCCTGCTGCTGCTCGTCCTGGCCCGTCACCACGCCCGCCGGCGGCCTCCGCGCGGCGGGCGGGACCGGCCGGTCACCCGTCCCGTCAGTGTCGTCGTGCCCGCCTACAACGAGCGCCTGTGCATCGCCAAGACGCTCCGCTCCCTCGCCGCGAGCGACCACCCCGTGGAGATCGTCGTCGTGGACGACGGCTCCGACGACGGCACCGCCGACATCGCGCAGTCGCTCGCCGCCGAGACGGGCGCCATCGTCCTGCGCCGGCCGAACGGCGGCAAGCCCGCCGCCCTCAACGCCGGGATCCTGCGCGCCTCGCACGACCTCGTCGTCCTGCTGGACGCCGACACCGTCTTCGCCCCGACGACGGTGGGCCGCCTCGTCCAGCCGTTCGCCGACCCGCGGGTCGGCGCCGTCGCCGGGAACGCCAAGGTCGGCAACCGCGGCACCGTCCTCGGCGCCTGGCAGCACATCGAGTACGTGATGGGCTTCAACCTCGACCGGCGCATGTACGACCTGCTGAGCTGCCTGCCCACCGTCCCCGGTGCCGTGGGGGCGTTCCGCGTCCCGGCGCTGCGGGACGCCGGGATGATGAGCGGGGACACCCTCGCCGAGGACACCGACATCACCATGGCCCTGCACCGGGCCGGGTGGGAGGTCCGCTACGTGCCGGACGCCCTCGCGTGGACCGAGGCGCCGGCCTCCCTGCGGGAGCTGTGGCGCCAGCGCTACCGCTGGAGCTACGGCACCCTGCAGGCCGCGTGGAAGCACCGGCACGCCCTGCTGGAGCGCGGCCACGCGGGCCGTTTCGGCCGGGTCGGGCTGCCGTCGCTGGCGGTCTTCCAGATCCTCACCCCGCTGCTCGCCCCGCTGATCGACCTCATGACCCTGTACGGCCTGGTGTTCGGCGACCGGCTCGCGACGGCACTGGCCTGGGGCGGGGTGCTGGCGGTGCAGTCCGTCTGCGCCGCGTACGCGTTCCGCCTGGACGGCGAGCCGCTGGGGCCGCTGTGGGCGCTCCCGCTCCAGCAGGTCGTCTACCGCCAGGTGATGTACCTGGTCCTCGCCCAGGCCTGCCTGACCGCGCTCAACGGGTACCGGCTGCCGTGGCAGCGGCTCCGGCGCACCGGGGACGTGGTGCTGCCCCCGCAGCCGTCCGCGCGCGAGCCCTGAGCGTGCGCGAGGGGCGCGTGCGCCGGAGCGGGACGCCGAGCTCCCGGGCGGCCGGGCGCCTCCCAGCGGCCCGGGGGACGCGGACCTGACACCGCGTCCCCCGGGCGTTCCCCGGCCCGGCACCGGGCCCGGAGGGGTGCCGGGACACAGGTGCATGAAACATCCCGGAGCGGGGCACTCGACGGAAGCCGGGCACACCTGGCACCCGGCACGTCACCTTGAGTAACACGTCCGCCATGGCCGAAGGGCCGTTCCTGCGAGTGAAAGCGGTGGAACATGGGCGTAGTGCGAGGGTCCGACTCCCCGTCGGCGGTGTTCGGCGACCACACCCCGGTGCACACCGGCGCCACCCCCGGCACCCACCTCCCACCGGTGAACTCGCACAACGAGTGGGACCCGCTGGAGGAGATCGTCGTCGGGCGGCTCGACGGCGCGACGATCCCCTCCAAGCACCCGGTCGTGGGCTGCAACATGCCGCCGTGGGCGGCGCGGCTGCAGGGGCTGGCCGCCGGGATGAAGTACCCGCGCGTGATGATCGAGCGGGCGCAGCAGGAACTGGACGGCTTCGTCGCCCTGCTGGAGTCCCTCGGCGTCACGGTCCGCCGCCCGGAGGCGGTCGACCACCGCAGGAGCTTCGGGACGCCCGACTGGTCGTCGCGCGGCTTCTGCAACACCTGCCCGCGCGACAGCATGCTCGTGATCGGCGACGAGATCATCGAGACGCCGATGGCGTGGCCGTGCCGGTACTTCGAGACCCACTCCTACCGGCCGCTCCTCAAGGACTACTTCCGGCGCGGCGCGCGCTGGACGTCGGCGCCCAAGCCGCAGCTCACCGACGAGCTGTTCGACCCGGACTTCCGCATCCCGCGGGCCGGCGAGCCGATGCGCTACATCCTCACCGAGTTCGAGCCGGTGTTCGACGCCGCGGACTTCGTCCGCGCGGGACGCGACCTGTTCGTGACGCGCAGCAACGTCACCAACCGGATGGGCATCGACTGGCTGCGCCGCCACCTCGGGCCGGGCTACCGCATCCACGAGATCGAGAGCCGCTGCCGCACGCCCATGCACATCGACACCACGTTCGTGCTGCTCGCGCCCGGCAAGGTGCTGGTCAACCCGGAGTACGTCGACGCCGGCCGGCTGCCCGACGTGCTGCGCTCGTGGGACGTGCTGGTCGCGCCCGAGCCCGACCCGATCGACGAGAACCTGCTGAAGGTCACCTCGATGTGCGGCAAGTGGCTCAGCATGAACGTGCTGATGGTGGACGAGAAGCGGGTGATCGCCGAGCGCCACCACACCGGCATGCTGCGCGCCCTGGAGAAGTGGGGCTTCGAGCCGATCCCGTGCGACCTGCTGCACTACGCGCCGTTCGGCGGTTCGTTCCACTGCGCGACGCTCGACGTCCGGCGCCGCGGCACGCTGGAGTCGTACGTCGACTGACGCGGCCCGGGGCGGGGCGCGGGCGGGGAAGGCCGGACCGGGCTCCCGAGCTGCACACGTGGGGACGCGACGGCCCGGCCCGGTCTTCCCTCGGACCGCACTCTGTCACGCGGCCCGTCCCGCCGCCGCCCGGGAGCGCCCGAACGTGGCCGGCCGGGCGGGGCGCTCAGGCGCCCCGCGCCACCGCCCGCTCCATGAGCCGCCCGGCCTCCGCCGCCGTGGCCGCGGGCGGCACCACGAGCAGGTCCCACCGGCCGCGGCCGGGCGCCAGCAGGCACACGGTGTGCGGCTCCCTGGGCAGGCCGCTCCGCCGCACCCGCACCGGCTGCCCGGCGACCATCATCCGTTCCGGGCACTCCGGCCACCCGTCCCCGTTGACGCGCACGCTGCTGATCCGGCCCCAGGCCCGCGGCAGCACGCCCAGTAAGCCGGGCAGCTCGGCGGCCAGGTCGTACGTCCACGGCCACCAGGCCCCGTCGATGCGGCGGGCCGTGCTGCCCTGCGCCGGGGGCACCGCGAGGCGCAGCCGGACCTCGGGCGGGGCGGGGAGCGGGGGCGGGGACGGGGGCGTCGAGGCGTACGTCATCGAGGGCTCCTGCGAAGGACGGGAACACGGCGGTGAAGGTGGCGGAGCCGCGGCCCGTGGGGCGGCGGTGCCTGGTGCGCGGAGGGTCGTCGTGCGCGGGAGCCGGCCCGGCCACCGGTTGCGAGATACCCGCGGGTGCCCCGGCGAACCCCCGGCCGGCGGCGTCGGTGCCGCGGTGCGGGGCCCCCGCACCACCGGGGCGCACGGCGTCCGGCCCGCGCCTTCCCGCCGTGTCGGCGGCGGCTGTCGGAGCCGCTCAAGTTGCCCGGGCAAACCAGGAGCTTATTCGCAATTCGTCCGTGATACTCGGGTTATGGATACGGCAACGTACGAAGTACTGGCCGCCTCGTCGGACCACGCCGGCGCCGTGGCCGCGGCCTTCATCGGCGGGCTGGTGATCGCCGGCGCGCTGATCTGGGCCGTGCGCATGGGCATGCGGGTCATGGAGAAGGACATCCACCATCCGGGCCCCGAGGAGCAGCCGCACCTGCCGGACGGCGGCCCGGTCCGCGAGGCCAGGGAGATACGCGAGGCGGACGAGATGCCGGTCACGCTGGTCGACAACGACCGGCTGCTGCCCCACGAACTCCACCGCGCCCAGACCAAGACGGGCAAGGACCAGCAGCGTCCGCGCTGGACGCCCGGTTCCAGCGGCGGCTTCGGCAGCGGCGGCCCGGGTCACGTGTGATCCGGCGCGCGCCCGCGGACCCCCGCGGTCCGCGCGGCTCCCCGGGAGGCGGGACATGGCGGATCACCGCAGAGCACGGCGGGCGGGCGCCGCGGCGGTCCTGGCGGCGGTCCTCGCCGCCGGACCGATCGGCTGCTCCGGCGAGGACGGCGCGGCCACGGACCCCGGCCGCGGGGCGGAGTCGGCGGCCTCCTCACTCGCCGCGGAGGCCTCGGAGGCGCTGTCGGACGCCTCGGAGTCCCTGGAGTCGGCGACGGCCGAGGCCGACCGCAGGCTCGACGAACTCACCGGCGGCCTCGACGCCCGTGACCAGGTGCGGCTCGGCACGCCGACCGTCACCGACGGCCGGGCCGTCGTCGAGGTCACCACGCGCAACACCACCGGCTCGGAGAGGTCCTTCGTGGTGCAGGTCGAGTTCACCGACCGCGACGGCACCCTGCTCGACACGGTCGTCCTGACCGTCGGCGACGTGCCGCCCGGCGGGTCCGGCACGGCCACCGCCCGCGGCCACCGCGACCTGTCCGGCCCCGTCGAGGCGGAGGTGGCGCGGGCACTGCGTTACTGACCGGCCGTCGCCCGGCCGGCGCGCGGCGCGGGTGCGGCCACGCCGGTCCGGATCTGCCCGCTCGTCGCACTCACGCCGCGGAACACGGCCACCGCCCGGAGACGTCCGGCGCCGACGGGCAGGGCCGGGCCCGGGGGGCAGGTCCACAGGCCTCCGGGGGAGCCGGTCCCGGCGGGTCCTCACGCGGGCGGCCCGCGATGGTCGGCCGTCCGGAAGGCCGAAGCCGGGGGGGCAGTTCCACAAGCCTCCGGGGAGCCGGTCCCGGCGTGCCCTCACACGGGCGGCCCGCGGTGGTCGGCCGTCCGGAGAGCCGGGCCCGAGGGGGCAGTTCCACAAGCCTCCGGAAAGCCGATCCCGGCGTGCCCTCACACGGGCGGCCCGCGGTGGCCGGCCGTCCGGAAGGCCGGGCCCGAGGGGGCAGGTCCACAAGCCTCCGGAAAGCCGATCCCGGCGCGCCCTCACACGGGCGGCCCGCGGTGGCCGGCCGTCCGGAAGGCCGGGCCCGAGGGGCAGGTCCACAAGCCTCCGGGGAGCCGGTCCCGGCGCGCCCTCACGCGGGCGGCCCGCGGTGGCCGGCCGTCCGGAAGGCCGGGCCCGAGGGGCAGGTCCACAAGCCTCCGGGGAGCCGGTCCCGGCGCGCCCTCACGCGGGCGGCCCGCGGTGGCCGGCCGTCCGGAAGGCCGGGCCCGAGGGGCAGGTCCACAAGCCTCCGGGGAGCCGGTCCCGGCGCGTCCTCACGCGGGCGGCCCGCGGTGGCCGGCCGTCCGGAGGGCCGGGCCGCCGGGGGTGTCCGCGTCCCCGGGCCGGTCCCCGGAGCCGGGCGGGGGCGGGCCGGTGACCTCGACGTGGGCCGGGCGCAGCAGGCGGTCGCCCAGCCGGTAGCCGGGGCGCAGCACCGCCGTGCAGACGAGCCGGTCGGCGGCCGGGGAGACGTGGTGGGTCAGCGCGTCGTGGCGGGCCGGGTCGAAGACGTCCCCGACCTCGCCGAACTCCACCAGCCCCAGCGCGCCGGCCCGGCTCGCCAGCGTGTCGGCGACGTCCTTCAGCCCCGGCGTCAGGGGCTCGTGCGCGCAGGCCCGGTCGACGGCGTCCAGCACCGGCAGGAGGGCGGTCAGCACGTTGGCGACCGCGATCTCCCGCACGGCCAGGCGGTCGCGCCGCACCCGCTTGCGGTAGTTGTCGTACTCGGCCTTCACGCGTTGCAGGTCGGCGGTGCGTTCCCGCAGGAGGCGGCGCAGTTCCCGTACGTCCTGCACGTCGTCCGTGTCGCGCGTCTCGTCCATCGGCGGTCCCGGGGTCAGGGTGCGGGGTCCCACCGGACCGGGCCCGCCCGCAGGGGCGGCTCGGGCACCGTGGCGCGGCGCGCCGGGCGGGCCGGGGCGGGGGGTGGCGCGGGTGCGCGCCCGCGGTCGTGGGCCGCGCGCCGTCCGGGGTCGCGCAGGGTCTCGTAGGCGTCCCGCACCCGCCCGAACCGCTCGGCGGTGACGGGGTCGACCCGGGTGTCGGGGCGCAGTTCCCTGACCCGGCGCCGGAAGGCCGCGGTGATCTCCGCGGCGGGGGCCGAGGGGTCCACGCCGAGCACCGCGTACGGGTCGTCGGCCGGGCCGCCGCTGTGCGTGCGCGTCATCTGTGTCAGCCACCTCCCCGCCCCGTGACCTGCGGTTCGCGTGCGTCCCCCCGCACAGTCTGAGTAAAACTTGAGCGCCCTGTTGTCAAGTCCGGGCGGGCGGACGGGGGAGGGCGGCGTCGCCCGGGCACCCCCGGCTCCCCCGTCGGCGGCCGGCGCCCGGGGGACGCCGGCCGCCGGCGCGGTACGGGCGCTACCGCCCGAGCCAGACCGTGGTGTCCGGGCCCAGCCGCCCGTCCTCCAGCGGGGCGCTGCTCAGCAGCACCTCGCCGGCGGGCAGCGGAACGGCCGCGCCGGAGAGGTTGGCGACGCACCGCCAGCCGTCGGAGCGGTCGAACTGCAGGACGCCGTCCGGGGTCTCCTCGGCCCAGACGAGCTCCTCGCCGTCGAGGAGCTTGCGGCGCAGGCGCAGGGCCGTGCGGTACAGCTCCAGCGTCGAGCCCTCCACCCCGTCCTGCGCCTCGACGGCGTACTCCGCGAAGCCGGGCGGCTGCGGCAGCCAGGCCCCGCCGGGCCCGAAGCCGTACGACGGTCCGGTCGTGGTCCACGGCAGCGGCACCCGGCAGCCGTCCCGGCCCTTGCGGACGTGGCCCGTCTGCTCCCAGATCGGGTCCTGGAGGACCTCGGTGGGCAGGTCGGCGACCTCGGGCAGCCCGAGCTCCTCGCCCTGGTAGACGTAGGCCGAGCCGGGCAGCGCCAGCATCAGCAGGGTCGCCGCCCGGGCGCGGCGCAGCCCGGCGGCCCCGTCGGCGGCCGGGGCCCGCCCGCCGGACAGCAGCCAGGCGTCCAGGTCGGTGTCCGGCGGCAGGACCAGCCGCGAGGCGTGGCGGACCACGTCGTGGTTGGACAGCACCCAGGTCGCCGAGGCGCCGACCGCCCGCGCGGTCGCCAGCGAGTCCCCGATGACCTGCCGGAGCGCGCCGGCGTCCCAGGGCGTCTGGAGGTACTCGAAGTTGAACGCCTGCCCGAGCTCGTCCGGACGGGCGTACAGCGCGCGGCGGGCGCCGGGCACCCAGGCCTCCGCGACGGCCATGCGGGGCGGGTCGTAGGCGTCGAGGATCTTGCGCCAGTCGCGGTAGATCTCGTGCACCTCGTCCCGGTCGTAGAACGGGTGGGTGCCGGGCGGGAACTCGGTCAGCGCGCCCTCGCGGCTCAGCTCGGGCGCCCCGAGGTCGCGCAGCGGCTCGCTGAGGTCCTTGGCGAGCGCGTGGGCGACGTCGACCCGGAAGCCGTCCACGCCCCGGTCGGACCAGAACCGCAGGGTGGCGCGCACGTCGGCGCGGACCTCCTGGTTCGCCCAGTTCAGGTCGGGCTGCTCGGGGGCGAACAGGTGCAGGTACCACTGGCCGTCGGGCACCCGCTGCCAGGCGCTGCCGCCGAAGACGGACTGCCAGTCGGTGGGCGGGAGTTCGCCGTGCGCGCCGCGGCCGTCGCGGAAGACGTACCGGTCGCGGGCCGGGGAGCCGGGGCCGGCGCGCAGCGCCTCCTGGAACCACACGTGCTGGTGCGAGGTGTGGTTGGGGACGATGTCGACGATCACTTTCAGGCCGAGGCGGTGCGCCTCGGCGACCAGGGCGTCGAAGTCGTCGAGCGTGCCCAGGCGCGGGTCGACGTCCCGGGGGTCGGCGACGTCGTAGCCGCCGTCGGCGAGCTCGGACGGGTAGAAGGGGCTCATCCACAGGGCGTCGACGCCCAGCGCGGCCAGGTGGGTCAGGCGGCGGGTGATGCCGCGCAGGTCACCGAGGCCGTCGCCGTCGGCGTCGGCGAAGCTGCGGGGGTAGACCTGGTAGACGACGGCCTGCCGCCACCAGTCCGGGTCGCGGGAAGAGAGATCGTTGGTCGGGCGATCGGTCACGCGGTCTCCTCTGCGGTGCGGTGCGAGCGACAGCAAGAAATCTGTCCACATTGGCAGAAAAAGGAACCACCGGGACAGGCGGATCTGATCGTTCCTTGTGTGGCGATCGTGTGACGACGCGCCAACTCCGCGCGCGTTCCCGCAGGTTGACAGGGTGGAGGGGCCCCGCCACGATGGGGGCGCACTGGGGCGCATATGACCGATGGGCCCAGTGTTTCTTCGACCACTCACCCCCGGGACGGCCGGCCGCCGCGTGCTGCCCTGCTGCCGTCGCCGGGTTCCGGCACACCCAGGATGGGATCCGCATGTCCATAGCGAGACGTGTCACCGCGCGACGCCTGCTGGGGACGGGCGCCGCGACGCTCGCCCTCTGCGCCGCCACCGTCGCCTCCGCCGCCACGGCCGCCGCCCACGGCGCGCCCGGCGGTGACGGCTGGTCGTCCGGCGGCTCCTACCGGCCCGGCACGGGCGCGGGCACGGAGACCGGAACCGACCGCTGCCAGTTCTCGCTGGACGGCACGGTCTTCCAGGACTCCGTCAAGGTCGACGACCAGAGCCTGCGGCCCACCGACGACGGCAAGGTCCACGTCCGGGTCCGCGCCGCCGGCGACGCGACCACCTGCACGGCCTCCCTCGCCTCCTACCTCGCCCACGGCGCCACCTTCGCCACCTCCGGCGAGCAGGTCTTCGTCGACTTCGACACGGTCACGGTCAAGCCCGGCGAGACCGGCTCCCTGGACATCGCCGTCCCGGACCGGGGCTGCTTCGCGCAGGTCGACCTGTACCGGGGCGCGGTGAAGTTCGACGGCGAGCTCGACGCGGACGACGGCTTCCAGCACGGCGAGCTGCCCCAGGGCCCGGACCGGCCGGTCATCAAGGACAAGCTGATCGCGGCCTGGAACGGCGGCACGGAGGACTGCACCACCGCGACCCCGCCGTCCTCGCAGCCCCCGGCCACGCCGGCGCCGTCGGCCTCCGAGCCGGCCGGGGCCACGCCGGGCGCCTCGGAGCCGGCGCCGCCCGCCACGGAGCCGGCGTCCTCCGCGCCCGCCGCCGGGCGGCCCTCGGACGCCCCGTCCACCGCCGCCCCGTCCACCGCCGCGTCGTCCGCCGCCCCGGCGGCCACGCCGAACGGCGGGGGCGGCGACCTCGCCGAGACCGGCGCGGACGGCAGCACCGGCCCGTTCGCGATCGGCGCGGCGGTCCTCCTCGCGGGCGGCGCGGCACTCGTCGTCGCGACGCGCAGGAAGCGCACGGCGCGGGGCTGAGCCGCACCGGCGGGCAGGGGCGCGAGCTGTCCGGCCGGCCGGACCGCCCGGCCCCGCCCCGGAGCGGGGAAAAGCGGTCGCCGGGGCCGGCCGGCGTCGCTAGCGTCGGATGCATGCAGCGCGCCGTGCCGTTCTCCACGACGACGCCGGACCCCGTCCCGGCGCGCTGACAGCTGATCCAGTGACGAAGCCCCGGGGCGAGCGCCCCGGGGCTTCGCCGTGCGGTGCTCGCCCTCCGTGAGGAGGCCACCGTGAACACCGCGCACGACCACCGCCGGCTCGGCCGCGAGCTCGGCCTGTTCGACACCGACCCGCTGATCGGCGCGGGGCTGCCGTACTGGCTGCCCGACGGCGCCGTCGTCCGCCACGCCCTGGAGGAGTACGTCCGCGAGGCGGAGCGGGCGGCCGGCTACCGGCACGTGTACTCGCCGGTCCTCGGAAAACGGGAACTGTACGAGCTCTCGGGACACTGGTCCCACTACAGCGACGACATGTTCCCGCCGATGCGGCTGGGCGCGGAGGAGGTCGTGCTGCGGCCCGGCCTGTGCCCCCACCACGCCCTGATCTACCGCTCCCGCTCCCGCAGCTACCGCGAACTTCCGCTGCGCATCGCGGAGTTGGGCGGCATGTACCGTTCCGAGCCGTCCGGCGCGCTCGGCGGCCTGACCCGCGTACGGGCCATCCAGCTCAACGACGCGCACGTGTTCTGCACCCTGGAGCAGGCCGCCGGGGAGGCCCGCGCCGCCCTGGACCTGATCCGCCGCGCCTACGCCGACCTGGGCATCCGCGCGGCGCGGTACCGGCTGTCCCTGCCCGGCGGGAACGGCGGGAGCGGCGCGGACCGCGGGGGCAAGTACGTCGCCGACCCGGAGCTGTGGCGGCGGGCCACCGCGCTGCTGCGCGAGGTCCTCGACGGCTCGGGCCTGCCCTACGAGGCGGCCGAGGGGGAGGCCGCGTTCTACGGCCCGAAGATCGACGTGCAGATCACCGATCCCGCCGGCCGGGAGGCCACCCTGTCCACCGTGCAGATCGACTTCCACCAGCCGGAGCGGTTCGGCCTGCACTACGTCGGCGCCGACGGGGCGAAGCACCGCCCGGTCATGGTGCACCGCAGCGTCGTCGGCAGCGTGGAGCGGGCCGTCGCGCACCTCGTCGAGGAGCACGGCGGCGCCTTCCCGGCCTGGCTCGCCCCCGTCCAGCTGGTGGTGCTGCCGGTCGCGGGCGCCCAGGCGGACCGGGCGGAGGAGGTCGTGCGGCAGGCGCGGGCACGGGGGCTGCGGGCCGAGCTCGCCGGGCCGGAGCAGGGCAGCCTCGCCGCCCGGATCCGGGCGGCGCGGCTCGTGCCCTACCAGGCGGTGCTCGGGCGGCGGGAGGCCGGCGGCGGCCTGGTGGCGGTCCGGCTGCGGGACGGGCGGCGGCCCGGGGCCGTGCCCGTCGCGGAGCTGCTGCGGCGGATCGGGGAGCGGGTGGCGGCCCGGGGCACCGGGCTGTGGGACACCGGGCCGGTGCCGGGCGGCCGGGGCGCGTAGGGTCGCCGTACAGGTACTCAGGCACGCACACGCGCGGTCCCGCGCGGGCCCCGGCCGGCCCCGCGCGGGACCGGCGGAAGGAGCCCCGTCGTGACGACCGACCCTCCCCTGCCGGTGATCATCGACTGCGACACGGGCGTCGACGACGCCCTGGCCCTGCTGTTCGCCGTCCGCCACCCGGGCCTCGACCTGCGGGCGGTCACCTGCGTGGCGGGCAACACGGACGTGGACGGCGTGGTCCGCAACACGCTCACCGTGCTGGAGCGGGCGGGCGCCCCGGACGTCCCCGTCGCCCGGGGCGCCGAGCGCCCGCTGATCGAGCCGCCGCGGTCGGCCCGGCACGTGCACGGCCACGACGGCATGGGCGACCTCGGGCTGCCCGCGCCGACCCGCGCCCCGGCGGACACGGACGCGGTGACGCTGCTGCGCCGCACGATCCTGGCCTCCCCGCGCCCGGTCACGCTCGTCCCCACCGCGCCGCTGACCAACATCGCGCTGCTGCTGCGCACCCACCCGGAGGTGACCCGCAACATCGAGCGGATCGTCTTCATGGGCGGCGCGGCGGTCACCGGGAACGCCACGCCGGTCGCGGAGTTCAACGTCTGGCACGACCCGGAGGCGGCCGCGGTCCTGCTCACCGCGGGCGTGCCGATCACCATGTACGGGCTGGACGTCTTCCAGCGGGTCGTCGTCCCGGGAGCCGACGTCCGGCGGCTGCGCGCGAGCACCGAACCCGGCGCCCGGCTGGCCGGCGACCTCCTCGCCCACCGTCCCGCCACACCGGCCGGCCGGCCCGGCGACCCGGACGAGGACGCCGGCGGGCTGGGCGACGCCGGTGCGGTGTGCGCGGTCGCCGACCCGCGCGGCCTGGTCACGCACCGCCTGCCGGTGGAGGTCTCGCTGGCCCCGGGCCCGACCCGCGGCATGACGGTCGTCGACCGGCGCCCGCGCCCCGGCGAGTCCGAGCTCCACGAGGGGATCCGCCCACAGCCGCTGGTGGACGTCGGGTGGGACGTGGACGTGGCGCGGTACGTGAAGCTGTACCTGTCGACGGTGGAGGGCGCCGGCGGGACGTAGGCCGCCGGGCGGCCCGGCCTCTCACCCGGACGGACCGCCGCGCTGGTCGCGCCCCGCACCGGGTGGTGCCGTAGGAACAGGTACCGATCCCGGTCCGCCCGGCCCTCCAGGAGGCACCCCCGATGACCCGTCCCCCGGCCGCCGCCCGCGTGCTCCTCGCCTCGGCACTGTCGGCGGCCGCCCTGTGGAGCGCCGCCTGTTCCGCCGAGGGACGGCCCGCGCCCCGGCCGGCGTCCGAGTCCGCGCCTTCCACCTCCGCCGCCGCGCCGCCCGCGCCCTCCCCGGCCGCCCTCACCGCCGCCCAGGCCGAGGCGGCGCTGGTCACCCCCGCCGACCTGGGCGAGCCGTGGGTGCCGACGCGGGGCGCGGCGACCTGGCGGGACGAGATGCTGAAGGGGAGCACGGACGACCCCGACTGCCGGCGGCTGCTCGACGTCCTCTACACCGAGGAACTGCTCGGCGCCCCCGCCGGCGCCCGGGCCGTCGCCGCCCTCGACGACGACGGCTCCGGCGCCCAGCTCCACTACCAGGTCGCCGCGCACCGCCCCGCCGACGTGGACCGCGCCGTGGCCTGGCTGGCCTCCCTGCCCGGCCGGTGCGGCGAGTTCACCGCCACGACCGTCCGGGGCACCGAGGCCCACGCCGAGGTCACCGAGGTGGCGCTGCCGGAGGCCGGGGACGCCCGCGCGGGCGTGCGCGTCGTCGTGGCCGCGCAGACCGCGGACGGCGAGCAGGCGTACGTCACCGTGGAGGCCGCCGTGGTCCGGGTCGGCGACGACGCGATCACCCTCACGCACGGCGGCTACGGCGACCTGGACACCGAGGTGACGCGGGCCGCCGTCGAACTCGGGGCGCGGCGGCTGACCGACATCCGGCAGCGGGGCCGCGCGCTGGTCTGATCCGGCCGGCGTCAGGGCCGGTCGCGGTCGAACCGCCTGCGGTGCGCGACCACGTCCCGGGCCACGTCGAGCGCGGTGCGCCCGCGGGCGAAGGCGTCGCCCCGCAGCCGCGCGAGCGCCTCCTCGGCACCCACCCCGAGCTGCGCCATGATCATGCCGATCGCCTGGTGGACGGCGTCGTGGTCGGCGGCCAGGCCGCTGAGCCAGATCTCGCCGCTCTGCGTCTCCTGCTCCTCGCCGTGCGGCAGCGCCATCAGCGCGACGGTCATGACCGCGCCCACCAGCTGGGCGACGTACAGCTGACGCTCGGTCAGCGCGCCGGGGGTGTCGCGGTAGAGGTCGAGGGTGCCCACGCACACCGAGTCGCTGCCCAGCGGCAGGGCGTACACCGCCCGCACCCCGGCGGCCGTCGCCTGCTGGGCGAAGACCGGCCAGCGCAGGGCGTCCTGTCCCGTCGTCAGGTCGCAGGCGAGCACGGGCGCGCCGGTCTGCAGGGCGTACTGGCAGGGGCCGTCGCCCAGGGTGGCCTGGATGTGGGCCAGGTGCGCGGCCCGGTCGCTGCTCGCGCTCAGCTGCACGGGCATGCCCTCGCTGCGCAGCGACACGCTCGCGCCGGTCACCGGCAGCAGCTCGACCGCCACCGCGCACAGCCGTCCCGGGATCTCCCCGGGTTCCGCGCCCCGCACGCTCTCGGTGATCCGCTGGGCGGCCCGTGCCCGTTCCGGGTACGGCTCCGCGCCCGGGTACGGCTCCCGGACCCGGTGGGCGGTCCGCTCGTCCCTGCACTCGTCGCCCCGCGAGCAGTGCGGGGAGGGGTCGCCGCCGGGTGCGCCGTTGGGGTCGTCCCTGGGCCGCACGGTCAACGCCTCCTTCGATCACCGCGGCCTGTGCACTGTCGACGGCCTCCCGGAGCGGGCCCGCTCCCAGGGGAACCGGCCGGCCGCCGCCCGCTCGGAAACGAGCCCCGACTACCCCTGGCCCCCAGGGCGAAACCCCCGGATCCCAGGCCTTCACCAGGTGTCCCCGAAGGCTCCGCGCGCCCGGTCCCGTCGGGGCCGGGCGCCGGGGCGCCCGTCACCGCTTCTCGTACGGGTTCGCCGGCTGCGCGGTGCGCCGCACGCCGGTGGCGTCGAGGACCGGCGGCCAGGCGGCGTCGGAGCCGAGCGCGCCCTCCGGGTGCCAGGTGCCGGTGACGGTGACCCAGGTGTCGGCGGGCGGGGCGGCCGCGCCGCGGACCTCCGCCTTGGCGGTCGTGGCGTCGGCGGCGCAGCAGGAGATCAGCAGCCGGGTGACGTACCAGGTGCCGTCGTCGTCACGGGTGACGAAACCGGTGAGGCGCAGGGTGCGGCCGCGCAGGGAGCGCTCGCTGTCGTAGACGGCCCGGGAGGCGAACTCGCCGACGGGGAGGTCCAGCGGGTCGCCGGCCGGCAGGGCCGGGAAGGTGCCGACGCCCCGCGCCGCCCGCTCGGCCGCCTCGCGCTCGGCGCTGTAGGAGCCGAGGGCGGGCGGGGGGAACAGCAGCAGGGCCAGGGCGGGCAGGGTGAGCAGCCAGGCGACGCGCGGACCGTGCGCGTGGGAGGTTCCGCCGTCCGCGGGGACCGGGGCGTGGGAGGTCCCTCCGTCCCCGAGGGCCGGGGTGGGGGAAGTTCCGCCGTCCCCGGGAGCCGGGGCGAAGGAGGTCCCGACGTCCCCGAGGGCCGGGGCGGGGGAAGTTCCGCCGTCCCCGGGAGCCGGGGCGAAGGAGGTCCCGACGTCCCCGAGGGCCGGGGCGGGGGAAGTTCCGCCGTCCCCGAGGGCCGGGGCGGGGTGCTCGGCGGCCTCCGTGTGCCCGGCGTCCGTGCGGGACGCGACCGCCGCCACCGCCGCCAGGACGACCAGGACCGCCCCGGAGACGACCAGGTAGGGGCGCAGCCCGGCCTGGACGTACCGCAGGTACAGGTCGCTGAAGAGCGCGACCCGCAGGATCGCCGCGCCGGTCAGGGCGAGCAGGACGGCCGGTCCGAGGCGCCTCACAGCAGCCACCACCCCACGAGCACGCCGGCGGCCACCGCCACCAGCCAGGTCACGGACGAGAAGCGCAGCGCGAAGGCCCGGCCGAAGGTGCCCGTCTGCAGGGCGATCAGCTTCAGGTCGACCATGGGGCCGACCACCAGGAACACCAGCCGCGCGGTGGGCGAGAACCCGGTCAGCGAGGCCGCCACGAACGCGTCCGCCTCGCTGCACACGCACAGCACGACGGCCAGGACGGCGAGGAGCAGCACCTGGAGCCAGGGGGAGCCGGTGAACACGTCCAGGACGGACCGGGGCACGGCGACGGCGAAGGACGCCGCCGCCGCGGCGCCCACCACCAGGAAGCCGCCCGCGTGCAGGAAGTCGTGCTGGAGCCCGGCGACGAAGGCGCGGGCGCCGCCGCCGGACGCGGCGGGCGTGCGGCGCCGGGGCAGCCGCAGCCACTCCTCCTTGCCGAACCGCGCCCACAGCCAGCCCATCACCACGGCCGTGCCGAGCGAGGCGACCAGCCGGCCGAGGACCATCTGCGGCTGGCCGGGGAAGGCGACGGAGGTCGCCACCAGCACCACCGGGTTGATCGCGGGCGCCGACAGCAGGAAGGCCAGGGCCGCCGCGGGGGCGACGCCCCGCCGCATCAGGGAGCCCGCCACGGGGACGGAGGCGCACTCGCAGCCGGGCAGCACGACCCCGGCCGCGCCCGCGACCGGCACGGCGAGCGCCTGGTTGCGGGGCAGCAGGCGGGTGAGGACGCGCTCGGGCACGAACGCGCCGATCGCCGCCGACACGACCGTGCCGAGCAGCAGGAACGGCACGCCCTGGACGGTGATCGCGGTGAAGACGGTCCACCAGGCGGCGACGGGCGGGGTGTACAGGTCGAGCGCGAGCACCGGCCCGAGGACGGACACCACCGTGGCGATGGCGAGCAGCGCCGCCCCGCCGAGCACCGCGTACACCAGGGCGCGCACGCCGAGCCGCAGGCCGTCGGCCACCGTCCGCTGGTTCTCCACGCTTCCCCACGCCCGGCCGTCCCGCGTCCGGCTCACGCGCGGGCGGGGTGCGGCGTCACGGGCGGCCCCCGCCGCCCTGGTCGTCCACTTCCGGGAGCAGGCTAGCCGGTGGCGCTGTGCGCCGGCCCGGCGCGCTCACAGCGGGGGCTGTGCGGGGGCCGGCCCGAGGGTGGTCGTGCCGGGGTCCCCGCGGTGCCCGAGCCCCGTCCGGTACGCGTCCAGCGCGGCCTCCACCCGGCCGGTGCGGCGCAGCAGGTCGCCCAGCAGCCGGCACAGGTCGGCGAGGTCGCCGGCGGCGCCCGCCCGCTCCAGCAGGCTCAGCGCGCGCACGTAGTGCTCCTCGGCCCGCTCGGTGTCCCGGGCGTCCTCGGCGATGATGCCGAGCAGCCGGTGCGCGGCGGCGGCGTGCACCGCGCCCCGCTCGGACGACAGGTCGCCGAGCACCCCGTGCAGCAGGTCGGCCGCCTCCGCGGACCTGCCCCGGCGGTGCAGCACGTCCGCCAGTTCGACGGCGACCTGGCTGCCGTAGAGGGTGGCGCGCTTGGCGGCGTGCATGCGCAGGGCCTCGCGCAGTTCGTCCTCGGCGTGCTCCAGCCGGCCGTTCTGGGCGTGGACGTAGCCGCGCATCCAGTGGCAGTTGGCGAGCTCGGTGCGCAGCTGGAGCGTGCGGTACAGGTCGGCGGCCCGGGCCAGCGAGGCGTCGGCCTCGGCGAGGCGGCCCTCGGCGAGCAGGGTGCGGGCGACCGACCGGTGCATGCGGGCGACCAGCGCGGGGTCCCCGGCGCGGGGCGCGAGCGCGAGCGCGAACTCGGCGGCCTGCGCGGCACGGGCGTGCGCGCCCATGTCCATGTACGGCCCGATGATGCTGGCGTAGAGCAGCAGCAGCGCGTCGGGGTCGTGCAGGCCGCCGCGGTTCAGCTCGTCGAGGGCGGACTCCAGCAGGTAGACGGCGTAGCGGAGTTCGCCGGCGAGGTAGTGGGTGACGGCGCGGCCGCGCAGGGCCGGGACGCGGGCGGGCAGCGGGGCGGCGGCGAGCCGGGCCTCGGAGCGCTCGAAGTACTGCCGCGCGGTGACGAGCTCGCCCGTCTCCACGGCGCACTCGCCGAGTCCGAGCAGCGCCGCGGCCGCCTCCTCGGCCAGGTCGTGCCGCTCCGCCTCGGCGAGCAGCTCGCCGTACCGGCGTGCCGCGGCCTCGGTCTCGCCGACGGCGAGGGTGCGGCGGGCCTCGGTGAGCCGCAGCCGCAGTTCGGTGGGGAGCCGGGCGGGCCGGCCGGTCGCCAGCTCCTCGAAGGCGACCCCGAGCCGGCCGGCGAGGTGCCGCAGCGCGTCGTCGGAGGGCCGTACCCGCCCGGCCTCCAGGGTGGAGATGTAGGCCGGGGTGTACACCGGCTCGGCGAGCTGGCGCTGGGTCAGGCCGCGGGCCGTCCGCAGCCGCTGCACCCGGCGCCCGATGGTGCCCGGGTCGTCACGATCCCCCACCGTTCCGACTCCCCCCGCCAGCCTTGCCGTCCGGCTTGGACAGCCCCTAGGTTAAACCGGGGATTAACCCTGTTTAACCCGTCGCTTGTTGCGAGGTCGCCGTGCTGGAACGCACCCGTACCACCGAGCGCCGTGCCAGGGGCTTCGCCGCCGCCGTCGTCGCCGTCGCCACGCTGCTGCTGGCGGCGAACGCGGGACCGGCCCGTCGCCCTGCGCCGCGCCGGCCCCGCACCCGGCCGCCGCCCGCGGCACCGGCTGACCCGGGCCCGGCGGGCGCCCGCGGCACCGGCCGCCCGCACCGGCCGGACGGGACGGGCCGGTCCCTCAGTCGGGCAGCGCCCGCCGCAGGGCCGCGTCCAGCCGCCTCGCCAGGGCCGCGTCGTCCGGCGGGCTGTCGGTGAGCAGCGGGCCGAGCTGGGCGGCGAAGGTCTGGGTGAAGGCCCCGTACAGCGGGGTGCGGGGGCGGTGGACGGCCTGCTGGAGCGCCGGGAGCAGGATCTTCTCGGCGTAGGCGGGGCGGCCCGTGCGCTCGTCGCGGGGCATGCTGTCGGCGCGCTCGCCGGTGGGCGCGGCCGAGGGCGTGGCACCGGCCAGGGGGCAGCGCACGCCGTCGTCCCGGTACGCCGAGGTGCGGGTGGCGGCGAACCCGGCGTCCAGCAGGCAGCGCTCGCTCCGCGGGCCGGTGAGGAACCGGATCAGCTCGGTCGCCTTGCCCGCCCGCTCCGAACCGGCCGTCACCGCGAGGTTCTGCCCGCCGAGCACCGCCCGGCCGGGCAGCGGGGCCACGCCCAGCTGCCGCTCGGTGAAGGTGCGGTACAGCGTGCCGTAGGCGTACGGCCAGTGCCGCAGGAAGGCGGTGCGGCCGGCCGCGAAGTCGCCCAGCGAGGCGGCCTCGTCGGAGGTGAGGGCGCCGGGCAGCAGGTACGGCTTGTCGGTGCGCCGGCGCAGCTCGGCGATGCCCGCCGCCAGTTCGCCGGCGTCCGCGCTGTAGCGGCCGTCGCCGTCGACCAGCGCCAGGCCGTCCACCGCGGAGACGAACGCCTCCACCGCGTTGACCGTACGGCCCTCGTAGGCGGCGAGCTGGGTGGTCCAGCCCTTGTCGTACGCCTCCTCGGGCAGTTCGTCGTCGAGGGTGTCGACCAGGGTGCGCAGTTCCTGCCAGGAGAGGCCGGCGCTCAGGTCGGTCCGCTCCACGCCCGCCCGTTCCAGCAGGTCGCGCCGGTAGTAGAGGAGGCCGACGTCGCTGTTGAACGGCGCCGCGTACACCCGGCCGTCCCAGCGCGCCGTGTCGGCCACCGGCCTGATGACGTCGCCGTCGACCAGGCCCTCCGGCAGCGGGCGGATCAGGTGGGCGGCGGCGAACTCCGGCACCCAGGTGACGTCCAGGTTGACCACGTCGTAGGCGGCGCCGCCGGACTGCAGGGCGCCGAGCAGCTGGCTGCGCTGCTCGTCGGCGCTGCCGGGCAGCTCCACCAGGCGGGCGCGGAAGTCGGAGCCCTCCTCGCGCTGGCGCTCGTTCCAGGCGTCGATGAGCCGCCGGCGGACGCCGTTGCGGCCCGTGACGTCCTGGCCGCTGGCCACCACGATCACGCCGGGCACGTCGCCGGAGGACGACGCGGCCGGGTCCGGGCCGCCGCCACCACCGGTGCACGCGGCCGTCAGCAGCACCGCCAGGAGCGCCAGGAACCGCCGGGCCATCAGTCCTCCCCCGTTCCGGTGCGGGCGACCTCGTCGCGCAGGGCCGCGCCCAGGTCGTCGCCGGCGTCCAGGCAGCGGCCGCCGCTCTCGTCCGAGATCCGGCGGTCCGGCCTGCCCGGGTCGCAGCCGCCGCTCTCCAGCGACACCATCGCCACCGGCACCCGCGCCGTCCCCGCCGCGGCCAGCACCTCGCCGAGGCGGTCGCCGGCCAGCCGGTCCGCGTCCTCGTCGTCGGTGACGTAGACGATCAGCTGCGGGCGGCGGTCGGCGCCGCGCCGCTCCATCTCGCCGAACGCGGCGAGCAGCGCCGCGTGCGGGTCGGCCTCGGCGTCCCGGGTCCGGGCCCGTTCGTCCAGGGCCCGCCCGGCCGCGTCCCGCCGGTGGCCGCCGAAGGGCAGCAGCGTCGTGTACGGCCGCTCCCCCGCCGTGTCCGCCACGGCCCACACGGCGTACTCGTCCTGCCCGCCGAGGCCGCCCAGCGACTGCCGCAGCAGGCCCGGGCCGCCGCTGGGGCCCTGCCACCGCCCGGCCATCGAGCCGGAGCTGTCGAGCAGGAAGAGCACCCGGCCGGGTCCGCGCGCGCCCCGGTAGCCGTCGAGCGCGGCCGCCATCTCGTCCCGGCCGGCGGACTCGTCGAGCGGGGCGGGCGCGCGCAGCACGCCCGCGGCGACGCGCTCCGGGTCCAGCAGGGCCCGGCTGTGCCCGGTGGCGGCGCGGAAGCCGTCCCCGGCGAACACCTCGCGGCCCCCCTGCCCGGTCAGCCAGTCGTGGAAGTCCTCGACCGCGCCGTCGCGGGCGTCCCGGTCGCGGTCGGCGCCCTGCCAGCGGACCCGCACGAACAGCGGCTCCAGACCGGGCACGTCCTCGGGGTACTGGGCGATGCGCGGACTGCGGGTGGCGCCGTCGCAGCCGACGCCGGTGCGCATCAGGAACTCGGGGACGAGGGCGGCGGTGCGGTTGTCCACGGCGTCGTCGTCGGGCAGCGTGCACATCAGGTCGGCGGCGGTCGGCGCGGGCGGGCCCGCCGGGGCCACCAGCCGCTCGGCGCGGGCCGCGTCCCGCATCCCGGGCCCGTACAGGCCGATGGTGGCGAGCAGCGCCGCGTCGGTGAACTCCGGGTCCGGGCGGCGCACCTCGGCGTCCGCGTCCCGCTCCAGCAGGGCGGCGACCATGGCGCCGAGGGTGCGGTCCATGCGGTCGGGCAGCGGCTCGGCGGCCAGGTTGTGCGGGACGGCCAGCACGATCGGGGAGTAGGCGAGCGGCTCGTCGTCGGCCCGCAGGACGGCGGCGGCGTCGGTGTCCTGCCCGTCGGCGACCCGGGCGACGTCCGCCCGCGAGCCCGGGATCCAGATGTCGGGCTGGGGGCCGATGTCGCGCTGCGGGTTGGTGTCGTCGTGCGGCTCCTGCCAGGCCGCGGTCTGCTTGCGCAGCGCGGTGACCACGTCGGAGGAGCCCGCGCTGTAGACGGTGATGCCGGTGCGGCGGCAGCCGTCGCCGGTGGTGTTGGCGGCCGAGGTGAGGTACGCGTCGGCGGCGGAGCGGACCGTCGGCTCCAGGTCGGGATCGGTCAGGACGCGCAGTTCCAGCGGCGGGACGCAGGAGACGGGGCCGCCGGTGAGGGCGAACAGCCCGTACGAGCCGAGGGCCAGGGCGGCGGCGACCAGCGGGAGGACGAGCCGGGTCAGGGCCCGGCGGCCGGGCCGCAGCAGGCCGAGCAGCCGGGAGGGCCCCGGCCGGGCGGCCGGCGCGCGCAGCAGGCCGAGCAGCACGGCCCGGGCCCGGCGTCCCCACGGCTCCCGCTCCGGGGGTCTCGGGCGGGTGTCCCCCGGCCCCGGGGCCGGCTGCGGGCCGGGCGGCCGTAAGGCCGGGGGCGTCCGGGGCTCGGGGGCCGCCAGCAGCACGTCCTCGTCGGGTTCGGTGCGGCTCTGCGGCTCCCACGGCTCGCCGCGCACGGTGCGGTGGCCGGCGGCGGCCATCCGCTCCCGCAGCCGGTCCGCGAGGTCGCGGAACCCCAGCTCCCCCTCTCCCTCCAGGAGACGGGCGAGTTCGGCGGTGAACGGCGTCGGCGTCCTCGGGTCGCCCGCGTCGATCCGGTGGTTGGCCTGCACGCTCATCAGCAGCAGCACGCGCCGCCGGTCGTGGAAGGTCTCCCGGATCCAGGCCGCGTTGCCCGCGAAGCAGCAGTCCAGGACCACCACGATCCGCCGGGCCGGGCTGGTCGCCAGCACCGTCAGCACGGTGGTGAACATCTCCGCGCCCGGGAACACCGCGTGGCCGCCCGCGATCACGCTGGCGTTGCGCATCTGCAGGAACAGCTCGTCGCCCGCGCTCGGGATCGCGCCGTGCCCGGCGAAGTACAGCAGCAGCAGGCCCTCGGCCTCCGCGGCGACCGTGCGCAGCGCGTGCCCGAACTCGTCCTGGGACGGCGAGCGCAGCCTCCGGATCTCGTGCTCGTCGAACACCCCGCCGTGCGACAGCGCCTCCCGCAGCCGCGTCACGTTGTGCTTGACGGCCGGCAGGTCGCCGGGCACGCCGTGCGGCGGCTCCGTGAGGTCGTACTCGGACACCCCGACCAGCAGCGCCCTGTTCACCAGCCCGCGCGGGTCGAAACGGTCCACCGGCCTACCTGTCGTCGAGGTTCACCGGGTCGGCCTGCCCCTCGGGCGGTTCACCGTCCTCCACGTCGCGGCGGTTGGCCCGCCAGGCCTCCACGGCGGCCTTCACCTGGACCAGCAGTTCCTGCATGAGGACGGAGGCGGCGCCGCCGACCACCGCCACGACGATCTCCATGCCGACGCCCATCGGCGCGCCGGTCTCCTCGTCGGAGCTGCTGCGCTCGTGGATCCGCAGCCGTCCCGCGCGCACCAGCTCGTCGAGCGCCTTCTCCCGCTCCAGCCACTTGCGCAGCGCCCCGATGTCGCTCTCGCTCGCCGTGCCGTCCAGCCGCACGCGTATGCCCTGGCCGGCCGCGTCCGTATCGGCCACTCCGTCCCCCTCAGCCATGACTCACCATCATGGCACCGCCGGTGCCCGCGGGGGAGGGTCGGGACGCGGGCGGCTCAGTTCTGCGTCTGGAGCCGGTTCAGCCGCCGCCGGACGTGGTCCAGGGCTCCCTCGCGGCGGCCGGGCACCCGGCCGCGCAGCGCGGCGAGCGCCGGGCCGAGTTCACGGGCCCGCGCCGGGTCCCCGATCCGGCCCCACTGGTGGTGCGCCCGGTCCACGGCCGCCTCCACGGCGGGGGCGTCGGCCGGCTGGCCGGCGTTCAGCCGCGCCTCGGCCACCGCCAGCCAGGTCCGGCAGCTGAGCACCGCGTCCCCGGCGAACATCGCCAGGTCCGCCCGGACCTCCGCCCAGTGCAGCGCCTCCGCCGACCCGGCCCCGTGCGCCCGTACGGCGGCCTCCTCGTGCCGGGCGGCGAGCGCGTCGGCGTCGGCGTGCCGGCCGGCCTGGACGGCGGCGGTGAGGGCGGCGTGCGGGTCGCCGCCGCCCGGTTCCGCGGCCGCCAGCACGAGTTCCGCGCCCGTGCTCTCCGGCGCGATCCGCGCCAGCGCCTGCTGGTGCAGCTGCTCCAGCGGCGGACGCCGGCCGCTGCGCAGGATCGTCGCGACCGCCTTCATGTACGCCGGTGCCGCCACCGACCGCCGGGACGGGGGCGGCGCGATGCGGCCGTAGACGGCGTTGTTCCGGCCCGAGTCCAGGGGGTGGGAGCGCAGCCACCGCCAGCTCTCCGGGTCGGCGTGCAGGTCGAGCACCAGGGTGGTGGCGCCGCCCGGCCGCAGCCGCAGCTCCTCCCGGAACCAGTGCCAGGGGAAGGCCGTGTAGCGGACCGTCTGCGGGGTGGTGCGCGCCATCGCCAGGTGCGGCAGGCGCTGGCGGCGGTCCAGCTGGAGCTGGCCGGTGACGTACACGGTCAGCGGGCCGGGGGCCGCCGCGGCGGCGCGCAGCCGGGTGAGGACGGCCTGCGGCTCCAGCGGGTCGGCGAGTTCGACGACGTTGGCGGTGTCCGTCCCGGCGAGCACGGCGGGCGGGACGGCGGCGAGGACGGGGAGCACGGACGCGGCGTCCACCAGGCGCCCCCTGCCCAGCGGCGCGGCCGCCACCAGCAGCACGGTTCCGGGCATGGTCCCCTCCCCTGTCGATCACTACGGCAGCACGGTAACGGCTGCGGCTGCGCAGGGGGGCCTCAGCCCTGCAAACGTCCCCGTTCGGGGCCTTCGCCCGCCGCCGGCACCGTCCACGGCTCGACGCGCTGGCCCACGGGCGCTCCCGTCGGCCGGACGGCGAAGATCGTCGTGTCGTCGGCGAGCCGGCCGCCGCAGTGCCGCAGCGTGCCGTCCCGGACGAAGGCGGCCAGCCGGGCCGGTTCGGCGGTGCGCGGGTCCCGGGCGACCGCCCGCGCCACCTCCTCGGCGAGCCGGTAGAACACCCCCTCGGCGTCGCGCGCCTCGGTGACCCCGTCGGTGACCATCAGCAGCGTCTCCGCCGGGGCGAGCGGCACGCGCCGCACCCGCGGCGGGCCGGGGCCCAGGTCGCCGCAGCCGAGGGGCAGTCCGTCGGCGGCGCCGGCGGGCAGGGCGCGGACGCCGTCCGGGGCGACGGCCAGCGGCGGCTCGTGGCCGAAGAGGACGAGCTCCACCGTGCCGGGCGTGTCCTGGCCGAAGCCGATGAGGACGGCCGTGGCGAAGCGGTCGCCGTCGCCGCGGCCGAGGGCCGCGGTGTGGGCGCGGTGGCGCAGCATGCGGGTCTCCAGCCGGTCGGCGACCGTCGCCAGGTCCTCGGCGTGGTAGGCCGCCTCCCGGAACGTGCCGAGCAGCGCGGCCGCCGCCTCCACCGCGCCGAGCCCCTTGCCCTGGACGTCGCCGACCAGGACGCGGGTGCCGTACGGGCCGGGCTGGATGTCGTAGAAGTCGCCGCCGACGCGGGCCTGGGCGTCGGCGGTGAGGTACACGCCGGCGTGGTCCAGGCCGCCCCAGCCGGGCGGCAGCGGGCGCAGCACGGTGCGGCGGATCGTGTCGGTGACGTCCCGCATGTGCAGCGCCCGGTTCTCGCCGCGCACCCGGACCGCGCAGGCGAGGGTGGCGAGGGCGCCGCCGATGGCGACCAGGACGAAGTCGGCCGGTCCCGACTGGTACTCGTGCGGCCAGGCGTTGTCCACGGCCATGTAGGTGACGACCGCGAGCACCGCGAACACGGCCGTGCCCCACACCCCGCAGAGCGCGGCGGCGATGCCGGGCACCAGCACCACCCAGGAGATCATCCGGAAGTGGCCGGTGGTGCTGAGGTCGACCGGCGGGATCGCCGCGAGCAGCAGCAGCGGCGGCACCCAGCCGACGCTGCGGTCCCCGACGCGCAGCAGCTGCTGACGGCGCGCGACGTCCTCCCGCCCGGCCCGGTGGTACCGGTCGTGCAGGCCGTGTCCCCCGGCGCCGCGTTCCACGGCCCCAGACAAACACGGGCCCCCACGCCCCGCATCCGCATCCGCCCCGGGCCGGCCGGGGGCGGGCCGTCGGGGCCGCGTCCGGCCCCGGACCGCACCGGCGCGGCACCCGCGTCCCCGCCGGGGACGGCCCGCTTCCCCGGCCTCCCCGGCCGCCGCCGGACCGCGGGGCGGACCGGGCGTCCCGCCCGCGCGGGCCCGCTCGTGTACGGCCCGCTCGTGTACGGCCCGCCGACCGCACCGGCACGGCGGCAGCGCGGCAGCGCGGCACGGCGCCCGCGCGGCAGCACGGCAGCACAGCAGCGCGGCGAACGGACCGGCCCCGCGGCCGACCGCGCCCGGCCGCGGGACGGACACCGCCCCGCCCGCACCGCCTCCGCCGGGTCCGGACCGCCGGGTTGCCCGTCACCGCCCGCAGGTGTGCGCTGGTAGCGGGGGTGAGTGAGAGGAGGGCTCCCATGACCCATGTGGCACCCGTGCGCGGCGCGATCCGCGGGCCGGACCGCACGGACGACGTGTTCGGCGCGCGCGTCCACCGGGCCGCGGCCTGGGCGGCGCCGCTGGCCCTCGGCCTGGTCTACGGCTACTGGGCCGCGGCCAACCGGCGTGACGGCGGGCCCGTCACCGGCTGGAACGTGCTGTTCGGCTTCGTGACGGCGGTGGCGTTCATGGTGCTGTACGCCGCCGTGCGGGCCCTGGCCGCCCGGCTCACGGACGAGCCGCACGCGCTGCTGTGGTCCGCCTTCACCGGCTGCGCGTGCGGCTTCCTGATCGCCCAGTCCGACCGGACCGTGCTGTGGTCCGCGCTGGTGTCCCTGGTGATCGCGGCCGGCGTCTTCGGCGCCCTGTTCTACCGCTTCGCCACCCACGGTGACGCCCGGGACCGCCGCACCGGGTGACGCCCGGGGCCGCCGTACCGCGTCCCGCCCGGGGCGGCCCCGGGCGGGACGCGCGCACCGGACGGGCGGGACGCGCGCCCGGCCGGGCGGCGCGCCCGACACCCGGGAGCCGCGCCCGCGCCCGCACCCGCACCGGACGGGCCCGTACACCCGGATGCGGTCCCCCGCTCGCACGGACGCCCCCCGGCGCCTTGCCTGGAGGGGTGCACGCTCGTCTCCGCAACGCCCTGTCGGCCGTCCTCGTCGCCCTCGCGTGCCTGCTGGTGCCGTTCGGCGCGCTGGCGGCCTGGGCGGTGCACGGGCTCGGCGACACCGGCCGGTACCTCACGGCGGTGGCGCCGCTGGCCGGCGACCCGGACGTGCGCGAGGCGGTCGCCGACGGCGTCGGGGCCGGCATCCTGCGGGAGGCCGGCGTCGGCCCGGCGGACGAGGCCGTCGCCCCGTTCGTGCACGACGCGGTGCGCTCCTTCACACGGACCGAGGCGTACCGCACGGTGTGGGACGCGGCGAACCGGGCCGTCCACGACGCGGTGCTGCGCGCCCTGCGCGAGCGGCACCCGGCGGGCCACCCGGTCACCGTCGACCTGGCCCCCGTCACCGCCCGGCTCAAGGACCGGCTCGCCCGGGACGACGTGCTCCTGGCCGACCGCATCCCCGTGGCGCACACCGAGGTCGCGGTGGTCCCGGCCGAGGACGTGGCCGCGCTCCGCACGGGGTACCGGGTGCTGGACGCCGCCGCGTTCTGGCTGCCGCTGACGTCCGTGGTCTTCGCCGTCACCGGCATCTGCGTCGCCGCCCGCCGCCGCCGCGCGGTCGCCGCCGCCGGCCTCGGCACGGCCCTGGGCGGTGCCCTGCTGGTCGCGGCGGTCGCGGTCGGCCGCCGCCTGACCCTGGCCGACCTGCCCGCGGGGATCCACCGGCCCGCCGCGGGCGCGGTCTACGACGCCCTGACCGCCACCCTGCGCACGGTGTCCTGGCTGCTGCTGGCGCTGGGCCTGGCGGTGGCCTGCGTCTCCTGGCTCAGCGGGCGCCGGCCCGGGCGACGCCGGCGAGCGTCCGCAGGGCCCGCCGCAGATCCGGCTCCGGAACCGACGCGAGCCCGAGCCTGACCGCGTCGGGCGTGCGGCCGGGGTCGACGGCGAAGGCGGGCCCGGGCGTGACGGCGATGCCGTGCGCGGCGGCGGCCGCCGTGAAGGTGTCCGCGCGCCAGGGCGCGGGCAGCTCCCACCAGGCGAAGCAGGAGCGCGGAGCGGACCGTACGGCGAAGCCCGCGAGTTCCTCGGCCAGGATCCGCCGGCGGCGGGCCGCGTCCGCCCGCTTCGCGGCCACCAGCCGCGCGACCGTCCCGTCCGCCGTCCACCGCACGGCCGCCTCCAGCGCGAACCGCCCGGCGCTCCAGCCGCCGGAGCGCACCGCCTCGGCGACGGCGTCGACCCGGTCGGGCGGGACGACGAGGAACCCGACGGTCAGTCCGGGGGCCACCCGCTTGGACAGGCCGTCGACGACGTGGGTGAGCCCGGGGGCGTGGGCGGCGAGCGGGCCGGGCGCGGGGTCGGCCAGGAAGGACCAGATGCGGTCCTCGACGACGGGGATGCCGAGGCCGGTGACCGTCCCGGCCAGTTCGCGCAGCCGGGCGGCGCCCGTCGTCACCGACGTCGGGTTGTGCAGGACCGGCTGCACGTACAGCGCGGACAGCGGTGCCGAGCGGTGGGCGGCGGCCACCGAGCGCGGGCACAGGCCCTGCGCGTCGGCGGCCAGCGGGACGAGGGTGATGCCGAGGCGGGCGGCGATCCCCTTGACCGGCGGGTACGTCAGCGGCTCCACGCCGACCCGGCCGCCCGGCCGCACCAGGGAGGCGAGGGCGGCGGCGACGGCCTGGCGGGCGTTGCCGGTGAAGAGGACCCGGTCCGGGGCGGGGTGCCAGCCGGGGGCGGGGGTGTCCGCGGGCGCGAGGGTGGCCGCGGGAACGGGCGGGCCCCCGGGCGCGCAGGACAGCAGGGCGGCGGCGGCCTCCCGGGCCGGCGCGGTGCCGGTGGCGGCGGCCGGGCGCATGGCCTCGGCCAGCACGTCGGGCCGCAGCAGCGGCGCGAGGGCGGGCGCGAGCAGCTCCGACTGGCCCGGCGCGCTCGGGTAGTTGAGCTCCAGGTTGACGGGCGGGTCCGCCGCCCCCGGTTCGGCGAGCGCCCGCCCGGCCGGGGCGGGCGGGGCGGCCCGCACGAAGGTGCCGCGCCCGACCTCGCCGACGACCAGTCCGCGGCGCACCAGTTCGCCGTAGACCCGCCCGGCCGTGGAGGCGGCGATGCCGCGCCGCCGGGCGAACGCCCGCTGCGGGGGCAGCCGCTGGCCCGGCCGCAGCCGCCCGGCCGCGATGTCGTCGGCGATCCGGTCGGCGATGCGCCGGTAGTCGTCCATCGGTCCCCCGTCCATTGCACCGAGGGCAAAGATCTTATTGCACCGAGGAGTTGGGCCGCCCTAGGGTCGTGCTCATGGCACCCTTCCTCGCATACGAGGACAAAGGCACCGACCCCTCCCGGCTCCCCCTTGTCCTGATCCACGGCCACCCCTTCGACCGGACCATGTGGGCCCCGCAGATCGACGCCTTCGCGCCGCACCGCCGGGTGATCGCGCCCGACCTGCGCGGCTACGGCGCCTCCCCCACCGACCCCGCGGTCACCGGCTTCTCCGACTTCGCCCGGGACGTCGCCGCGCTCCTCGACGACCTGGGGGTGGACGCCTTCGTGCTCGCCGGCCTGTCCATGGGCGGCCAGATCGCGATGGACTGCTACCGGCTCTTCCCCGGCCGCGTCCGCGGGCTGGTCCTCGCCGACACCTTCCCGGCGGCGGAGACCCCGCAGGGCGTGACGGACCGTCACGCCCTGGCCGACCGCCTGCTGCGCGAGGGCCTGCGCGGGTACGCCGACGAGGTCCTGGACCGGATGGTCGCCCCGTACGCCGACGCGCGGGTCAAGGCCCACGTGCACGGCATGATGACGGCCACCTCCCCGCAGGGCGCCGCGGCGGCCCTGCGCGCCCGGGCCGCCCGCCCCGACTACCGCGAGCTGCTGACCCGCGTCACGGTCCCGGCCCTGGTCGTCGTGGGCGCCGACGACACCTACACCCCGGTCCGCGACGCCGAGGCGATGCACGCGGCGCTCCCCGACGCCGACCTGTGCGTCATCGAGGGCGCGGCCCACCTGCCGAACCTGGAGCGGCCCGGGGAGTTCGACGAGGCGCTGGGGCGGTTCCTGGACCGCGTCGGGACCTGACACGGGGGGGCGGGCGCGGCAACCTTTCCCCCGCCGCCCCCGTCTTCGAGGGAGGATCCGGACGCGACCCCCTGACGAGCGGAGGGCCGGGACGTGGACACTGCGACCGCCGGGCGGAGCACCGCCGACGCCGCGCCGCGCCGCCGGGCCGGGCGGCGGCCCGGCGCCCGGTGCGCCGGCCTGCTGTTCGCCGGGATCACCGCGGTCGTGGGCTTCCGGGCCGCCGGCAGCGACGGCGTCACCCCCGTCCCGCAGCTGCTCGCCTTCCTGCCGTGGCTGCTCGTGCCGCTCGGCGCCGGGCTGCTGCTCACCGTGCTCGCCCGGTGGTGGGCCGGGGCGGTGTGGGGGGTCGTCCTGCTCGGACTTCTCGCCTGGTACGCCGAGCCGTACGGCACGGCCGGCGAGCCCGCCGGACGGCCCGTCGCCGAGCTGCGGGTGCTGACCTCGAACGTCGAGTTCGGCCAGGGCACCGGCGCGCTGATCGCCGCCGTCCGCCGCGAACGGCCGGACCTCGTGTTCGTCCAGGAGTGCGAGTACACCTGCGACGCGGCGCTGCGGCGCGAGCTCGGGCGGACCCACCCGCACCGGCGGGCCGTCGAGGGCGGCGGCTCGGAGGGCTCGGTCATCCTCAGCCGCTTCCCGCTGCGCGGCACCGGGGGCGTGCCCGGCACCATGGGCATGCCCGGCGCCGTCGCCGACGTGCGCGGCCACGCCGTACGCCTCCAGCTCGCGCACCCCATGCCGCCGCTGCCGGGCCGGACGGACCTGTGGCGCCGCGAGCTCGGCGCGCTGCGCGAGGCCGCCGCCGCGGACCGGACGACCCCGACCGTCCTGGCCGGCGACTTCAACGCCTCCCAGGACCACGCGGCCTTCCGCCGCATCCTGGACACGGGCCTGCGGGACGCCGCCCGGCTGACCGGCGCGGACCGCACGCCCACCTGGCCGGCCCGGACCGTGCCGGTGTTCGGCGCCCAGATCGACCACGTGCTGGTCTCGGCGGACTTCTCCGCCCGCCGGGCCCGCTTCCTGGACCTGGCGGACACGGACCACCGCGCCCTGGTCGTCGACCTCACGCTCCACCGGGGGACGTGACGAGGGGCGCCCGCACCACGGGCGCCCCGGGGCTCACGTCCCGCTCGGGTCACACACCGATGTCGCGGCCGTCCGTCCGCCACACGGCCACCACCGCCGGCCGCACGATCTTCCCCGGCCCGTCGGGCCACGTGCTCGCCGGCTTCTCCACCGACGCCCCGTCGATCTCACCGGGGTGCTGCACGGCGACCAGCACCCGCCGGTCCTGGATGATCGGCCCGCAGGTCTCCGCGCCGTTCGGCACGGTCAGGAACTGCTTGAGCTCACCGCGCCGCGGCCCGCGCGTGGCCACGCCGAACAGGCCGTCGTGCGAGCCGAGCTGGGCGCCGTCGGTGGAGATCCACAGGTTGCCGTACGGGTCGAAGGCCACGTTGTCCGGGCAGGAGATCGGGCTGACCCGGTCCTTCGGGAACCCCGCGAAGTACGTCGCCGGGTCCTCCGGGTCACCGGCCACCAGGAACAGCGACCAGGCGAACCGCGTGCTCTCCGGCCGGTTCCAGCGCTCGGTCAGCTCCAGGACGTGCCCGTGCTTGTTGGCGTGGCGCGGGTTGGCCTCGTCCGCCTTGGCGTTCGTGCCGACGCCGCGGTTGGAGTTGTTGGTGAGGGCGACGTACACCTTGCCGGTGACCGGGTTCGGCTCGATGTCCTCGGGGCGGTCCATCTTGGTCGCGCCGACCTTGTCACCGGCCAGGCGCGTGAAGACGAACACCTCCTCGGCGGTCATGCCCTCGACGTGCGAGACGGCGCCCTTCGCCGTGGCGGTGGCCAGCGGGATCCACTCGCCGCTGCCGTCGAACTCGCCGTCGGCCGGCAGCGTGCCCGTGCCGTCGATCTCGATGGCCGGGGAGTCCCCGGTCAGCTTGGCGACGTACAGCGTGCCCTCGTCGAGGAGGGTCATGTTGTACTCGCGGACCGCGCGGGAGCTGCCCTTCTTCATCCGCTTGCTGCCGACGAACTTGTAGAAGTAGTCGAACCGCTCGTCGTCACCGGAGTAGACGACCGGCCGCCCGTCCGCGGTCAGCCGCACGGTCGCGGCCTCGTGCTTGAACCGGCCGAGCGCGGTGTGCTTGCGCGGCGTGGACGTCGGGTCGTACGGGTCGAACTCGACGACGTACCCGAACCGGTGCACCTCGTTGGGCTCCCGGGCCACGTCGAAGCGCTGGTCGAACCGCTCCCACTTGCGCTCGGTCGCCCCGGTGCCGATGCCGTACCGCTTGTCCGTCGCCCGGCTGCTGTTGGCGAAGTACTGGTTGAAGTTCTCCTCGCCGTGCAGCGTGGTGCCCCACGGGGTGACGCCGCCGGAGCAGTTGTTGAGGGTGCCGTGGACCTTGGTGCCGGTCGGGTCGGCGGACGTCTTCACCAGGTCGGAGCCGGCGACCGGGCCGGTGAGCCGGAACTCGGTGGTGGCGGTCACGCGCCGGTTCAGGTGGTGCCGGGGCACCGGGGTCAGCTTCCCGGTCCTGCGGTCCTCCTCCACCACGACCGCGGACAGCCCGTGCGCCGCCCAGGCGATCTCCACCTGCTCGCGGGTGGGGTTGGCGGAGTCGTAGCCGCGGAACATGAGCACCTCGTCGGTGTACTCGTGGTTCGCGACGAGCAGCTGACGGCCGCGTTCCCCGGGCAGCGGCAGCAGCGCCAGGAAGTCGCAGTTGTAGCCGAACTGCCCGGCCTGCGCCTTGGCGGTCTGCTTCTCCGGGTCGAAGGCGGGCGCCCCGCGCAGGATCGGCTCGCCCCAGCGGATCACCACGTTCTGCCCGTAGCCGTCCGGGACGACGACGGCGTCGGCGGTGTTCGGCGCGACCGCGGTGAAGCGCAGGCCGCGCGCCCCGCCCGGCCTGCCCTTCTGCGTGCCGGCGGCGGCCGGGGTCGCGGCGGCGGCCTGCGGGGCGCCCGCGACGCCCACGGCCCCGGCACCCGCGGCGGCCACCGTGACGACCGCGGCGGCCCGCATCACCGACCGGCGGCTGAGGGCGCCGGCGATCACGTCGCCGACGTACGCGTTGGCGCTGGTGTTGGGCACGTCGTGGAAGCAGGCGTCACCACACCGGAAACGGCAGGTCATGGCGGACCGGCCGCCGGGATGCGATCCGGACGGCGTTCCGATCAACGGCAGCAGCTTGCGCACGGTGTTCTCCCTGGGATGCCCTTGGTGTCAGCGCGACCGTAGGGGCACATATGCGCGGGAGCCGGGCGCCGAGGTGAACGGAGAGTGAACCTGCGGGGACCGTAGGGACGTTGCCCTCACCCGAAAGAGGTCGCCGCCCGCGGCCCGAATGCACCCTTGACAGGTACGGCCGCCCACACCCGACCCTGCCCAAGATCACGGACGGGGGCCGCTAACCTTACGTGTCCGTCCTGGCCAGGGATTGACGGGCTTCAACTCACGCGAAGGGTTGCGCACATGGGCATTCTCACTCTCTTGCGGAACGCGTTCGGACGGTCACGCAAAGCACGCGCCGCCGAGGCGGAGGGTGCGGCGGCGGAGCGCACCGCGCACGAGGCGACGGCGTCACCGGCCCCGGAGACGACCGCCGCCCCCGAACCCGGGCCCCCCGCCCCGTCCCCGGAGCCGGAGCCCCGCCCGGTCACCCACGAGGCCCACGAACTCGTCGCCGCGGCCTTCGACAACGTCACGGTCCCCAGGCCGGCGAAGCCGGAGTCCGACGGACAGCCGACCCCTGCCCAGGAGCCGAAGGAACCGGAAGCGGCCCCCGCACAGGAGCCGAAGAAGCCGGAGCCGACACCCGAGCCTGCGGCGAAGGAGCCGGAGCCCGGGCCTGCGGCGGAGAAGCCCGAGCCGGTGGCCGAGGAGCCCAAGCCCGAGCCGAAGCCCGAGCCCGTGGCCGAAGAGCCCGAGCCCGTGGCCGAGGAGCCGGAGCCGGTGGCCGAGGCCGAAGAGCGGAAGCCGGAGCCCGAGCCGGCCTCCGCCCCCGAGGCGGCGGAGCCGAAGCCGGAGCCGGTGGCCGAGGACCCGAAGCCGGAGCCCGAGCCGGTCGTCGAGGAGCCCGAGCCGGAACACACCCCCGAACCGGTCGCGGAAGCCCAGGCCCCCAAGCCCGAGCCCACCCCCGAGCCCGCCGCCGAGCAGCCGCAGCCCGAGCCCGCGCCCGAGCGGGTCGCCGACGAGCCGCAGCCCGAGCCGACCTCCGAGCCGGTCGCGGAAGCCGAGGCCCCCAAGCCGGAGCCCGCTCCCGAGCCCGTCACCGAGGAACCGCAGCCCGAGCCCGAGCCGGTGGCCGCGGACCCGGAGCCGGAGCCGGAGCCCGAGCCTGCGACCGAGGACCCGCAGCCGACCCCTGAACCGGCCGCCGAGGACCCGCAGCCGGAACCCGAGCCGGTCGCGGAACCCGAGCCGGTCGCGGAAGCCGAAAAGCCGACGGCAGCCCCCACCCCCGCCGACAGCGAGTCCGCACCCACCGACAGCGAGTCCGCACCCACCGACAGCGAACCCGCACCCGCCGACGGCGACTCCGCCCCCCAGGGGCCACCCGCACCCGACGACGAAAGCGGCACGGGTGGTGCGGGCGGGGACGACGAGCCGGCCGACGGCGAAGCCGAGGCCGGCAAGCCCGCCACTCCCGCGACCCGCGTCCGCTCCCGCGCCCCCGGCCTCACCACCGCCTACAAGGCCGCCGGCACCGCCCTGAAGAAGAACGGCCTCACCGGCACCCGCGCCAAGGTCTACCTCGTCCTGGACCGCTCCGCGTCCATGCGCCCGTACTACAAGGACGGCTCCGCCCAGGCCCTCGCCGAGCAGACCCTCGCCCTCGCCGCCCACCTGGACCCCGAGGCGACCGTCCCCGTCGTCTTCTTCTCCACCGAGGTGGACGGCACCGGCGAGCTCACCCTCGACGACCACGAGAACAAGATCGACACCCTGCACGCCGCCCTGGGCCGCATGGGCCGTACGAGCTACCACGCGGCGGTCGAGGCGGTGCTCGGCCGGCACGCCGAGTCCGGCGACCCCGGCGCACCCGCCCTGGTGGTCTTCCAGACCGACGGCGCCCCCGACGCGAAGACCCCCGCCACCCAGGCCCTCACCGAGGCCGCGGAGCGGCACCCGTCCGTCTTCTTCTCCTTCGTCGCCTTCGGCGACCCGGAGAACAAGGCGTTCGACTACCTCCGCAAGCTGAAGACGCCCAACACGTCCCACTTCCTGGCCGGCGAGACGCCCCGCGAGCTCACCGACAAGGAGCTCTACGAGGCCGTTCTCGCGCACTGGCGCCCGTGACCGCGAGGGGGGTGGACACCGGCCCGGTCCGCGTCCACCCCCCGAAACGCGTGTGAGTCGATCTTCGCTCGGCCAGTAGGATTTCGACCATGGCGGCCACTGGATCCGAGAAGCAGGGTGGAAAGGCGTTCTACGTCTCCACCCCCATCTATTACGTCAACGACGCTCCTCACCTGGGCCACGCCTACACGACCGTCGCAGGCGACGTGCTCACGCGCTGGCACCGTCAGCGCGGCGAGAAGGTGTGGTACCTCACCGGCACGGACGAGCACGGTCAGAAGATCATGCGCACCGCCGACGCCAACGGGGTGACCCCGCAGGAGTGGTGCGACAAGCTCGTGGAGGAGGCCTGGAAGCCCCTCTGGGAGCACCTGGACATCGCGAACGACGACTTCATCCGCACTACGCAGAAGCGGCACACCGACCGCGTGCAGGAGTTCGTCCAGGACCTGTACGACAAGGGCGAGATCTACAAGGGCGGCTACGAGGGCCCGTACTGCGTGGGCTGCGAGGAGTACAAGCTCCCCGGCGAGCTGCTCGACGGCGAGGGCGAGTACGCCGGCCAGAAGCTGTGCCCGGTGCACAAGCGGCCGGTGGAGGTCCTCAAGGAGGAGAACTACTTCTTCAAGCTGAGCGAGTACACCGACAAGCTGCTCGCCCACTACGAGGCCAACCCCGGTTTCATCCAGCCGGAGTCCGCGCGCAACGAGGTGCTGAACTTCGTCCGCCAGGGCCTGCAGGACCTCTCCATCTCCCGCTCGACGTTCGACTGGGGCATCCCGATCCCCTGGGACGACCAGCACGTGATCTACGTGTGGGTCGACGCCCTGCTGAACTACGCGACGGCGGTCGGCTACAACGAGAACCCGGAGAAGTTCGAGGCGACCTTCCCGGCCGACGTGCACCTGGTCGGCAAGGACATCCTCCGCTTCCACGCGGTGATCTGGCCGGCGATGCTGATGGCGCAGGGCCTGCCCCTGCCCCGCAAGGTCGCCGCCAACGGCTGGCTGATGGTCGGCGGCGAGAAGATGTCGAAGTCGAACCTGACCGGCATCAAGCCGCAGGACCTGACCTCGCACTTCGGCGTGGACGCGTACCGCTGGTACTTCCTGCGCGCGATCGCCTTCGGCCAGGACGGCTCGTTCTCCTGGGAGGACTTCTCCGCCCGCTACACCAGCGAGCTGGCCAACGACTACGGCAACCTCGCCTCGCGCGTCGCGGCGATGGTCGGCAAGTACTTCGGCGGCGAGCTGCCCGCGTCGGCGGCCGACGGCGACGCCGAGAAGGCGATCCACGAGGGCCTGGCCAAGGCGGTCGCCGAGGCCGACCGGAAGATCGGCGAGGAGCTCGACTTCCAGGGCGGCATCCTGGCGGTCTTCGACTTCGTCAAGCAGGTCAACGGCTACATCACCGAGCAGGAGCCCTGGAAGGTCGCCAAGGACACCTCCGAGGAGGGCCGGGCCCGGCTGGCGACGATCCTCTACACGGCGGCGGAGTCCCTGCGGGCCGTCGCGGTCCTGCTGAACCCGGTCATGCCGGACACCTCCGGCAAGCTGTGGGACTCCCTCGGCGCGGAGGCCTCCCTGGGCGCCCTCGCGGACCAGCGGGTCCAGGACGCCGGCGAGTGGGGCAGGCTCCCCGCCGGCACCACGGTCACCAAGGGCGCGGTGCTCTTCCCGCGTCTCGAGGAGAAGCCGACCGCGTAACGCGCTCGCTACAGCGGGCGGCCCGGGAGAAGGAGACCTTCTCCCGGGCCGTTCGCTTTGCGAAGATCACGTGAAGGCGGCCGTCCGGCCGCCGTCACTCACGTGGGGGGTTTCATCCATGGCACTCTTCGGCAACGCGCACCCCGTCGACCCGGCCCAGGCGCAGCAGGACTACGCGCGCCTGCTCGGCCACGGCGAGCAGGTGCACGCCGCCTTCCTGCTGATCCGCGACACCATCCTGTTCACCGACCGCCGTCTGATCCTGGTCGACAAGCAGGGCATCACCGGCAAGAAGACCGAGTACCACTCGGTGCCGTACCGCAGCATCACCCACTTCGCGGTGGAGACGGCCGGCACCTTCGACCTCGACGCCGAGCTGAAGCTCTGGATCTCCGGCTCCCAGATGCCGATCACGAAGACCTTCACCAAGGGCGTCGACATCTACGAGGTCCAGGCGATCCTCACGCAGTTCGTGGCCCGCTGACCTGAGGTTCCCCTCCCCCGCGATAACATCCGGCCACTTGTGCGAGGGCAGGACGTCCTCGCGGGGAGGGACCTCACGTGGGCAGACACGCCCTGAGACGGGGCGGTCTGACCGCCGCCGTCACCGCACTGACGCTGGCCGTCACGGCCGCGTCCGCCGTCGTCCTCACCGGGGGCGGCGACCCGGCCTCGGCGGCCGCCGCCGGGACCGCCACCACCGAGATCACGCTGACCGACCCGAGCTCCGCCACACCGCGCACGGACCGCACGTACGTGACCGGCGCGAACGGCTTCCTGCACCGGCAGTCCGGGATGCCGGGGATGCTGTGGACCAGCTACGCGGACGGCAGCACGGTCACCGTGACCAACGGCGACGGAACCGTCTACACGCCCGGCACGGGCTGCACCGCCCTCGGCTCCGCGTGCCGCGCCGCCTGGCACGGCTCCGACGCCGACCTGGTCGCGCTGCCCGGTGCCACGGCCACCAACTCGGTGGTCCTGTGGAACCCGGCCACGGGCAAGCGGACCAAGGCGATCTTCGGCCAGAGCAACCACTACTACCGCGCGCTCGCCGGGACGACGATGGTCACCAGTTACACGCTCGCCGACATCGTCGAGGGGCAACTGCGCGAGCGGCCGATCACCGGCGAGTACGCGAACATCCAGAGCGATCAGATCGCCGCCGCGGACTCCGCCGGGGTGCTCTGGCAGCGCGGCACCGAGATCCTGTACGTCGACACCGCCACGGCCGTGAACACCCGGGTGTTCGGCGACGTCGACTACACCACGCACCAGGTGATGAGCGACGACCGGATCGGCTGGTACCGGTCCGGCACCGCCGAGCTGCACCTGAAGCCGCGGGGCGACCTCGCCGCCGAGGAGCAGGTCGTCACGCTGCCCTCGTACCCCGGCGAGCTGGACGGCGACCCGGTCCTGGTCGGTGACTGGCTGCTGCTGCCGCTAGCCTCCAACGACCTCGGCTCCCGGCTCCTCGCGGTCTCGGTCACCGACCCCTCCGTGCAGCGCACCCTGCTGTCGAGCGCCGACCCCTACCCGGTCGCGGCCCGGCACGGCGCCGCCTTCGTCACCGGCGGCACCGGCGCCGCCGACTGGTGGGTGCGGCGGGTCAGCCAGGCCGAGGACGGCACCCTGAAGCTGGAGAAGGTCCACCAGTCCCCGGCGACGGAGAACCCCAAGACGGGCCTCGCGCTCAACCGGGGCACCCTGCGCGTCGCCGAGAACGACCCGGCCAGCAGCTCCGACCCCACGTCCGTGCGCACCCTCACCACCGACGGCTCCACCGTGCTGACCGCCTCCGAGGCCACGGCGTCCACCCCCGTCGGCTCGGCCGCGTGCCCGTACGCCGGCGTCACCTGTTCCGCGCTGTGGGGCAACACCGGCAACAAGCCCGGACAGGACGTCCACCTCGCCGCGGAGGTGACCGAGACCGAGCAGAGGAGGGACCGGCTGGTCGCCCTCGGCCACCAGGAGCTGGACTACGGCACCTCGGGCGGCAGGATCGTCGACGTCTCCGACGACTACGCGGTCTACGACTCCGGCGGCACCGCGCCCGCGCAGTACGTCGGCGAGTTCGGGCAGGGCCAGAAGCTCAAGCGCGGCATCCGCGCCGCCGCCCTGAACGGCTCCACGCTGTGGAGCGCCACCACCACCGCCGGCACGCTCTCCTCGTACAGCCTCGCCACGGACAAGGCCCTCGCCACGGTCACCGTCCCCGGTCTCGGCTGCGTGCCGAGCGAGCTGCAGGCCGCGGGCCGCTGGGTGTACTGGGCCTGCGGGACCGCCTCGGCGGGCGTGTACGACACCAAGGCCGGCACGTCGGCCGCGGTCACCCCCGGTGACGTGCTGCTCGGCGACGGGTTCACCGTCCGCCACGACCACGACGCCGACACCCTCGTCCTCACCGAGGCGGCCGGCGGCGCCACCCGCGTGATCGCCTCCGGCCTGCCGGACTCGGGCCTGCCCGTGGACCGCCGCTACCGCTGGACCGTCGACGAGTACACCGGCCTGGTCGCCTGGTTCGACGTCTACGAGCGCACGCACGTCGCCACCACCGGCGTCGCGCCGTCCGCGCCGACGGTCTTCGAGAACAAGGCCGACCTCCACGCCTGGCCGGCCACCTCCACGCCCTGGTACGGCAGTTGGCTGCCGTCCCGCCCGGTGAGCTCGTGGTCCCTCACCTTCACCTCGGTGCAGAGCGGCGCGACCGGCAGGGCCACCCGCACGATCACCGGCGGCGCGACCCCCGCGTGGATCTCGGCGACCTGGAACGGGAAGACCGCCGCCGGCGGGTACTTCCCCAACGGCTCCTTCACCTGGAGCCTGAAGGCCACCGGCCTCAACACCGCCACGGTGTCCACCCTGGCGACCGGCAAGGGCTACCTGTCGGGCGGCGCGGCCGTCCGCCACGACCACACCAGCCCGGACGGCCCGGACGGCCGGGGCGACCTGCTCACCCTCAACTCCTCCGGCGGACTGACCTTCCAGTCCGGCACCGGCACCGGGAAGTTCGGCAGCAAGACCACCGGCACCGGCTGGCCCACCACCGTCAAGGCCGTCCCCTTCGGCGACGTGAACGGCAACCGCTGCAACGACGTCCTGGTGCGCTACACCAGCGGCGCCCTGCGGGTGTACAAGCCGGGCTGCGGCAAGGCGGTCACCCCGTCCACGTCGTACACCACGCTCGCGACCAGCGGCTGGACCCAGTACGACGTGCTCACCTCGCCCGGTGACGTCAGCGGCGACGGCCGCGCGGACCTGATCACCCGCAACGCCTCCACCGGCGCGGTCTACCTGCACAAGGGCACCAGCGACGGCAAGCTCGCCGCCCGCGTGAAGCTGTACGACAACTGGAAGGGCTACAAGAAGATCGTCGGCGCCGGGGACCTCGACGGCGACGGCGACGGCGACCTCCTCGCCCAGGACAGCGCCAACACCCTGTACCGCTACGACGGCAAGGGCGACGGCACCTTCGCGGCCCGCGTCAAGCTGTTCGCCGACTGGGGCGGCTCCTACAACGCCGTCGTCGGCGTCGGCGACATCACCGACGACGGCAAGGCCGACCTGGTCTCCCGCGACAGCAGCGGCACCGCCTGGCGCAACAGCGGCGACGGCAAGGGCTCCTTCGGCTCCCGCGTGCAGATCGCGACCGGCTGGGGCGGGTACACGTCCCTGTCCTGACCGGCGGCACCGGCCCGGCGGCCGTCGCGCCGCGCTCCCGGGGCCTACGCGGACGTGGACGCCGACGCGCCCGGCCGGACCGCGCCGCCGGTGCCGTCGTGGGTGGCCTCGGGGTCGACGCCCAGGGTGAGCGAGCCGACGACGCCCCGGGCGATCGCGTTCTTCCGGTACGTCAGCTTCAGCAGGCCGCCCTCGGTGCCGTTGCCCGGGTAGACGGTGTCCTCGTCGAGGGTGGTGCGGGCCGTGGTGTCGGTGGAGTACGGCTCGACCTCGGCGGAGGCCGGCACGGACGCCTCGTCGAAGAAGAGCTGCCCGGTGCGGCAGGTGTTCCCGCCCTCGTAGCCCGCCTCGGTCCAGGTGCCGCCCACGTGCACCTTGGTGTGGATGTGCACGCAGCGCCCCTGGTACCAGCCGGGGAAGACGGTCCGGAACACCACCCGGCCGTTCCGGCCGGTCCTCCAGGTGCCGCGCAGGCAGCGCTCGTCGTCGGTGGGCTCCTCGTGCACGCCGCCGCCGGTGCCGCCGGTCGGCGCGCCCGACGGGGGCGCGCCGGAGGGGGCGCCTGAGGGCAGGGTGCCGCCCCCGCCCCCGCCGCTGCCCATCGACTCGTACCCGGAGTACACGCCGAGCGCGTTGCAGTGCCAGATGTCGACCGCGGCGTTCCTGAGGGGCTTGCAGGTCTCCGCGTCGACGACCGTGAGGCGGAGCGTGAGCGGAATGCCCTCCTGGTCCTCGGTGATGTCCTGGCGGATCTTGTCCGCGTCGATGCAGTAGGGGCCCTCGGTGGTCTCGGAGGTCAGCCGGTAGCAGGTCGCGGCGGCGCTGCCGGAGGCGCCGGCGTCCGGGGCGGAGCCCGTCTCCTCGCCGGCGAAGGCACCGGCCGCGAGCGTGCCGCCCACGCCCACCGCGACCGCGGCGCCCGCGCCCGCGCCCGCGCCCGCGCCCGCCACGATGACCTTGCGGCGCGTCGGATCCAGCTTGTGTTTCGGCCCGGGGGCCGTCTGATGTCCCGTCAGGGGCAGGGACGCCAGGGACCGCGGCTGTCAGGACGACGGGTGCGGGCTGGGCGTGCGCCCTGTACCGCCCCGGACACGGGAACGGCCCGGAACCGGTGTCGGTTCCGGGCCGTTCCCCCGGCCTGCTACTTCGGCTGCGGCTTGCGCACCGACAGGTGCAGCTCCCTCAGCCGCGCCTCCTCCAGCTCCGTCGGCGCGCCCATCATCAGGTCCTGCGCGTTGCCGTTGAGCGGGAAGGCGATGGTCTCGCGGATGTTGGGCTCGTCGGCGAGCAGCATGACGATGCGGTCGACGCCCGGGGCGATGCCGCCGTGCGGCGGGGCGCCGAAGCGCAGGGCGCGCAGCATGCCGGCGAACTTCTCCTCGACGGTCTCGCGGTCGTACCCGGCGATCTCGAAGGCCTTGAGCATGATCTCCGGCTCGTGGTTCCGGATCGCGCCGGAGGACAGCTCGACGCCGTTGCAGACGATGTCGTACTGCCAGCCGAGGATGTCCAGCGGGTCCTGGGTCTCCAGGGCCTCCAGGCCGCCCTGCGGCATGGAGAACGGGTTGTGCGAGAAGTCGATCGCGCCGGTCTCCTCGTCCTTCTCGTACATCGGGAAGTCGACGATCCAGCAGAACCGGAAGACGTTCTCCTCGAAGTGCCCGGCGCGCTTGGCGGCCTCGACCCGCACCGCGCCCATGATCTTGGAGACCTCGTCGAACTCGCCCGCGCCGAAGAAGACGGCGTGGCCGGCGGCCAGCGACAGGCGCTTGGTCAGCTCGGCGACGTTCTCCTCGGTGAGGAACTTGGCGATCGGACCGGTGAGCGAGCCGTCCTCGCCGACGCGGACCCAGGCCAGGCCCTTGGCGCCCTGCGAGACGGCGAAGTCGCCGAGCTGGTCGAAGAACTTGCGCGGCTGGTCCTGGACCGCCGGCACCGGCAGCGCGCGCACGTGCTTGCCGGCGAACGCCTTGAACTCCGAGCCCTCGAAGACGTCGGTGATGTCGACGAGCTCCAGCTTGGCCCGCAGGTCCGGCTTGTCGGAGCCGTACTTCAGCATCGCCTCGCGGAACGGGATCCGCGGGAACGGCGAGGTGACGTGCCGGCCGCCGCCGAACTCCTCGAACAGCTCGGTCATCAGCTGCTCGATCGGCCGGAAGACGTCCTCCTGCTCGACGAAGCTCATCTCGACGTCGAGCTGGTAGAACTCGCCCGGCGAGCGGTCGGCGCGGGCGTCCTCGTCGCGGAAGCAGGGCGCGATCTGGAAGTAGCGGTCGAAGCCGGAGATCATCAGCAGCTGCTTGAACTGCTGGGGCGCCTGCGGCAGGGCGTAGAACTTGCCCGGGTTCAGGCGGGACGGGACGACGAAGTCGCGGGCGCCCTCGGGAGAGGTCGCGGACAGGATCGGCGTCGCCATCTCGTTGAAGCCGAAGGCCGTCATCTTGTGACGGATGGCGGAGATGACGGCCGTGCGCAGCATGATGTTGCGGTGCATGCGCTCGCGGCGCAGGTCCAGGAAGCGGTACTCCAGGCGCCGCTCCTCGTTGACCCCGTCCTCGGCGTTGATGGTGAAGGGGAGCGGGGCGGCGGCGCCGAGCAGCTCGACCTCGCACACCTCGACCTCGATCTCACCGGTCGGCAGGTCGGGGTTCACGTTGTCCGTACCCCGCGAGACGACCTGGCCGTCGACGCGGACCGTCGACTCCTTGGAGATCTTGTCGAGGGCCTCGTACGCCTCGGTGCCCGGCCGGGCGACGAGCTGCGTGATGCCGTAGTGGTCGCGCAGATCGATGAAGAGGATGCCGCCCAGGTCGCGCCGATTGTGCAGCCAGCCACTGAGCCGGACGTCGGTGCCGACGTCAGAGGCGCGGAGCTCGCCGCAGGTGTGGGACCTGTACCGATGCATCGTCGTTCATCCAGTCTTCGCGGATCGGGGTCTGCGTTTCACGTGAAACAACCCCAAGCGTACCGGGGACACGAAGATCGCCTCCCACCCAATTCCGCGACGGGCGGATGTACGGCTTCGGTGGCAGTGTTCGACGGCCTGTTCTTACAGTGGGGCAATGCGTACTGGTGAGCCCCTGCCCGCCGTGGGGGACGTCCTCGCCGCTCTCGCGACCGGGATGTGGCACTGGGACACCGCCACCGGGCAGGTCACGGTCGACGCCGAGGCCGCACGGCTGCTCGGGCTGCCCGCCGAACAGGTCTCCCTGACCGAGGCCCAGGTGCGGGCCCGGCTGCATCCGGTCGACTGGAACGAGATCACCGGGGTGGTGCAGCTCGCCGTCACCGAGGGCACCCTCGCCGAGGTGCGGATCCGCATCATGGACGAGCGGGGCCGGGTGGTCCGGGTGGTGCGCAGCCGCTCCAAGCCGTCCTTCGACCCGGTGCGGAAGGCCTACGAGCTCATCGGCACCCTCCAGGAGGTCACCGAACCGACGCCCGGCACCCCGGCCGGGCGCAGTGCCGTCACCGGCGACTGGCGCCGCTCGCGCGAGGCGTTCCTGCTGGACGCGGGCCGCGCGCTGGCCGAGGCCCGGTCGACCCAGGAGGTGCTGCGGGTCGCGGCGAACCTGTCGATGCCCGGGTTCTCACCGGCCGGGCTGGCGGTGTTCGGGGTGCAGGGCAACCAGCTGACGATCATCGGGCACCACGGGCACCAGCCCGGTGCCGAGCACCCGTTCACGCACATGGCGCTGGACACCGACTACCCGGCCGCGGAGGTGGTCCGCACCGGCCGCGCGGTCTACCTGTCCTCCCCCGCGCAGTACCAGGCCCGCTACCCGCTGACCTGGCCGCTCGCGGAGCCCTTCGGCCGCCGCTCCTGGGCGTTCCTGCCGCTGACGGTCGCCGGGCGCACCATGGGCGCCTGGATGGCGGCGTTCGCCTACCCGGTCGCCTTCACCCCGGACGAGCGGTCGGTCCTCACCACCGTGGCGCGGATGCTGGCGCAGGCGCTGTCCCGGGCGGGCCTGGCCGAGAGCGAGCGCGAGCTGACCGACGGGCTCCAGCGCACGATGCTGCCGACGCTCGGCCCGCAGCGCATCCCCGGCATGAGCGTCGCCGCCCGCTACGTCCCCACCGGCGGCGGCCTCCAGGTCGGCGGCGACTGGTACGACGTGATCCCGCTGCCCAGCGGCCGGTTCGCCCTGGTCATCGGCGACGTGCAGGGCCACGACGTGCGGGCGGCCGGGCTGATGGGCCAGCTGCGCATCGCGCTGCGGGCCTACGCGTCCGAGGGCCACCGCCCTGACGCGGTGCTCTCCCGGGCCTCCCGCTTCCTGCACGGCATCAACGACACCGCCCCGGCCGAGTGGCGCTTCGCGACCTGCCTGTACGTGGAGGTCGACCCGGTGACCGGGGTGCTGGAGGTGGCGCGGGCCGGGCACCTGGACCCCGCGATCCGCATGCCGGACGGCACGGTGCTCTCGCGTCCCACGGCGGGCGGGCTGCCGCTGGGCGTCGACCCGGACGCCGACTACCCCACCACCCGCTTCGCCCTGGAACCCGCCGAGACCCTGCTGATCTGCACGGACGGCCTGATCGAGACCGGCGGCCACGACCTGGAGACCGGCTGGCGGCGCATCCGCGCGCTCCTCGAAGGGCACGGCGGCGACCCGGAGGAACTCGCCGACGCGCTGGTGCAGGCCGTGCACGGCCCGTCCTCGCACCACACCACCGGCCCGCTGGCCGACCGGCGCGAGGACGACATCGCGCTGCTCCTGCTGTGCCGGCAGGGCGCCGGCTACGGCTGCGGCGACACCGTCGCCGTGCGGCCGTCGGTGCGCCGCACGATGCTGACGGTGGCGCAGGCCGAGCCGGAGCGGGTCGGGGTGGCCCGCCGCCAGCTGCGCGAGCTGCTGCACGACTGGTCCTCCCCCGACCAGGTCGACTCGGCGGTGCTGCTGCTGTCCGAGCTGCTCACCAACGTGCTCGTGCACACCGACACCGACGCGCTGATGGTCGCCGAGGTCACCGGGCCGGCCGGCGGGCGGCGGATGCGGATCGAGGTCACCGACGCGGGCGACGACCTGCCGCACAAGCGCAGCCCCGGGGAGCTCGCCTCCTCCGGCCGGGGCCTGGTCCTCATCGAACTCCTGGCGCACGCCTGGGGCGTGGAGCCGCGCGGCGCCGGCAAGAGCATCTGGTTCGAACTGGACGAGCCGGCGGGCGGCCCGGACGGGAGCTAGGGGCTGTCGGCCGCGGTCCCGCCGCGCCGCGGCGTTCCGCGCCCCCGCGGCACCCGGACCGCCGGACCGGGCCCGGTCCCCGGGACGCCGGACGGCGGCCGCGCCCCCGCGACCACGCACCGGGCGGGCCGCCCCTGCCGGGACGGCCCGCCCGGGTGTGCCGGTCGGCCGGCGTCAGTCCTGCGGACCCTGCTGGGTCATGCCGTGCACCGCCGGGACCGTCCCCAGCCGGCCCTTCTGGAAGTCCTCGAAGGCCTGCATGAGCTCGTCCTTGGTGTTCATGACGAACGGGCCGTAGTGCGCCATCGGCTCGCGGATCGGCTGCCCGCCGAGCAGCACGACCTCCAGGTCGGGGGTGCGGGAGTCCTGCTTCTCGTCCGCCCGGACGGTCAGCGCGGAACCGGCGCCGAAGACGGCGGTCTGCCCCGAGTGGACCGGCCGGCGCTCGGTGCCGACGGCGCCGCGGCCGGCCAGGACGTACGCCAGGCCGTTGAAGTCCTCGCGCCACGGCAGGGTGATCTCGGCGCCCGGCGCCAGCGTCGCGTGGATCATCGTGATCGGCGTGTGCGTGATGCCGGGACCGGCGTGGCCGTCCAGCTCACCGGCGATGACGCGCAGCAGCGCGCCGCCGTCGGGGGAGGTGAGCAGCTGCACGGAGCCGCCGCGGATGTCCTGGTAGCGGGGGGCCATCATCTTGTCCTTGGCCGGGAGGTTCACCCACAGCTGGAGCCCGTGGAAGAGACCGCCGGACATCACCAGGTGCTCCGGCGGCGCCTCGATGTGCAGCAGGCCCGAGCCCGCGGTCATCCACTGGGTGTCGCCGTTGGTGATGGTGCCGCCGCCGCCGTGGCTGTCCTGGTGGTCGAAGATCCCGTCGATGATGTAGGTGACGGTCTCGAAGCCGCGGTGCGGGTGCCAGGGGGTGCCCTTGGGCTCGCCCGGCGCGTACTCCACCTCGCCCATCTGGTCCATCATGATGAACGGGTCGAGGTGGCGGTAGTTGATCCCCGCGAACGCCCGGCGCACCGGGAAGCCCTCGCCCTCGAAACCGCTCGGAGCGGTCGTGACGGCGAGCACGGGACGTGCCACGGCGTCGGCGGGCGCGGTCACGCGGGGCAGCGTCAGCGGGTTCTCGACGGTCACTGCAGGCATGTCGGTACCTCCTCGGTGTACGCCCAGTTTAGTTGAGCGTTGAACTTTCTGCTACCCGGAACAGAGAAAACCCGGAGGGCATTCCCTCCGGGTTTCCGCGCCCGACCGGCGCCGCGGGCCGCCTGTGCGGCGGGGCGTCTAGCCATACATGCGGCGCATGGCGAAGTCGACCATCTGCTCGACGGCCTTGGCGTCGAAGACGATCCGGTGCTCGCCCTCCATGTCGAGGACGAACCCGTAGCCGGTCGGCAGCAGGTCCAGCACCTCGGCACCGGTGATCACGAAGTACTTGGACTCCTTGCCCGCGTACCGGCGCAGCTCCTTGAGCGTGGTGAACATCGGGATCACCGGCTGCTGGGTGTTGTGCAGGGCGAGGAACCCGGGGTTGTCGCCGCGCGGGCAGTAGACCTTCGACGTCGCGAAGACCTGCTGGAAGTCCTCGGCCGCCATCTGCCCCGTGGTGAAGGCCCGGACCGCGTCCGCGAGCGAGGGCGGGGACGGCTCGGGGTACAGCGGCGCCTGCTGCTGTCCGTACCCGCCGGGCATCTGCTGCTGCGGCGGGACGTAGCCCTGCTGGGCACCCACGTTCTGGTCGTAGCCGTACATGAGCGCAAGAGTACTGAGTCACAGATGGCCGGATCGGGGTTGCTTCTTATTACCGACGGGTAGCATCATCGTAGCTACTTGCTGGTACGTGAACTAGGTGCGAGGAGTCAGTGCCTCGCCGATCTCTCTCTACGGAGCCGTCGCCATGGGGCACTACAAGTCGAATCTCCGCGACATCGAGTTCAATCTCTTCGAAGTACTCGGGCGGGACAAGCTGTACGGCACCGGCCCGTTCGAGGAGATGGACGTCGAGACCGCCAAGAGCATCCTCGAGGAGCTGACCCGGCTCTCGGAGAACGAGCTGGCCGAGTCCTTCGCCGACGCCGACCGCAACCCGCCGGTCTTCGACCCCGAGACGAACACCGCGCCGGTCCCCGCGTCCTTCAAGAAGAGCTACCAGGCCTTCATGGACTCCGAGTACTGGCGCCTGGGCCTGCCCGAGGAGATCGGCGGCACCACCTCGCCCCGCTCCCTGATCTGGGCGTACGCGGAGCTGATCCTCGGCGCCAACCCGGCCGTGTGGATGTACTCCTCCGGCCCGGCCTTCGCGGGCATCCTCTTCGACGAGGGCAACGAGGTGCAGAAGCACATCGCGAAGATCGCCGTCGAGAAGCAGTGGGGCTCCACCATGGTCCTCACCGAGCCGGACGCCGGCTCGGACGTGGGCGCCGGCCGCACCAGGGCCGTGCAGCAGGAGGACGGCTCCTGGCACATCGAGGGCGTGAAGCGCTTCATCACCTCCGGCGAGCACGACATGTCGGAGAACATCCTCCACTACGTCCTCGCCCGCCCCGAGGGCGCCGGCCCCGGCACCAAGGGCCTGTCCCTCTTCCTCGTCCCGAAGTACCTCTTCGACTTCGAGACCGGCGAGCTGGGCGAGCGCAACGGCGTCTACGCCACGAACGTCGAGCACAAGATGGGCCTGAAGGCCTCCAACACCTGCGAGATGACGTTCGGCGACAAGCACCCCGCCAAGGGCTGGCTGATCGGCGACAAGCACGACGGCATCCGCCAGATGTTCCGCATCATCGAGTTCGCCCGCATGATGGTCGGCACGAAGGCGATCTCCACGCTCTCCACCGGCTACCTCAACGCGCTGGAGTACGCCAAGGAGCGCGTCCAGGGCCCCGACCTGGCGAACTTCATGGACAAGACCGCGCCCAAGGTCACCATCACCCACCACCCCGACGTGCGCCGCTCGCTGCTCACGCAGAAGGCGTACGCCGAGGGCATGCGCGCCCTGGTGATGTACACCGCGGCCGTCCAGGACGAGATCCAGGTCAAGGAGGCCGCCGGCGAGGACGCCTCCACCGAGCACGCCCTCAACGACCTGCTCCTGCCGATCGTCAAGGGCTACGGCTCCGAGAAGGCCTACGAGCTGCTCGCCCAGTCCCTGCAGACCTTCGGCGGCTCCGGCTTCCTGCAGGAGTACCCGATCGAGCAGTACATCCGGGACTCCAAGATCGACACCCTGTACGAGGGCACCACGGCCATCCAGGGCCAGGACTTCTTCTTCCGGAAGATCGTCCGCAACCAGGGCGCCGCGCTGAACTCCCTCGCCGAGGACATCAAGAAGTTCCTCGCCCTGGGCACCGGCGGCGACGAGCTGGCCGGCGCCCGCGAGCACCTCGCCAAGGCCGCCGTCGAGCTGGAGGCCATCGTCGGCCTGATGCTCACCGACCTCGCCGCCACCGAGCAGGACGTCAAGAACATCTACAAGGTGGGCCTGAACACCACCCGCCTGCTGATGGCCTCCGGTGACGTGGTCGTCGGCTACCTGCTGCTCAAGGGCGCCGCGATCGCCGCCGAGAAGCTGCAGACGGCCTCCGCCAAGGACAAGGCGTTCTACACCGGCAAGATCGCGGCGGCGAAGTTCTTCGCGGCCACCGTCCTGCCCGGCGTCACCCTGGCCCGCAAGGTCGCCGAGGGCGTCGACCTGGACGTCATGGAGCTGGACGAGGCGGCGTTCTAGTCCCTCACGTTCTCTTCGCAGGGCCCGTTCCCTTCCGGCAGGGAGCGGGCCCTGCTCCGTCGTTAAGGTGAACCCATGACCACAGGCACTCGCTTCGACCGCGGCCACACCGACGACCTCATGACGTTCCTGGCGGCGAGCCCCACGCCCTACCACGCCGTGGCGAACGCCGCCGAGCGGCTGGAGAAGGCCGGGTTCCGCCAGGTCGCGGAGACGGACGCCTGGGACGGCACCAGCGGCGGGAAGTACGTGCTGCGGGGCGGCGCCGTCATCGCCTGGTACGTCCCCGAGGGCGCCGCGCCGCACACCCCGTTCCGGATCGTGGGCGCGCACACCGACTCCCCCAACCTGCGGGTCAAGCCCCGGCCCGACAGCGGCGCGCACGGCTGGCGCCAGGTCGCCGTCGAGATCTACGGCGGTCCCCTGCTGAACTCCTGGCTCGACCGCGACCTCGGACTCGCCGGCCGCCTGACGCTGCGCGACGGCTCCACGCGCCTGGTCGACGTCGACCGTCCGCTGCTGCGGGTGCCGCAGCTCGCCATCCACCTGGACCGCACGGTGACCGCGGACGGCCTCAAGCTCGACAAGCAGCGCCACATGCAGCCGGTCTGGGGCCTGGGCGACGACCTGCGCGACGGCGACCTGATCGCCTTCCTGGAGGAGACCGCCGGCATCGGGGCCGGCCAGGTCACCGGCTGGGACCTCATGGTGCACTCCGTCGAGCCGCCCGCCTACCTGGGCCGCGACCGGGAGCTGGTGGCCGGGCCGCGCATGGACAACCTGCTGTCCGTGCACGCCGGCACGGCCGCGCTGGCGGCGGTGGCCGCGTCCGGCGCCGGGCTGCCGTACATCCCCGTCCTCGCCGCCTTCGACCACGAGGAGAACGGCTCGCAGTCCGACACGGGCGCCGACGGACCGCTGCTCGGCACCGTCCTGGAACGGTCGGTGTTCGCGCGCGGCGGGTCCTACGAGGACCGGGCGCGCGCCTTCGCCGGCACGGTCTGCCTCTCCTCCGACACCGGCCACGCCGTCCACCCCAACTACGCGGAGCGGCACGACCCGACGCACCACCCCCGGGTCAACGGCGGTCCGATCCTCAAGGTGAACGTCAACAACCGCTACGCCACGGACGGTTCGGGCCGCGCGGTGTTCGCCGCCGCCTGCGAGAAGGCGGACGTGCCCTTCCAGACCTTCGTCTCCAACAACTCCATGCCGTGCGGCACCACCATCGGCCCGATCACCGCCGCCCGGCACGGCATCACGACCGTCGACATCGGCGTGGCGATCCTGTCGATGCACAGCGCGCGCGAACTGTGCGGCGCCGACGACCCGTTCCTGCTGGCCCGCGCGCTGGTCGCGTTCCTGGAGGGCTAGGACCGGACCCGGAACGGCCCTCCACGGCATGGGGGTTGACAACCGGGGTACCCGCATTTCCGGACCGGAACGACCGGACCGGACAGGGAGGCGACACTCATGGGCCTCGGCGGGTGCATCATCCTCATCGCCGTGGGAGCCATCCTCACGTTCGCGACCGACTGGGACATGCAGGGGGTCAACCTCGACCTCGTCGGCATCATCCTGATGATCGTCGGACTGATCGGCGTCACGACGTTCAGCAGCATCGCGCGCCGCCGGCGCGTGGTGGTACCGCCGACGACGACCCAGGTCGTCGACGATCCGGCGGCCCACCACCGCACGCGGGACGGCTACAGCGACGGCTACGGCCTCTGACCCCGGGGCCGACCGGCCCTAGGCCTCGTCCAGGCCGGCCAGGACCAGCGGCAGCCGGTCCGCCCCGCCCTCGGCGAGGCGGACCGGGACGCCCCAGTCCTGCTGGTGGACGTGGCAGGCGGGATACTCGTTCGCCGGGTCGTCGTCGCAGGACGCGGCCATCGCGGAGACGTGCAGGACCCCCTGGGACACCTCGGGGTTGAGCTCCAGGGCGCGGGACAGGTCTGTTCCCGCGCCCTCACCGTGCAGCAGCAGCTCCGGCGGGGTCGAGGAGACCAGCAGGCGGGTCGAGGGACCGTAGCGCGTGTCCAGCTTCTGGCCCGCGGGCGCCCGGAAGATCACGTCCAGCCGGAGCCGCCCGGGAGCGACGTCGGTCGCGGCCCGCTGCGTGCGGTGGGCGACGGCGTCCACCGTCACCGCCTCCTCCGGCAGCCGCAGCCAGGTCAGCCGGTGCCGGGCCGACTCCACGACCACGATGTCCTCCCCCACCAGCACCGCGTCGCTGGGCTCGCGCAGGTCGGTGGCGAGGGTGGTCACCTCGCCGGTCGCCGGGTCGTAGCGGCGCAGGGCGTGGTTGTAGGTGTCGGCGACCGCCACGGACCCGTCCGGGAGCGCGGTCACGCCCAACGGGTGCTGGAACAGCGCCTGTTCGGCGGCGCCGTCGCGGTGCCCGAAGTCGAACAGGCCGGTGCCGACCGCGGTGTGCACCGAGCCGTCCGGCTCCACCCAGCGCAGCGCGGACGTCTCGGAGTCCGCCAGCCACAGCCGCTCCGGGGTCGCCGCCAGCCCGGACGGCTGGGCGAACCACGCCTCGCCGCCCGGCCCGTCCACGAGCCCCTCGTTGGTCGTCCCGGCGGTGACGGACACGCTCCCGTCGGCCGGGTCGTACGCCCACAGCTGGTGCACCCCGGCCATGGCGATCCACACCCTGCCCTGCCACCGGGCGACGTCCCACGGGGAGGACAGGTTCACCTCGCGGGCCGGGCCCGAGGTGGCGTCGCCCTGCATCCACTGCCGGCCCGTGCCGGCGAGCGTGGACACCTCCCCGGCGGCGAGGTCGAGGCGCCGCAGCGCGTGGTTCACGGTGTCGGCGACGACGACCGAGCCGTCCTCCAGCAGGGCGAGCCCCTGCGGCTCGTTGAAGGCCGCGGCCTCGAACGGCCCGTCGGCCAGCCCCCGCTGCCCGGCGCCGATCCGCCGCACCACCGTCTCCCCGTCCTCCGCCAGCTCCACCAGCTGGTGGCGCGTGGTGTCGCTGACCAGGAAGGTCCCGGACGGCAGCAGCAGCGCCTTGCCCGGGAAGCGCAGCACCGTCGGCTCCGGCTCCGGCGGCACGTAGGGCCCGTCGCCGCGCCGCAGCGTGCCCTTGGCGGCGTGCTCGGCCTCCAGCTCCGTCACGAGCCGCTCGATGGCGTGCACGTGCCCCTCACCGGCGTGCTGGGCGACGACGTACCCCTCGGGGTCGATGACGACGAGCGTCGGCCACGCGCGCACGGCGTACTGCTTCCAGGTGGCGAGCTCGGGGTCGTCCAGCACGGGGTGCTCCACCCCGTACCGCTCCACGGCGTCGACGACGGCCGCGTGCTCGGCCTCGTGCACGAACTTCGGCGAGTGCACCCCGACGACGACCACCGTGTCCCGGTGCTTCTCCTCCAGCTCCCGCAGCTCGTCCAGGACGTGCAGGCAGTTGATGCAGCAGAAGGTCCAGAAATCGAGGATGACGATGCGTCCGCGCAGGTCGGACAAGGTGTACTGCCGTCCGCCGGTGTTCAGCCAGCCGCCCTTGCCGATCAGCTCGGGGGCGCGGACACGGGCGCGTCGGGGTGCCGAGTGGTTCATGCGTCCAAGGGTGCCACCCGCCGCCGGCGCTCAGCCCAGCGCGTGTCCCGTCGTCGCGTCCACGTGGGCGGGGACCTCGTCGTGGCGGTCGCCGACGGTCGGGGTGCCCGTGGGTTCGAACATCAGGATCGCGGTGGGGACCGGGGCGGAGGGCTTGTGCTCGGTGCCGCGCGGGACCGTGAAGACGGACCCCTTGGGCAGCACGACCGTGCGCTCCCCGGACGGCTCGCGCAGCGCGATGTGCAGTTCGCCGTCGAGGACGAGGAAGAACTCGTCGGTGTGGTCGTGCGCGTGCCAGAGGTGCTCGCCCTCGACCTTGGCGATGCGGACGTCGTAGTCGTTGACGGCGGTGACGATGCGGGGGCTCCACCGGTCGGCGAAGGACGCGAGGGCCTGGGCGAGGGCGACGGGTTCCTGGGTCATGGCGTCATCGTCGGCCCTGGTGCGCGGTCCGCGCGAGTGCTAGGAATCGCACATGCCGCAAGGATCCTCTCGGGCGCCGCACCGGGTCGTCGTCATCGTCGACGAGGGCACCAACCCCTTCGAGGTGGGGGTGGCCACGGAGCTGTTCGGGCTGCCGCGGCCGGAGCTGGGGCTGCCCCGCGCCCCGTACGAGGTGACGCTGGCGACGCCCGCGCCCGGGGTGCGGATGAACCACGGGTTCTTCACGCTGACCGGGGTGCCGGGGCTGGAGGCGGTGGACGGCGCCGACACGCTCGTGGTGCCGGGCCGCCCCGACAACGTCGTCCCGCGCGGGCCGGCCGTCCTGGACGCGATCCGCCGCACGCACGCGCGTGGCGCCCGCGTCGTGAGCTTCTGCACCGGCACCTTCGCGCTCGCCGAGGCCGGGATCCTCGACGGGCGGCGGGCCGCCACCCACTGGATGTGGGCGGACGCCTTCCGCGCCCTGCACCCGGGGGTCCTGCTGGAGCCGGACGTGCTGTTCGTGGACGACGGCGGGGTCCTGACCGCCGCCGGCAGCGCCGCCGCGCTCGACCTGGGGCTGCACCTCTGGCGCCGGGACCACGGCGCCGAGCTCGCCAACGCGGTCTCCCGGCGGCTCGTCTTCGCCGCGCACCGGGACGGCGGGCAGCGGCAGTTCGTGGAGCGGCCGGTGCCGGACGTGCCCGACGCGTCGCTGGGGCCGCTGCTGGTGTGGGCCCAGGAGCGGCTGCACGAGCCGCTGACGGTGGCCGGCCTGGCCGCCCGGGCGGCCGTGTCCCCGGCCACGCTGCACCGCCGTTTCCGCGCCCAGCTCGGCACGACCCCGCTGGCCTGGCTGACGGCCGAGCGGGTGGCCCTGGCCTGCCGGCTCATCGAGCGCGGCGAGGAGCGCCTGGACGTGGTGGCGCGGCGCAGCGGCCTCGGCACGGCCGCGAACCTGCGCGTCCGGCTGCGCCGCGGGACGGGACTCAGCCCATCGGCCTACCGGCGGCGTTTCGGACCGGCCCCGGGGGAAGCGCTCAAGCCATGAGATTCCTCGTGTACGACCGGCTCCTCGGCTTCGGCGACGACTACTGGATCGAGGACGACCGCGGCAACAAGGTCTTCCTCGTCGACGGCAAGGCGCTGCGCCTGCGGGACACCTGGGAGCTGAAGGACGCCCAGGGGCGGGTCCTGATCGACATCCACCAGAAGATGCTCGCCCTGCGGGACACGATGGTGATCCACCGCGGCGAGGAGCCCCTGGCGACCATCCGGCGCAAGCGGCTGTCGCTGCTGCGCAACCACTACCTGGTGTCCCTCGCGGACGGCACCGAGCTCGACGTCAGCGGCAAGGTCCTCGACCGGGAGTTCGCCGTCGAGTACGACGGCGAGCTCCTCGCCGTGATCTCCCGCCGCTGGCTCACCCTCCGGGACACCTACGGCATCGACGTGGTCCGCGACGACGCGGACGCCGCGCTGCTGGTGGCGGTGGCGGTGTGCGTGATCCACCTGGCGGAGAAGGACCGGGAGGAGGACTGAGCGGGGGCGCGCCCGCCGCCCCGCGCGCCCGCCGCCCCGCGGGCGGGGTCCTCAGCGGACGGGGTCCTCAGCGGCGCGGCGGGTCCAGTCCCAGCACCCGGTCCTTGAGCGCCGGGAACTGCTCGCGGGTCGCCGCCGCCTTCCCCGGGTCGAACTCCACCGTGAGGACCTCCTCGCCGGCGCCGGCCTCGGCCAGCACCTCGCCCCACGGGTCGACCACGATCGAGTGACCGGCCTGGGGGACCCCGGCGTGCGTCCCGGCCGTTCCGCAGGCGAGCACGAACGCCTGGTTCTCCACCGCCCGCGCCCGGGCCAGCAGCGTCCAGTGCGACCGGCGGCGCTCCGGCCAGCCCGCCGGGACGACGAGGGTCTCGGCGCCGGCGTCCACGAGGCCGCGGAAGAGTTCGGGGAAGCGGAGGTCGTAGCAGGTGGCCACGCCCAGGGTCGTCGACGGCAGGCGCACCGTCACCAGTTCCCGTCCGGCGCCCATCAGCACCGCCTCGCCCCGGTCGAAGCCGAAGCGGTGGATCTTGCGGTAGGCGGCGGCGAGCTCGCCGGAGGGCGAGAAGACGAGCGAGGTGTTGTAGAGCGTCCCGTCGGGGTCGCGCTCGGGGACCGACCCGGCGTGCAGCCACACCCCCGCGTCGCTCGCGGCCTTGGCCATCGCCTCGTGCGTCGGTCCTTCGAGCGGTTCGGCCTCCGCGTCGAACTCCTGGTAGGCGAAGGCCCCGGTGGTCCACAGCTCCGGCAGGACGACGAGGTCGGCCCCGGCCTGCCGCCGTACCAGCGAGGCGATCCGGTCCCGGCGTGAATCCGGCGATTCGCCCTCGTCCACGGCGATTTGGATCAGAGAAGCGCGCACACTACCACCGTCCTGGCCATCGAGCCGTCCACACGGCCTTCCCCACGGGCCTACGATCGTCACACGAAAGCACTGCCGGGGTGCCTCAGAGCAGCGTAACTTGGGGGTCCCCCCTGTTCGAGCGAAGGCGAGAACTCGGGGGAAGGTCTGAGACACCCGCCGACAGCCGCCACCTCCCACTGGCAAAGCCGCCACAACCTGCCCGTGTACCGAACGCCGAGGGGTCCCGTTCCGTGAGTCTGCATCCCACCCTCCAGCCCTACGCCGACGCCTGGACCCACTCCATCGAGGCGATATCCGAGCTGGTCCAGCCGCTCGTGGAGGCAGACTGGAACCGGCGGACGCCGTGCCCGGGCTGGTCGGTGCGCGACATCGTCTCCCACGTCATCGGCCTGGACTCCGAGATGCTCGGCGACCCGCGTCCGATCCACACGCTCCCGCGGGACCTGTTCCACGTCACCAACGAGCACCAGCGCTACATGGAGATGCAGGTCGACGTCCGCCGCCACCACACGGCGCCGGAGATGACGTCCGAGCTGGAGTACATGATCATCCGCCGCAACCGCCAGCTGCGGAACGAGTCCCGCGACCCCGGCACGAAGGTGCGCAGCCCGTTCGGCACCGACCTGACGCTGGAGGAGTCCATGCGGCGGCACGCGTTCGCCGTGTGGGCGCACGAGCAGGACCTGCGCACGGCGCTGGGCCGCCCGGGCAACCTCGACTCCCCCGGCGCCCACATCGCGCGCGACGTGCTGCTCGCGGAACTGCCGCGCGTGGTGGCCGAGGAGGCCCGTGCCCCGCGCAGTTCGGCCGTCGTCTTCGACGTCCACGGGCCCGTCGAGTTCCTGCGCACGATCCGCGTCGACATCCAGGGCCGCGGCACCCTGGAGACCGTCCCGGCGCTCGGCCCCGCCGCCTCCCTCACCCTGGACTGGGAGACGTACGTCCGTCTGGCCTGCGGCCGGGTGAGCCCGGAGGCGGTCGGGGACCGGGTGAAGGCGGAGGGCGACCCGGAGCTGGCGGCGGCGATCCTGGCGAACTTCGCGGTGACGCCGTAGCGGTCGCCGCGCACCGGCCGCGGGCGGTCGTGCCGCCGGGCCGGGCGCGCTCCCGCCCCCGGCCCGGCGCGGAGCACCGTCAGGCGGGCACGTGCACGGTCTCGACGCGGCTCGCCACCAGCCGCTCCCGCTCCCGGCGGGCCGCCCGCCCGCGCAGCCGCAGGATCTGGCTGACGCCGAGCGCCTGGAGCACGAAGACGCTGGAGAACGCCACCCGGTAGTCGTCGCCGGTGGCGTCCAGCAGCACGCCGACCGCGAACAGCGTGGTCATGGAGGCGACGAAGCCGCCCATGTTCGTGATGCCGGAGGCGGTGCCCTGCCGTTCCGGCGGGTTGGCCGGCCGGGCGAAGTCGAAGCCGAGCATCGAGGCCGGGCCGCAGGCGCCCAGCACCGCGCACAGCACGATCAGCAGCCACATCGGCGCCCGGTCGGCGGGGTGGAGGACCGTCGCCGCCCACAGCACGGCCGTCGCGCCCACCGTGCCGAGGGCGAGGGGCAGCCGGGCCTCGTGGTGCCGGGCGACGATCTGGCCGTAGACCAGGCCGATCAGCATGTTGGACAGGACGACGAGGGTGAGCAGCTCCCCGGCCGTGGCCCGGGACAGGCCCTGCGCCTCGACGAGGAACGGCAGCCCCCACAGCAGCAGGAACACCATCGCCGGGAACTGGGTCGTGAAGTGCACCCACAGGCCCAGCCGGGTGCCCGGCTCCCGCCAGGACGCGGCGATCTGGCGCCGTACGTACGCGGCGCCCCGGTGCGGGACGGGCTCCGGCTCGTGGCCCTCGGGGTGGTCCCTGAGGAACAGCAGCACCAGCACGAGCACCACGGCGCCCGCCAGCGCGCTGCCCGCGAACGCCGCCGTCCAGCCGATGCCGTGCAGCAGCCGGGCCAGCAGCAGCGTGGAGACGAGGTTGCCCGCCATGCCGGCCAGGCCGGCGAGCTGCGCGACCAGCGGCCCGCGCCGGGCGGGGAACCAGCGGCCGCCCAGCCGCAGCACGCTGATGAACGTCATCGCGTCCCCGCACCCGAGCAGCGCCCGCGACGCGAGCGCCATGCCGTACGACGGGGAGAACGCGAAGCCGAGCTGCCCGGCCGTGAAGAGCACGACGCCGATGGTCAGCACCTTCTTGGTGCCGAGCCGGTCCACGAGCAGCCCGACGGGTATCTGCATGCCCGCGTAGACCAGCAGCTGGAGGATCGAGAAGGTCGACAGGGCGGAGGCGCCCACGTGGAAGCGGTCGGCGGCGTCGAGGCCCGCCACCCCCAGCGACGTGCGGAAGATGACCGCGACGAAGTAGACCGAGACGCCGATGCCCCACATGGCCAGGGCGCGCCGGCCGCCCGGCGGGTCGCCGGGCAGGGCCGCGGCCCGTGCGGCGGAGGCGCTCATCGGACCTCCCCCCGGGCCAGGTGCGAGAACCAGCCGACGTGCCGGTGGACGACCCCGACGGCCGCGTCCGCGTCGCCGGAGCGCAGCGCGTCGAGGATCTCCTCGTGCTCGGCGAGCGTCTTGGCGATCCGGTCGGGGTGGGAGTGCATCACGGCGACGCCCATGCGCAGCTGGCGGTCGCGCAGCTGGTCGTAGAGGCGGGAGAGGATCTCGTTGCCGCCGCTGCGGACGATCTCGGCGTGGAAGCAGCGGTCGGTGACGGCGGCGGCGGCCAGGTCGCCGGCGGCGGCCTGCTCCTTCTGCCGCGCGAGAAGCGCCTCGAGGCGCTCGATGAGTCCGGGGGACGCGGGTACGGCCTTGCGCGCCGCGTGCTCCTCGACGAGCAGCCGGGTCTCGACGACGTCGGCGATCTCCTGCGCGGAGACGGGCAGCACCAGGGCGCCCTTCTTGGGGTAGAGCCTGATCAGCCCTTCGGCCTCCAGCCGGAGCAGCGCCTCGCGCACCGGCGTGCGGGACACCCCCACCGCCTCGGCGAGCTCGCCCTCGGTGAGGAGGGTCCCGCCCTCGTAACGACGGTCGAGGACGCCCGTCTTGACGTGGCTGTAGACGCGGTCGGCAGCGGGGGGTTGCTTCACGGCGAGGGACATGCCGACAGGATAGATACAACACGTACGCATAGATGCATCCCGTCCATCATGCGGACGGACGCACCCGATCGTGGGGGAAAACGCTTCCCGGCGCGGCAACACCACAACCTTCTGTGCTAGTTACGTGTCACACACGTGCGGCCCCACTTCGTCTTGACCGCAACGCGGCCGCATTCAGGGGACTTCGACTCAATCGGGGTATTTCACTTGATAACCGCCAACCAGGCTTTCCGGGTCCGCAGAGCCGCGGCCGTCGCCATGACCACCGGCGCCGTGCTCGCGGCAGGAGCCCTCTCCGCCGTGCCCGCGCAGGCCGCCGCCGCGCCCACGATCGCCGCCAAGGGCGGCTACGCGATGAACGCCGCGAACGGCAAGACGCTGTACACCAAGGCCGCGGACACCCGGCGTTCGACCGGTTCCACGACCAAGATCATGACCGCGAAGGTGGTGCTCTCCCAGCCGAACCTCAACCTCGACGCCAAGGTCACCATCCAGAAGGCGTACAGCGACTACATCGTCGACAACAACTACGCCTCCAACGCCAAGCTGATCGTCGGCGACAAGGTCACCGTCCGCCAGCTGCTGTACGGGCTGATGCTGCCGTCCGGCTGCGACGCGGCGTACGCGCTGGCCGACAAGTTCGGCTCGGGCTCGACGCGGGCGGCGCGCGTGAAGTCGTTCATCGGCAAGATGAACACCACGGCCAAGAACCTCGGCCTGACGAACACGCACTTCGACTCGTTCGACGGCATCGGCCACGGCGCCAACTACTCGACGCCGCGCGACCTGACGAAACTGGCCGCCAACGCGATGAAGAACACCACGTTCCGCACGATCGTCAAGACCAAGTCGTACACGGCCAAGACGACCACCAAGACCGGCAGCACCCGGACGATGGCGCCGTGGACGAACACCAACCCGCTGCTCGGCACCTACACCGGGGCGATCGGCGTGAAGACCGGCTCCGGCCCGGAGGCCAAGTACTGCCTGGTCTTCGCCGCCACCCGCAACGGCAAGACGGTCTACGGCACGGTGCTGGCCTCCACCGACGGGACCACGCGCGCGTCGGACGCCAAGAAGCTGCTCAACCACGGTTTCGCCCAGCTGGGCTGAGGCCGCCGCCGCACACCGCAGAGGGGCCCGCCGCACGCGCGGCGGGCCCCTCTCGCCGTGGCCGCCGGATTCCTCCGGCGCGCCGTACAACCCTCCGCCCGTCCCGTGAGTCTCCTGTGCGCCTCCCCCCGGCCATTCCCGCAGGTGCCGTCCCGGCATCGCGCACACTCGGAGTGTTCATAGTGACAACCGGCATCAAGGGCGTACGGATCCGCAGAGCCGCAGCCGTCGTGACGGCCACGGGCGCGCTGCTGGCGGGCGGTGCCGTGGCGGCGCCCGCGCAGGCGGCGACCGCGCCCTCCGTCAGCGCCAAGGGCGCGTTCATGCTCAACAGCGCGACGGGCTCGACGCTCTACAGCAAGTACGCCGACACCAGGCGGCCCATGGCGAGCACCACCAAGATCATGACCGCTCGCGTGGTGCTGAGCACGCCCGACCTGAACCTCGACCGCAAGATCACCGTCAAGCAGGCCTACCGGGACTACGTCGCCGCGAAGGGCGCGAGCACCGCGGACCTGAAGACGGGTGACAAGGTCTCCGTCCGGCAGCTGCTGCACGCGCTGATGCTGCCGTCCGGCTGCGACGCGGCGATGGCCCTCGCGGACGCGTTCGGCACGGGCACGACGGTGTCGGCGCGCACCAAGTCGTTCATCGGCAAGATGAACACCAAGGCCAAGGACCTCGGCCTGACCAACACCCACTTCGACTCGTTCGACGGCAACTCGACGCAGAACACGAACTACACGACGCCGCGCGACCTCGCGAAGCTGACCCGCAGCGCGATGAAGTACTCGACGTTCTCCGGCATCGTGAAGAAGACGAAGACCGTGCAGTACGCGACGACGAGCACGGGCGGCACCCGCACCTACACCTGGTACAACACCAACAAGCTGCTGGGCTCCTACAGCGGCGCGACCGGGGTGAAGACCGGCACCAACACGCCGGCCGGGCCCTGCCTGGTCTTCTCCGGCACCCGCGACGGCAAGACCGTCATCGGCGTGCTCCTCAACGACACCAACCGCTTCACCGACGCCGCGAAGCTGATGGACTACGCCTTCGGCAGCAGCTCGGCGAGCACGATGCAGCTGCGGACGCTGCCGTCGGGGGCGCAGCGGGACTGATCCGCCGTCCTCAGGTGCCCGGGCCCGCCGTGACCGCCCGGCGGGCCTGGCCCAGGAAGGCGTCCCACGCCCGGGGCGTGAACCGGAGTACCGGCCCGCCGGCCTCCTTGGAGTCCCGGACGGCTATGGCACCGGGGATGTTGCGGGCGACTTCGATGCATTCCTGGCCGGCGTTGCCGCCGCTGTAGCTGGACTTGACGAACGCGTAGGCAGGCACGCCGACTACATCTCCTTCAGGATCCCGTCGATCAGTCTGACCGAGTTCCGCTGCGCGAGGCTGAGGCGCGTGATCCGGTCGAAAAGCCTGTTGTGATGCTCGGCATCAGTATCGCTCTCCAACCAGACGGCCGACGAGGCGGTGTCCACGTGGACCACGTCCAGCGCACCCGGCTCGGCGAACGACACGATGGTGAAGGCACTGGTCATGCCCGGGTGCGCGCCCGCCAGGAACGGGAGCACCTGCACCTTCACGTGAGTCAGCCGTGCCATGTCCAGCAGGTGCCCCAGCTGTTCCCGCATGACCTCACGCCCGCCGACGAGTTGGCGTAGCGCGGCTTCGTGCACGACCGCCCACAGTTCCAGCGGGTTCTCGCCGTCGAGGCGGGTCTGGCGCGCCATGCGGGACTCGACGAACGGCTCGATCTCGTCGGGGTCCTCCCAGTGGCCGTTGCCGACGGCCAGGGCTCGCGCGTAGTCGGGCGTCTGCAACAGTCCCGGGACGATGGCGAGCTGCCACGTCCGGATGTTGGTCGCGATGTCCTCCAGCGCCACGTACTCGACCATGGCCTCCAGCTGCGGGTAGTGGTTCCACCAGCCACGGGCCTTGCGCCGCTCGCGGTCCGCCCTGGCCAGGGCCAGCAGTCTGCCGATCGCCGTCTCGTCGTCCTGGCCGTACAGGTGGCACAGCGCCCTGATGTCGGGGTCACGCATCGGAACCTGACCCCGTTCGATCTTCGCGACCTTGGCGACGGAGGCGGACAGCGCCTCGGCGGCATGCGCCTGGCGCAGCGCACAGGCCTCACGCAACCGCAGCAACTCGCCCCCGAGCCGCCGCCCCAGCACCGTCGTCACGGTCTTCCCCCGGTTGGGGTCCCTACCGGCCATCTGTTCCCTCCCAGGGGCATCAAGTTTTCTGCCCGTATCAGTTGATGGCAGATCTCACAGAAGGCTACCGTCAGTATTCGTCCACACACTCAAAGAAACCGTGGGGTGGAAGTGCACCGTGCTGCCCTGACTCCTGCGCGCACGGCGAAGCCACCGCCCTCCTGCCGAACTCCCCGCTCCCCCACGGAGGTGCGCCCATGTCGGACTGCCGGCCGCCCGAAGCCTTCAAGACCTCCGACCGCTACGACACCGTCAGTTACACCCCCTACCCGCAGAACATCCCCCGCGCCCGCAGACGCATCGCCCGCCTCGCCGTCGACTGGGGACACCCCGGCCTCGCCGGTGACGCGGCGCTGCTGGCCGGCGAGTTGTGCACGAACGCCCTGCTGCACGGCTGCCTGCGGGACCGGCTGTTCCGGGTGGAGACCTCGCTCACCGGGCACGCCCTGCGCGTCGCCGTGACCGACCCGCGGGGCGAGCGCCTGCCGGAGCACCGCGTCCCCGGGCCCGGCGACCGGTTCGGCCGGGGCCTGCTGATCGTCGGCGAACTGGCCGACCGGTGGGCCGTGGAGCGGCTCACCGTGGGCAAGACCGTGTGGGCGGAACTGGACGTCACGCGGCGCACCGGCCCCTAGCCGGGCTCCCGCGTCCCGGCCACGAGCTCGGTGATGTCCTCCGCCGACCAGTGCCCCTCCGCGCCGGGGCACGCCGCGACGTAGGAGGCGACCGCTTCGAGGTCCCACGCTCCGGCCGACAGCAGGCCCGCGGCCAGGAAGCGGACGTAGGCGGCGGACGGGGGGACCCAGGGCACGTCGTTCATGTGCCAGGGGGCGGTGAAGGTGAGGACGGGCAGGCCGTCCACCTGCCCGGCGCAGACGAGGGTCTCGTAGCGGCCCTCGCCCAGGACGGCACGGCCCCGGTCGATCACGTCCGCCAGGTCCAGGTCCGGGCCCGGCCCCCGGTACATCTCCTGCGCCGCGATGTCGGCGAACTGGCCGGCCGTCACCAGGTGCGCCCTGGCCAGCACCCGCCCGTCGGCCCGCGGGTCGTAGAACGCCCTGCCGCCGCCCCAGACGGGCGACCGGGTCGCGAAGTACATCGCGCCGGTGAGCTCCACCGGGACGGACCGGACCGGCGGGGCGGGATCGCGGCAGCCCGGGTACTCCCTCGCCGCGCCGGGCGGGCGCCCGCCCCGGAGGTAGGCGGCGAGCCGGTCCAGGTGCGTGTTGGAGCCGTAGGACGTGTACCAGACCTGCCGCGGGTGCCGGTCGGCCGGCCGTGTCGCGTCGATGCTGCACAGGGCCTTCACGCTGGGTCGCTCCCGGGAGGACGGGCTGGGCGACCGGGCCGCCCCGAGGCCTGGACGGCGTCGGGGCGGCCCGGTCGTGGAGGCGCGGTCGGTGGCGGATCAGGCCGTCGGCCCCGTCACGCCCAGGTGATCAGCCGCTTCGGCTGCTCCAGGATCGCCGCCACGTCCGCCAGGACCTTGGAACCGAGCTCCCCGTCGACCAGACGGTGGTCGAAGCTCAGCGCCAGCGTGGTGACCTGACGGGGCTTCACCTTGCCCTTGTGGACCCACGGCTGCGGCTTGATCGCACCGACCGCGAGGATCGCGGACTCGCCGGGGTTGAGGATCGGCGTGCCGGTGTCGACGCCGAAGACGCCGACGTTGGTGATGGTGACCGTGCCGCCCTGCATCGCGGCCGGGGAGGTCTTGCCCTCCCGTGCCGTGGACACCAGTTCGCCGAGCGCCTCGGCCAGCTGCGGCAGCGTCTTGGCGTGGGCGTCCTTGATGTTCGGGACGATCAGGCCGCGCGGGGTCGCCGCCGCGATGCCCAGGTTGACGTAGTGCTTGACCACGATCTCCTGGGCCGCCTCGTCCCAGGACGCGTTGATGTCCGGGTTGCGCCTGATCGCGACCAGCAGGGCCTTGGCGATCAGCAGCAGCGGGTTCACGCGCAGGCCCGTGAACTCCTTGTCCTGCTTGAGCTCCTCGACCAGCTTCATCGTGCGGGTCACGTCGACCGTCACGAACTCCGTGACGTGCGGCGCGGTGAACGCCGAGCCGACCATCGCCGCCGCCGTCGCCTTGCGGACGCCCTTGACGGGGATCCGGGTCTCGCGGGCGGTGTCGTACGACACCAGCGCCGGCGCGGCGGCCGGTGCGGCCGGCGCCGGCCGGACCGCCGGGGCCTCGACCACCGGCTCGGGGGCCTTCGCCGGGGCCGCCGCCGCGTGGACGTCCTCACGGGTGATGATGCCGTCCGGGCCGGTCGGGGTGACCGTGGCCAGGTCGACGCCGAGGTCCTTGGCGAGCTTGCGCACCGGGGGCTTGGCCAGCGGACGGGCCGGGGGCGCGGTGGCGCCGCCGTGGCCGTTCAGCTCGGGCGGGGCCGCCGGGGCGGTCTCGGCGGCCGGCGCCTGGGCGCCCTTGCGGGGGCGGCGCCGGGTGGCGGACGTGGCCACGCCGTAGCCCACCAGGACCGGCTGGCGGGCCGGGGCCTCCGGCTGCGGCTCGGCCGGCCGCGCCGCGGGGGCGGGCGCCGGCTGCGCGGGAGCCGCGGCACCGCCCGACACGTCGATCGCGATGATCGACGTGCCCACGTCGACGGTGGTGCCCTCGGGGAAGTGCAGCTCCCTGACCACGCCGTCGTACGGGATGGGCAGTTCGACGGCGGCCTTCGCCGTCTCCACCTCGCACACCACCTGGCCGTCGGTGACCGTGTCGCCGGGCTGGACGTACCACTTGAGGATCTCGGCCTCGGTGAGCCCCTCGCCCACGTCGGGCATCTTGAACTCGCGCACGGACGCTTCCGTCATCGTCGTCACGACCCTCTCCTCAGTACGCCAGCGAGCGGTCGACGGCATCCAGCACCCGGTCCAGGTCCGGGAGGTAGGACTCCTCCAGGCGGGCCGGCGGGTACGGCGCGTGGTAGCCGCCCACCCGCAGCACCGGGGCCTCCAGGTGGTAGAAGCAGCGCTCCGTGATCCGGGCGGCGATCTCCGCGCCGGAGCCGAAGAACACCGGCGCCTCGTGGACGACGACCAGGCGGCGGGTCTTCTCCACCGACGCCTGGACGGAGTCGAAGTCCAGCGGGGAGACCGAGCGCAGGTCCAGGACCTCCAGGGAGCGGCCCTCCTCGGCGGCGGCGTCGGCCGCCTCCAGGCAGAGCTTCACCATCGGGCCGTAGGCCGCCAGGGTCAGGTCCGTGCCCTCGCGGGCCACGACGGCCTTGTGCAGCGGGCCGGGGATCGCCTCCGTGTTGACCTCGCCCTTGTCCCAGTAGCGGCGCTTGGGCTCGAAGAAGATCACCGGGTCGTCGCTCTGGACGGCCTGCTGCATCATCCAGTACGCGTCCGACGCGTTGGACGGGCTGACCACCTTCAGACCCGCCACGTGCGCGAAGAGCGCCTCCGGGGACTCGGAGTGGTGCTCGACCGCGCCGATGCCGCCGCCGTAGGGGATGCGCACGACGACGGGCATCTTGACCTTGCCCAGCGCGCGGGCGTGCATCTTCGCGAGCTGCGTGACGATCTGGTCGTACGCCGGGAAGACGAAGCCGTCGAACTGGATCTCCACCACCGGGCGGTAGCCGCGCAGGGCGAGGCCGATGGCCGTGCCGACGATGCCGGACTCGGCCAGGGGGGTGTCGATGACGCGGCTCTCGCCGAAGTCCTTCTGCAGGCCGTCCGTCACGCGGAACACGCCGCCGAGCTTGCCGACGTCCTCGCCCATGATCAGGACCTTGGGGTCGGACTCCAGGGCGCGGCGCAGCGACTCGTTGATCGCCTTGGCCAGAGCCATCTTCTCCGCTGCCATGGTCAGACCCCCTCTGCGTCGGTGAACGACGCCTGGTAGGCGGCGAACTGGGCCCGCTCCTCGTCGACGAGGGCGTGGCCGTCCGCGTACGCGTTCTCGAAGATGGCGAAGTGGTCCGGGTCCGGCATGGCGCGGACCGCTTCGCGCACCCGCCTGCCCAGCGCCTCGCTCTCGGCCTCGAGCTCCGCGAAGAATCCCTCGTCCGCGTGGTTCGCGGCCTCCAGGTGGCGGCGCAGGCGCAGCAGCGGGTCCTTGGCCTCCCAGGCCAGCCGCTCCTCGTCGCCCCGGTAGCGGGTCGGGTCGTCGGAGGTGGTGTGGGCGCCCATGCGGTAGGTGAACGCCTCGACCAGCGTGGGACCCTCGCCGCGGCGGGCCCGCTCCAGGGCCCACCGGGTGACCGCCAGGCACGCCAGGACGTCGTTGCCGTCGACCCGTACGCCCGGGAAGCCGAAGCCCTGCGCGCGCTGGTACAGCGGCACGCGGGACTGCTTCTCGGTCGGCTCGGAGATGGCCCACTGGTTGTTCTGGCAGAAGAACACCACCGGGGCGTTGTAGACCGCGGAGAAGGTGAAGGACTCGGCCACGTCGCCCTGGCTGGAGGCGCCGTCGCCGAAGTAGGCGATGACCGCCGAGTCCGCGCCGTCCTTGGCGACGCCCATCGCGTAGCCGGTGGCGTGCAGCGTCTGGGAGCCGATGACGATCGTGTAGAGGTGGAAGTTGTTGCCGTTGGGGTCCCAGCCGCCGTTGTTCACGCCGCGGAACATGCCGAGCAGGTTGGTCGGGTCCACCCCGCGGCACCAGGCGACGCCGTGCTCGCGGTAGGTGGGGAAGACGTAGTCGTCGTCGCGCAGGGCCCGGCCGGAGCCGATCTGGGCGGCCTCCTGGCCGAGCAGCGAGGCCCACAGGCCCAGCTCGCCCTGGCGCTGCAGGGAGGTGGCCTCGGCGTCGAAGCGACGGGTGAGCACCATGTCGCGGTACAGGCCGCGCAGGTCCTCCGGGGTGATGCCGGCGACGTAGGGGTCGTACTCGGCGTTCTTGACGCGCTTGCCCTCGGGCGTCAGCAGCTGGACGAGGGCGGGCTCGCCGCTCCTCCCCGCGCCGGCGTCCTTCTTGGCGGTCGTGCGGGTGGTGCGCTGGGTGCCGGTGGTGCCGGCCTTGCTTCCGGCGCTGCGTCGCGGTGTGCGCGCGGCAGTGCTCTCCACGGTCACGTGTGCTCCTCCGTCGGTCCGGCTCCCGGGGTTGCCGGTAGGCCTGGGGTCCCCCCTGCTCCTGGGAGCCTGGGGGAGCGGCTCACCTGTTCCGACCACCGGGCACGGGGTGGGTGCCGCTCGGCCGGGGACAGGCGTGACAGGTGCCCCGGCGAGCGCCCTGCAGACAGCACGTTACCCAGTGCTCCACATTTCTGTGAAACCCCCTCTGACCTGGGATTTTGCTTGGATTTCCAAGTAAATCCGGAAGGTGTGGAAGGAGCGCTGGTCACAGCCTTGCAGGAGGCCGGAGCAACGGCACGTTATCCCGGCCACCCCGGACACGGGAAGAGTCAGTGGACCCCCGTACGGCGGTGTCCGCGCCGGGCGGGGTCCGCCGGCGGCCGCGAGGACCCCGCTCCGGACACGACGACGCGCGCGTGCGGCCCGGAAGCGGGCCGCACGCGCGCGTGGTGGGTGTCTGCCGTGGGGCGGGCCGGTCAGCCCTCGCCGTCGGCCGGGCCGCCGGTGGCGCCGCCGTCGGCGCCGCCCGTCGGCTCCGTCGGGAGCGTGATCCCGCCCCCGCCCGTCGGCTCGTCGGTCGGCTCCTCGGTCGGCTCCTCGGTGACCGTCTCGGACGGCGTGGCCGTCGGCTCCTGGGACGGCGTGTAGGAGGGGACGTACGACGGCGTGTACGACGGCTGCTGGTTCCAGCCGCCCGACCCCGTGCCGGAGCCGTCCTCCGTGGCCGTGTCGGTGGGCCGGTCCGTCTCGTCGTCGCTCGGCGACGCGCTGGGCGACTTGTCCTTGGCCGTCGGCGAGGTCGTCGGCGACTGCGTGGTGCCGGTGCCGCCCCCGCCGCCGCCTCCGGTGCCCTGCAGGGCCAGCGCGACGCCCGCGGCGATGGCGATCACCGCGAGCACGGCGAGGACCCACAGCTTGCCCCGGCCGCTGCCCCTGTTGCCGTGGCCCTCGAAGCCGCCCTCGTCGCCGCCGCCGTATCCGGCGGGCAGGACCGGCTGCGGGATCTGGGTGGTGCCGGAGGCGTCGCCGCCGGGGTGCGGCAGCACGGCGGTGCCGGCGAAGCCCGCGGCCGGGGTGTGCCGGCCCTCGTGCGTCGTCACCGGGCCGGTGTTCCAGGTGCCGGTGTGGCCGCCCTGGTCGTACAGCATCTGCAGCGCGTACTGGACCAGGCCGCGCATCTCCTCCGCGGTCTGGAAACGGTCGTCGGGCTCCTTGGCGAGGGAGCGCATGACCAGGCCGTCCAGCTCCGGCGGGCACGCGTCGGAGGCCTCGGAGGGCGGCGTGGGGATGTCCTGGACGTGCTGGTAGACCACCGACAGCGGGGTCTCGCCGGTGAACGGCGGGCGCAGCGCGAGGAGTTCGTACAGCAGGCAGCCCGTCGCGTACAGGTCGGAGCGGTGGTCGACGGCCTTGCCGAGCGCCTGCTCCGGGGAGAGGTACTGCGGGGTGCCCATCACCATGCCGGTCTGCGTCATCGTCGTCGACGCCCCGTGCAGGGCGCGGGCGATGCCGAAGTCCATCACCTTCACGGCGCCGTTGTGCGTGATGATCACGTTGGCCGGCTTGATGTCGCGGTGCACGATGCCGTGCTGGTGCGAGTAGGCCAGCGCCTCCAGGACGCCCGAGACGATGATCAGCGCCTGCTCCGGCCCCGGCGCCTCGGCGTTCATCAGCAGGTCGCGGATGGTGCGGCCCTCGACCAGCTCCATGACGATGTACGGCACGGACTGGCCGCCCACGAAGTCCTCGCCGGAGTCGTACACGGCGACGATCGCGTGGTGGTTGAGGCCGGCGACCGACTGGGCCTCGCGCGTGAAGCGGGCCTTGGAGACGGGGTCCTCGGCGAGGTCGGCGCGCAGCAGCTTGACCGCGACGGTGCGCCCGAGGCGCACGTCCTCGGCGGCGAACACCTCGGCCATGCCGCCCCGGCCGAGCCTGTGGGTCAGCCGGTACCGGCCGTCCCCGACCAGCCCGCCGTTACCCCAGGACTCCGGCGCGTCCGACATGCCGCCGCCAGTCGCCTCGGGGTCGGACGGGCCCTGAGCGCGCTGCTGCTGTGCCATCAGTCCTCGCCGTCGTTTCTGCCCGCGGTGCGCGCGGTGTTGTTACGGTCTCCGTCGGCCACGCTACAGCCTCCGCGCAAGCCTCCGGTCCGGGACGGGCGCCGGGACCGGCACGAGACGGACCGGTCATGAAACCCCGCCCACGCACGGTCGTGCAAATCCCGTGTACCGGCCGTACGCCCGCTGTAACGCTTCCGCGACGCTTCTTTCGCGTACGGTCACGGAACGGGCACCGAGCTTGACGTGTCAGTGCCCTGGGGCAGACTTGGCCGGGAATAGCTCTGAGGATCACGGTAAATCGGCGGCGCCGGAAGGCTACGGGGGACGCGGGACATGAGCCAGGACGGCGCACAGGGCCGGTACACGGGGCGGGCGCTCGCCGGCGGGCGGTACCAGCTGCGCGACCTGCTCGGCCAGGGCGGCATGGCCGCCGTGCACCTGGCGTACGACTCCGTGCTCGACCGGCAGGTCGCGATCAAGACCCTCCACACCGAGCTGGGCCGGGAGCCGGCGTTCCGCGAGCGGTTCCGCCGCGAGGCGCAGGCCGTGGCGAAGCTCACGCACACCAACATCGTCTCCGTCTTCGACACCGGCGAGGACGACGTCGACGGCATGACGACGCCGTACATCGTCATGGAGTACGTCGAGGGCCGCCCGCTGGGCTCGGTCCTCGACGAGGACGTCCGGCGGCAGGGCGCGATGCCCGCCGACAAGGCGCTGAAGATCACCGCGGACGTGCTCGCGGCCCTGGAGATCAGCCACGAGATGGGCCTGGTCCACCGGGACATCAAGCCGGGCAACGTGATGATGACCAAGCGTGGTGTGGTCAAGGTCATGGACTTCGGCATCGCCCGCGCCATGCAGTCCGGTGTGACGTCGATGACACAGACCGGCATGGTCGTCGGCACCCCGCAGTACCTCTCGCCGGAGCAGGCCCTGGGCCGCGGCGTGGACGCCCGCAGCGACCTGTACTCGGTCGGCATCATGCTGTTCCAGCTGGTCACCGGGCGGCTGCCGTTCGACGCGGACTCGCCGCTGGCCATCGCGTACGCGCACGTCCAGGAGGAGCCGCCGGTTCCGTCCTCGATCAACCGCTCGCTGCCGCCGGCCGTGGACGCGCTGGTCGCCCGCGCGCTGAAGAAGAACCCCAACGAGCGCTTCCCCAGCGCCGAGGCGATGCGCGGCGAGTGCCTGCGGGTCGCCCAGTCCTTCCAGGCGGCCCCGCCGAGCATCGTCCCCGGCACCCCGGTCCAGAGCGGCGCGGGCGTCGGCTCCGCGGTGTTCCCGCCGGTCGACCAGGGCACCCCGGCGCCCACGGGCGACGTCCGGACGCCGTACCAGCCGGCACCGGCGCCGAACCCGTACGGCACGCCCACGCCGTCCCCGGCGTACGGCTATCCGCAGCAGGGCGGCTACCAGACGCCCTCCCCGGTCGGGTACCCCCCGCAGCAGGGCTCCTCGACGCCGCCGCCGTACCACCTGACCCCGCAGCCGGCGGCCGCCGGCGGGGACGGCCGGAAGAGCGGCAGGCCGGTGGTCGTCGGCGCGGTCGTGGTGTCCCTGGTGGCGGTCGGCGGCCTGATCGCGGCCCTGACGATGAGCGGCGGGAGCAGCGACGACGACGCCGGGGGCGGCGGCGCCAGTGCCTCCGCCTCGGCGTCCGCGTCGAAGAAGGCCGGGTACCGCGGGCCGGACCCGTCGCGGTCGATCGAGAAGACCGAGTGCACGGAGCCGCAGGAGTCGTACAACGACCCCGAGATGGTCGAGATGCCGAACTTCGCGTTCAAGAACTGGGACTCCGTGCTGGAGTGCCTGAAGGCCGCCGGCTGGCAGTACGAGAAGAACCCGGTGGACGAGAACACCTACGGCGACGGCACCGTGATGAAGCAGTTCCCGGCGGCGGGCACCGACTTCGCCCCGGAGAACCCGCCCGAGATCCAGTTCGACATCTCGACGGGCAACCCCGCGTAACGCGGCCCGCGCACAGGGAAAGACGGCCCGGCGTCGGACGCCGGGCCGCCTGCGTGGGTACGTGCGGTCGAGGAGGTCCTACAGGTAGGGGCCGCCCGAGCGGCCGCCCGTGCCCCGCTCCTCCTGACCGTCGGGGCCGAGGCCCGGCGGGAGGGCGCGGCGCATCTGCTCCAACTGGGCGCGCGCGGCCATCTGCTGGGCGAACAGCGTGGTCTGGATGCCGTGGAAGAGGCCCTCCAGCCAGCCCACCAACTGCGCCTGCGCGATCCGCAGTTCGGCGTCGCTCGGGGTCGTGTCGTCCGTGAAGGGCAGGGAGATCCGCTCCAGCTCCTCCACCAGCTCCGGCGCCAGACCGTCCTCCAGCTCCTTGACCGAGCTGGCGTGGATCTCCCTGAGCCGGACCCGGCTGGCCTCGTCCAGGGGCGCGGCGCGCACTTCCTCCAGCAGCTGCTTGATCATGCTGCCGATCCGCATGACCTTGGCGGGCTGCTCCACCTGCTCCGTGACCGGGGTCTCGCGGGAGTCGTCGTCTCCGTTGCCGCCGCCGAGCGCCATGCCGTCCTGGCCGACGACCAGGATCTGGGGGTTCTCCGACGACCGTTCGTTCCTCGGCATCTCCATGCCGCCATTCTCTCGCACGCCTGCACCTCTCCTGCGTGGTGCCCCCGCCGGAGGCTGATCCACCGTGTCCGGGAGGACGCGGTGTCAGCCCTCCGGGTTGCCCGCCGGGTCGCCGGGCTCGCGGGTCAGGCGCAGCAGCCGGGCCTCGCAGTGGTCCAGCCAGCGGACCTCGGCCTCGGCCTGGAAGAGCGACTGCTCCAGGAGGAGCAGCCGGGCCGTCTCCTCGGGGTGCTCCGGCGCCCGGGCCAGCGCCTGCGCCCGCCGCCGCATGAGGTCGTGCAGCGTCTGGGTGACGTGGCGGCGCTGCGCGTCGACGACCTCCCGTACGTCGACGCCCTCCGCGCCGAGCGCCGTCACCAGTTTGACGGCCAGCTCGTCGCGCGGCGGGGCCGCCCGCTCCACGGGCCGCGCGTACCAGGCCCGCAGCTCCGCCCGGCCCGCCCCGGTGAGCGCGTACAGCACGTGTCCCGCCTCGTCCACGCCGTCCCGGACGACCAGGCCGTCCCGTTCCAGGCGGCCGAGGGTCGTGTAGACCTGCCCGATGTTCAGCGGCCAGGTCCCGGCGGTGCGGGCCTCGAACTCGGTGCGCAGCCGCGAGCCGTACCGGGGCCCGTCCGCGAGCAGCGCCAGCAGCCCGTGACGTATCGACATAAACGGAACATATCCGGATTGTGCGGTGGATCGACCCATCGGACGAATCAGAAATGCCGGGAAGGCGGCCGAATGTGAGGCTGGTGGCGTTCATCCGACCGATCTTGCCGGGTCGGCCCAGCCCGCCGAACCGGACACCAGGAGGGGGTCACCGGCGTGACTCCATGGCTACGCGCATTTCGGGCGACGGGACTGCTGGCCGTCGTCCTGGCGACGGGTGTCGTAGGGGCGCCCCACGGTTCCGTCACGGCGTACGGGGTCGCGAGGGCGGCCCATCACCCCGGGACGGCGGCACCACGTGACGAGGGCGGGACGCACGGCGCCTCCGCCGGGGCACGGGACCCGGAGGGCGCGCGAGGCGCCTCGGGAGGGAGCCGCGGTGGCGGCGGGAGCGCTGTCGCCGGCGGTGGGGGCGACGGTGACGGGGAGGCCGGCGGCGGTCCCTCCGGGGAGGCGCGGGGCGCGGGCGGTGGTGCCGACGAGGACGAGGACGCCGCCGCGAAGGGGGTGCGGGGTGCGGGCGGTGCCTCCGGGAAGGCTTCGGCGCAGGCGCGCGACCCCGAGGGCGCCGACCCGGCCGAAGCCACCGGCGCGGTGCGCGACGCGGACGAGACGCGCGGTGCGGCCGCGGAGGCGCCGGTCACGCGGGGGCCGCGCGGCGCGGCCTCCGCGCAGGAGACCGGCGCGGAGGCGACCGGTGCGGAAGCGACCGGTGCGGAAGCGACCGGTGCGGAGGCCGCGCCGGGCGGCTTCGCCGCACCGGCCCCGCGTTCCTCCGGCTCCGCCGAGCCGTCCCGCCGGGCGGGCAGCCGGGCGGGAGAGGGCCGCGAGCGGCCGGGGCGGCCGGGGCGGTGGCTGGAGGCCGAGGAGGAACGGCACGGCCTGCGCGACCGGCCGGGCCGGGACCCGCGCGAGGAGTACCGCGCCCGGGACGAGGTCCCCGTCGAGGAGTCCCCCGAGGCCGAGCCGGCGCCCTCCGACACGGCCCCCGTGCAGCAGGCCCGGGCCGAGGGGGCGACCGGGCCCGTGCTGCGGATCCTGCCGCTCGGCAGCGGACTGGTCCTCATCGGGCTCGGCCTGGGCCTGGCGTTCGTCGCGCTGCGGCTGCGCCGCGCGTGACGCGCTCCCCCGCCCCTGCGGTCAGGGGGCGGGGGCGTCCCGCGTCCCCGCCCCGCGTCCCCGCCCCGCGTCCCGCGGGTCCGGGGCGGTCAGCGGTCAGGGCGGCGCGGCCCGGAGGGTGACGAGGCCTCAGGGGGCGATCAGGAGCACCTTGCCCACGTGCCCGCTGTCCTCGACGACCCGGTGGGCGGCCGCCGCGTCCGGCATGGGGATCTCGCGGTCGACGACGGGACGGACGTGCCCGGCGTCGAGCAGCGGCCAGACGTGTTCGCGGACGGCCGCCACGATGGTCGCCTTCTCCTCCAGCGGGCGGCCCCGCAGCGAGGTCGCGCTGATCGCGGCGCGCTTGGCGAGGAGGGCGCCGATGTTCAGCTCGCCCTTGACGCCGCCCTGCATGCCGATGATCGCGAGGCGGCCGTTGACGGCGAGGGTCCGCACGTTGCGGTCCAGGTACTTGGCGCCCATGTTGTCGAGGATGACGTCGGCGCCCGCGCCGTCCGTGGCCTTCCGGACCTCCTCGACGAAGTCCTGCTCGCGGTAGTTGACCAGGATGTCGGCGCCGAGCCGGGCGCAGTGGTCCAGCTTCTCGCGGGTGCCGGCCGTGACGGCGACCCTGGCTCCGACGGCCTTGGCGAGCTGGATCGCCATCGTGCCGATGCCGCTGGAGCCGCCGTGCACGAGCAGCGTCTCGCCGGGCCGCAGGTGGGCGATCATGAAGACGTTCGACCAGACCGTGCACACGACCTCCGGCAGGGCCGCCGCATGCCTGAGGTCGACGCCCCGGGGGACGGGCAGCAGCTGGCCCGCCGGAACGGTGACCTTCTGCGCGTACCCGCCGCCCGAGAGCAGCGCGCACACCTCGTCGCCGACGGACCAGCCGGACACGCCGGTGCCGATCGCGGTGATCCGCCCGGAGCACTCCAGGCCGGGGTACGGGGAGACGCCGGGCGGCGGGTCGTAGAAGCCCTGCCGCTGCAGGAGGTCGGCCCGGTTGACGGCACCGGCCGTCACCTCGACCAGGACCTCGCCCTCGCCGGGTACGGGATCGGGGACCTCGTCCCAGACCAGCGCCTCGGGCCCACCGGGTTCGGGAATCGTGATCGCATACATGGAGGGGACGCTACTCCCCGGCGCTCCCGCTCCGGGGCCGAGGCCCCGCGACCGCGGTGCGCGCGGCTGCCGCCGCAGTGCTGCGGACGTGTGCCTCTGGTTACCGTCCCTGTGCTGCGGACAGGTGCTTCCGGTCAACGCCCCGGTGCTGCGGACACACGGCTCCGGCCACCACCCCGGCGTTGCGGACACACGCCTCCACCCACCACCCCGGCGCTGTAGGCGCACGCCTCAGACCACCATCCCGGCGCTGTAGACGCGTGCCTCCGGCCACCGCCCCGGCGCTCCGGACGCCGTCCGGAAGATTCCGGTCCGGCCTCCGGAGGCCCGGCCCGTCAGTCTTTCGGTCCTGTCCCGCTCCCCGGGAATCGGGTCCGGTCACGGCGTGGCTCCTCCCCCGCCGCAGGTCAGGACCGCCGACCGCTCGAACCCCGGTCCCGGCCCTGCCGACAGGCGATCCCGCCCGGTCCCGGCCCTGCCGACAGACGGTCCCCGCCCCCTCCGTCCGCGGATCCCCCGCCCTCCGCCCACGGACCCCCACCCTCCGTCCACGGACCCCCGCCCCCTACGTCCGTGGTCCCGCCCCCCTCGGTCCTTCGGACCGTCCCGCAGAAATGCCTGTGCGAGAACGATGAGTTTGCGCGACCGTGAAAGTCTCCCCATGCGTAGCCCAAGCGCGGAAGGACCCGAAGCATGAGCACGCAGACGTCCGGCCCGGCGATCGAGACCGCCGGCCTGGTGAAGACGTTCGGCGAGACCCGGGCCGTCGACGGAGTGGACCTGGCCGTGCCGGCCGGCACGGTCTACGGCGTCCTCGGCCCGAACGGCGCCGGAAAGACGACCACCGTGAAGATGCTCGCCACGCTCCTGCGGCCGGACGGCGGTGAGGGCCACGTCTTCGGGCACGACATCGTGCGCGAGGCGGACAAGGTGCGCGGCCTGGTGAGCCTCACCGGGCAGTACGCGTCCGTGGACGAGGACCTGACCGGCACCGAGAACCTCGTCCTGCTGGCCCGGCTCCTCGGGCACGGCAAGAAGCCCGCCCGGGAGCGCGCCGCGCAACTGCTGGAGGCGTTCGGCCTCACCGACGCGGCCGGCAAGCAGGTCAAGCACTACTCGGGCGGCATGCGGCGCCGCATCGACATCGCCGCGTCCATCCTCAACACCCCCGACCTGCTGTTCCTCGACGAGCCGACGACCGGCCTGGACCCGCGCAGCCGCAACCAGGTGTGGGACATCGTGCGGGCCGTCGTCGCCCAGGGCACGACCGTGCTGCTGACCACGCAGTACCTGGACGAGGCCGACCAGCTGGCGTCCCGGATCGCCGTCATCGACCGCGGCCGGGTGATCGCCGAGGGCACCAAGGGCGAGCTGAAGGCGTCCGTGGGCGCCGGATCCGTCCACGTGCGGCTGCGGGACGCCGACCAGCGGCCCCTCGCCGCGGAGGTGCTGAGCCGGGCGCTGGCGGCGGACGTGCAGCCGGAGCCCGACCCGGTGGCGCTCACCGCCCGCCTCGGGACGGCGGCCAGCGCCGACACCGCCTCCGAGCAGGCCGCCCGCGCCCTGAGCGAACTGGCCCGGGCCGGCATCACCGTCGACAACTTCGCGCTGGGCCAGCCCAGCCTGGACGAGGTGTTCCTCGCCCTCACCGGACACGCCACGCAGGACTCCCAGGACGTCCGCGACAGGAAGGACGAGGTGGCGGCATGAGCACCGCGACGACCACCGAGAGCAAGGAACTCGCCCCGGTCCGCGTCGACTCGCTCGCCGCGCTGCTGGTCGCCAAGGAGCGTCCGCCGCGCCCCAGCGCGTGGTCGGCCTCGCTGACCTTCGGCTGGCGGGCCATGCTCAAGATCAAGCACGTGCCGGAGCAGCTCTTCGACGTCACGGCGTTCCCGATCATGATGGTGCTGATGTACACGTACCTCTTCGGAGGGGCGCTGGCCGGGTCGCCGAAGGAGTACATCCAGTTCCTGCTGCCGGGCATCCTGGTGATGTCGGTCGTGATGATCACGATGTACACGGGCGTCTCGGTCAACACCGACATCGAGAAGGGCGTCTTCGACCGGTTCCGCAGCCTGCCGATCTGGCGGCCGTCGACCATGGTCGGCTACCTGCTCGGCGACGCCCTGCGCTACACCATCGCCTCGGTCGTGATGCTCACCGTCGGCATGGTCCTCGGCTACCGGCCGGACGGCGGCGTGCCGGGCGTGGTGCTCGGGATCGCGCTGCTGATCGTCTTCTCGTTCGCGTTCTCGTGGATCTGGACGATGTTCGGGCTGATGCTGCGCACCGAGAAGTCGGTGATGGGCGTCAGCATGATGGTGATCTTCCCGCTCACCTTCCTGTCCAACGTCTTCGTCGACCCGAAGACCATGCCGGGCTGGCTCCAGGCGTTCGTCAACAACAGCCCCGTCACGCACCTGGCGTCGGCCGTGCGCGGGCTGATGGCCGGTGACTGGCCGGCCGGCGAGATCGCCTGGACGCTGGGCTGGGCGGCCCTGCTCGTGCTGGTCTTCGGGCCGGTGACGATGCGGCTGTACAACCGCAAGTAGCCCTTCGCTGTGCTCAGCCGCGCGGCAGCGGGCGGACGTCGGGGGCGACCTGCGAACTCGGCGTCGCCCGCACGATCGTGATCAGCCGGTCCGTCAGCTCCAGCTTCCCGACGGCCGGATCGTCGTAGCCGAGCACCCGGTGCCCGCGTACGACGCTCACCACCAGGTCGTCCGTCTCCCTCGGCGTCTTGCCCACCTCGGCCTTTATGACCGGCCGTTCGACGATGTCGAGACCGCTGCCCTGCTGGATGAGGTCCTCCATGACCATGCCGGCCGACGGGCTCAGCACGGACAGGCCCAGCAGCCGGCCGGCCGCGCTGGCGCTGGTGATGACCGCGTCGGCGCCCGACTGCTTCAGCAGCGGCGCGTTCTCCTCCTCGCGCACGGCGGCCACGATCTTCGCGCCGCGGTTCAGCTGCCGTGCCGTGAGCGCCACCAGGACGGCCGTGTCGTCGCGCTGGGTGGCGACGATGATCTGCCGCGCCTTGTGCACCTCGGCCCTCCTGAGGACCTCGCTGCGGGTGGCGTCCCCGACGATGCCGGCGTAGCCCTCGGCGGTCGCCGCGTCGATCACCTTGGAGCTCGGGTCGACCACGACGACCTGTTCCTTCTTCAGCCCCGTCGCACACACGGTCCGGATCGCCGACCGCCCCTTCGTGCCGAAGCCGATGACGACGGTGTGGTCGCGCAACGTGGACCTCCAGCGGTTCAGACGCCATTCCTCACGGGTGCGCTCGGTGAGGGCTTCGAGTGTGGTGCCGACCAGGATGATCAGGAACAGCACACGCAGCGGCGTGATGATGAAGATGTTGACGAGCCGTGCCGTGTCACTGGACGGCGTGATGTCCCCGTACCCGGTGGTCGAGAGGGTGACGGTCGCGTAGTAGAAGGCGTCCAGGAGGCTGATGCCGTCGCCGTTGTTGTCCTTGTAGCCGTCGTGGTCGGCGTAGACGATGAACGCGGTCACCAAGAGGACCACCAGCGCCATCGACAGCCGCTTGGCGACCTGACGGAACGGATGCTCGACGATCTTCGCCGGCAACTGCACCTGGTGCGCGACCAGATGTTCGTCCGGCTCGCGGGCGATCGCGTCCTGACCCGGAAGTTTCACGTGAAACACACCCCGCTTTCCCTGGACGCCCAGGGCAGCTCGATCAGTTCCGTCTCGTGGCCCGGTTCCGCGCCGCCCGGCGGTACGACCGCGAGGGCGTCGGCCGCCGCGATGCCGCGCAGCATGGCCGGGCCGTTGTAGTGCAGCGGCACGGCCCGGCCGCCCCGCAGGACGACCGGCACGAGCCGTGTGTCGTACGGGTGCCCCTGTACCGCGTCCCTGAGCGGCAGCGCGGACGGTTCCGGGGCCGGGCGCGCGGCGAGACCCCGCAGCAGCGGCTCGGCGAGCGTGAGCAGCCCGGACACGGCGGCCAGCGGGTTGCCGGGCAGGCCGACCAGGTACCGGTGCTCCGCGATGCGGGCCAGCAGCATGGGGTGGCCGGGGCGTACCTTGACGCCGTCCACGAGGAGTTCGGCGCCGATGCGGCGCAGGGTGGGGTGGACGTGGTCGACGGGGCCGGAGGCGGTGCCCCCGGTGGTGACGACGACGTCGGCCCCGGACGTGGTGATCGCCTGGTGCAGGGCCTCCGCGTCGTCGCCGATCCTGCGGACGGCGGTGACCTCGGCGCCCAGCGCCCGCAGCCAGGGCGGCAGCATCGGGCCGAGTGCGTCCCGGATCAGGCCGTCGTGCGGGAGTCCCTCGGTGAGCAGTTCGTCGCCGAGGACGAGGACGTCGACGCGCGGGCGGGGCACAGCGGTGAGCGTGTCGTACCCGGCGGCCGCGGCGAGTCCCAGGACGGCCGGGGTCACCAGGGTGCCGGCGGGCAGCAGGTGGTCGCCGCGGCGGCACTCCTGGCCGCGGGGGCGGATGTCCTGGCCGGGACTGACCCCGCGCGTGCCGTGCAGGCGGCCCCGGTCGTCGGTGCGGCCGTGCTCGCTGCGCAGTACGGCGCTGCTGCCCCGGGGGATCCGGGCGCCGGTGGCGATGCGGACGGCCTCGCCGTCGGTGAGCGGCGCCGGTTCGGCGTGCCCGGCCAGGACGCCCTCGCCCCGTACGGCCCAGGGCCCCGGGCCCGCGACCGCCCAGCCGTCCATCGCCGAACTGTCGAAGGAGGGCAGATCGGTCAGGGCCGTGAGGGGTGCGGCCAGGGCGAGGCCGAGGGCGCTGTCCAGGGGAGTGGCGGCGGGGGTGGGGCGGGGGGCCCGGGTGCGGGCGGCGCGGGCGGCGCGGGCCCGGGCCTCGGGCCAGGGGGTCGCCCGGTGGCCGTGGGGGGTGTGTCCCTCCGGGGCGCCGCCGGTGCCGCCGGTCCCGCTCTCGGGCGGCCGGTCTCCGGAAGGCCGGTGAGAGGGCGCGGAGGGGCGGGGCGCACGGTGGCGGGATCCCGAGTCGCCGGCTTCCTTCACGAGGGCGAGCGCCTCCTCGACGTAGAGGTCGTCGGCGTCCTCGACGCTGTCACCGGCCCGGGCGGAGCGGGCGGTCATCCGGCGTCCGGCCGGGTGTCGGGCGTCGCGTCGGGGGCGACGTCGGGCTGTGCGCCGGCGGGCGGTACGGCGGGGGGCGGTGCGGCGGGGGAGGCGTCCGTAGGAGAGGCGTCCGCGGGGGAGGCGCCGGTGGGCCGGGGTGCGGCGGGCCCGGGTGCGGCGGGGGAGGCGTCGGCGGTGTCCTCCTCCGCCCAGCGCAGGGCGAGCGCCCCGGCCTTGCGGGCGGCCTCGGCGACGGCCTCGGGGCCGCCCCCCGCCTGTGCGGCCGCGTAGCCGACGAGGAACGTGGTCAGCGGCGCCGCGGGCCGCGCCACGCCGTGGGCGGCATCGCGGGCGAGGTCGAGCAGGACGCCGGTGTCGACGTCGAGTTCGATGCCCAACTCGTCCTTCGCTGCGGTAATCCATTCGTCCAACACGTGCCCATGCTCCCTGATACGTGACCTGGCGGTGGCGATGTCGTCCCAGGTGTCGCAGTCGAAGGACGCGACGGGATCGAAGATGCGGGTGAGCGCCAGCGCCGCGACGAGCCGCCGCAACGGCATCCCGGCCAGGGACCCGGCCCCGGCCGTACCGGAACCGCTGGTGGGGGCGGCGGAGCGGCCGGTGGGCGCTGCGGCGGCGGAGCGGCTGCCGGGCGGGGCATCGGCAGGCAGGACCTCGGTGGGCGAGGCGGAGGGGCCGCCGGGCGGGGCATCGACGGGCGGGGTGCCGGCGGCCGGGACGCCGGACGCCGGGGAACTCCCGGCCGGGGCTCCGGTGAACGGGGAGCCGGAGGAGACCCCCGTGAGCCCGGCCAGCGCGCGGCGCAGCGCGGACGCGCGGTACGCGGCGACGAGCGGCTGGTCGCGGCCGTCGGCGTCGGCGAGCAGCACGCCGTCGGTGCCGCTGGTGCGCAGGGTCGTCAGCAGCCGCTCGACGACGGGCCCGCCGAGGAACGGCAGGTCGGCGGAGAGCACCACGACGTGCTCCGCCGTGGTGTGCCTCAGGCCCGCGTCGAGCGCGGCGACCGGCCCGCCGCCGGGCGGTTCCTCACGGGCCCAGGTCACCGGCCGTGCCGTCGGCCGGGGGTCGGCGACGACCACGGTGGTCCCGGCGCCGGAGCACGCGTCGAGCACGCGGTCGAGCAGCGCCCGCCCGCCCACGCGCACCCCGGGCTTGTCCGCACCGCCGAGCCGCCGCGCGGCACCGCCGGCCAGCACGACGGCGTCGTACACGGCGTGGCCGCCGCCGCGCGCGCGGCCGGTGCCGGCAGCGGGAGCGCCCGTCGGCTCGTACGAGGTCACCCCCCGAGTATGCGTGCCGCGCGGATCACGGGGAACGGAGGGGAGCCGAGCCGGTCACCGCGGCCGGGCCGCCGCGCTGCCGCGCGCTCCCGGCCGGTCACCGGTCACAGGGTCCGCAGCAGCACCGCCGGCTGTTCCACGCAGTCCGCCACGTAGCGCAGGAATCCGCCGGCCACGCCGCCGTCGCAGACCCGGTGGTCGAAGGTGAGCGACAACTGGACGACCTGCCGCACCGCCAGCTCCCCCTCGTGCACCCACGGCTTGGGCACGATGCGGCCGACGCCGAGCATGGCCGCCTCGGGGTGGTTGAGGATCGGGGTGGAGCCGTCGACGCCGAAGACGCCGTAGTTGTTCAGCGTGAAGGTGCCGCCCGTGAGTTCCGCCGGTGTCAGCGTCCCGGCCCGGCCCGCCTCGGTGAGCCGGGCGAACTCCGCCGTCAGCGACTCGGCGTCCCGCGCGTGCGCGTCCCGTACGACGGGCACCACGAGCCCCCGGTCCGTCTGCGCGGCGAACCCGAGGTGGACGTGGTCGAACCGGACGATCTCCCTGGCCTCCGTGTCGACGGTGGCGTTGAGCTCCGGGAAGCGGGCCAGGGCGGCCGTGCAGATCCGCGCCAGCAGGGCGATCAGCGAGACCTTGGGCCCGCCGGCCGCGTTCATCGCGGCCCGCGCCCGCATCAGCTCGGTCGCGTCGGCGTCCACCCAGCACGTCGCGTCGGGTATCTCGCGGCGGCTGCGGGAGAGCTTGTCGGCGACGGCACCGCGGACGCCCTTGAGGGGGGTGCGGTGCTCGCCGGGGACCGTGATGGCGGGCGCCTGCGCGGCCGCCGGTGCCTGGACCCGGTCCCGGGCGGTGCGCGGGTGGGGCGCGACGGACGGCTGCGCGGCCGCCGTACGGCCCTGTGCGGCCGCGGCCCGCAGCGCGTACTCCACGTCCGCCCGCAGGATCAGCCCGTCGGGCCCGGAGCCGGTCAGTTCCCGCAGGTCGAGGCCGTTCTCCCGGGCGAGCCTGCGGACCAGCGGCGAGATCACGGGGACGGGGCCGTCCACCGTGTCGGAGGCGGCGGCCCGCCCGCCGGCCGCGGCGTGCCGGTCCGCGCTCTGCGGCGTCCGCACCGGCTCGCGCACGGCCTCCACCGCCGCCACCTGCCCGTGCACCGCCTCGGAGGCGCGGCCGTTCCCGTTCAGCGTGCCGGGCGTGCGGCCGTCCCCGTTCGGCGACTTCGGTGTCCCGGTGCCGGACCCGCCCGGCTGTGCGGGGCGGACCCGGCGGCGCCGCGCGGGCGCCTGCGACGTGCCGTACCCCACCAGGACGTTGCCCGAGCCCTCGGTCCGGGCGGTGTCCGCGTCCGCCGTGCCGGCGGCGGCCGCGTGGCCGGTGCCCGAGTCCGCCGTCCCGCCGCCGGCGGCCGGCTCGCCCACCGCCACCGTCAGCAGCGGCGCCCCGACGGGCAGCTCCGTGCCCTCCTCGCCGAAGCGGGCCGTGATCACGCCGCCGTAGGGGCAGGGCACCTCCACCATCGCCTTGGCCGTCTCCACCTCGACGACGGGCTGGTCGACGGTGACGACGTCACCGACCTGCACCAGCCAGCGCACGATCTCCGCCTCGGTGAGCCCCTCACCGAGGTCGGGGAGCTTGAACTCCAGCACCTGTGCCATCAGCCTTCCGCCTCCCACTGCAGTCGCCCCACGGCGTCCAGGATCCGGTCCACACCGGGCAGGTGGTGGCGCTCCAGCATCGGCGGCGGATACGGGACGTCGAACCCGGCCACACGCAGCACCGGCGCCTCCAGGTGGTGGAAGCAGCGCTCCGTGACCCGGGCCGCGATCTCCCCGCCCGGGCCCCCGAAGGAGCCCGACTCGTGGACGACGACCGCGCGTCCCGTCCGCCGCACCGAGGCGCACACCGTCTCGTCGTCGAACGGCACCAGGGAGCGCAGATCGACGACTTCGAGGTCCCAGCCCCCGGCCCGGGCCGCCTCGGCCGCCTCCATGCAGACGGGTACGGACGGCCCGTACGTGATGAGCGTGGCGCTCCGCCCCGAGCGCCGCACCACCGCGCGGCCTATCGGCTCAACGGGTGCGGGCTCCTCGGGGTTCCAGGAGTCCTTCGACCAGTACAGCCGCTTGGGTTCCAGGAAGACGACCGGGTCGTCGGAGGCGATGGCCGCGCGCAGCAGCCCGTAGGCGTCGGCGACGGTCGCGGGCGTGACGACATGGAGCCCCGGAGTCGCCATGTAGTACGCCTCGGAGGAGTCGCTGTGGTGCTCGACGCCGCCGATGCCGCCGCCGTAGGGCACGCGGACCGTGATCGGCAGGGGCATCCTGCCGCGCGTGCGGTTGCGCATCCGCGACACGTGGGAGATCAGCTGCTCGAAGGCCGGGTAGGCGAAGGCGTCGAACTGCATCTCCACGACCGGCCGCAGGCCGTACATCGCCATGCCGACGGCCGTGCCGAGGATGCCCGCCTCCGCGAGGGGCGTGTCCGTGCAGCGGTCCTCGCCGAACTCCTTGGCGAGCCCGTCGGTGACCCGGAAGACACCACCGAGGGCGCCGACGTCCTCGCCCAGGACGTGGACGGCCGGGTCGGCGGCCATGGCGTCGCGCAGCGCGCGCGTGAGGGCCTGCGCCATGGTGGCCGGCTTGACGGCGACGGCGGTCATCGCTGCGTCCCTTCCGACTCGGCCTCGGCCTCCAGCTCGGCGCGCAACTGGTCGCGCTGCTCCCGCAACTGGGAGGTCGGCTCGGCGTACACGTGGGCGAACAGGTCCATGGGGTCGAGGACCGGGTCCTGGTTCATGCGCTCGCGCAGGGCGGCGGCCATGGTCTCGGCCTCCTGGCGGGCCGCTTGGACGCCGTCCTCGTCGATCCAGCCCCGCTGGGTCAGCTCGCGCTCCAGCAGCAGGATCGGGTCGTGCTCCCGCCAGGTCTCGACCTCGGCGTCGCCGCGGTAGCGGGTGGCGTCGTCGGCGTTGGTGTGCGCGTCGACGCGGTAGGTGATCGCCTCGACTAGGGTCGGGCCGTGGCCCGCGCGCGCGTGGCGCACGGCGTCCTGGAGGACCTCGTGCACGGCGGCGGCGTCGTTGCCGTCGACCAGGCGGCCGGGCATGCCGTAGCCGACGGCCTTGTGGGCCAGCGACGGGGCCGCGGTCTGCTTGGCGAGCGGGACGGAGATCGCGAAGCCGTTGTTCTGGACGAGGAAGACGACCGGGGCCTGCCAGACGGCCGCGAAGTTCAGCGCCTCGTGGAAGTCGCCCTCGCTGGTGCCGCCGTCGCCGACCATGGCCAGCGCGACCACGTCGTCGCCCTTGAGGCGGGCGGCGTGCGCCAGGCCGACGGCGTGCGGCAGCTGGGTGGCCAGCGGCGTGGACAGGGGGGCGACCCGGTGCTCGTAGGGGTCGTAGCCGGTGTGCCAGTCGCCGCGCAGGAGGGTGAGGGCCTCCACGGGGTCGACGCCGCGGGTCACGACGGCGAGCGTGTCGCGGTAGCTGGGGAAGAGCCAGTCACGGTCCTCCAGGACCAGCGCGGCGGCGACCTCGCAGGCCTCCTGGCCGGTGCTGGAGGGGTAGACGGCGAGCCTGCCCTGCTTGGTCAGGGCGGTGGCCTGCGCGTTGTACCGGCGGCCGCTCACCAGCCGGCCGTACAGCGTCCGCAGCAGCTCCGGGTCGGCCTCGGCGGCCGCGTCGGTCCCCAGGACGCGGTACGGCTCCGGGTCGGGCAGCAGCGGCGCGGGGTCGGTGCGGGGCTGCCAGGCGGGCGGCGGCGTGGGCCGATACGCGCCACGCTGCTCCATGACCGTCATGACGGCACCTCCTCGTGGGAGTGGCTCGGGGAGACGCGGCGTCTGTGACGCGCCTCACCTACCGATTGTTCGGTCGTCGGCACATTTTGGCTACGGGTGGGCCCAGGCTGTGGACAAACGGTTCTCCACAGCCTGTGATGGACGCAGTACGTCCACGGCGGAGAGGCGGGGGCAGGTGGCATCTGAACAAATGGCCGAGGCCGTGCCGGACACCACCGCTCTGCCACCGCCGCGTCCCCTGGACGCCATCGACCAGGACATCCTGCGCATGCTCCAGGCGGACGGCCGCGCCTCGATACGGTCGGTCGCCGAACGCGTCCACGTCTCCCGCGCGAACGCCTACGCGCGCATCAACCGGCTCGTCGAGGACGGCGTCATCCGGGGTTTCGGCGCCCGCGTCGACCACGAGCGGGCGGGGCACGGCACGTCCGCGTACATCACGCTGAAGATCGTCCAGAACTCCTGGCGCACGGTGCGCGAACAGCTCCGGCAGCTGCCCGGCGCCTCCCACATCGCCCTGGTCGGCGGGGACTTCGACGTGCTGCTGCTGGTGCACACACCGGACAACCGCGCGCTGCGGGAACTGGTGCTGACCCGGCTCCAGGCCATCCCGGAGGTGCTCAGCACGCGCACGCTGCTGGTGTTCGAGGAGGAGGACCTGGAGCCGCAGGGCTGAGCGGTGCGGACCGCGGCGGCCGGCCCGCGGCCGCCGCCGGTCCCGGCAGCGCCGCGAGGAGCACGGGCTGCGACGCGGTCCCGGGCGCGGCACCGGCCGCCGCCGTCCGCAGCCCGCGCGGGAACCGGCGGTGCGGCAGCACCCGGGCGGGCGCCGGCAGGGCGGGCGCCGGCAGGGCGGCGGGCCGGTGGAGCAGGCCCCCGAAGGTGCCGGGGCCGTCACGGCAGGCGGACCGGCCGGACTCCGGCGCGGGCAGCGGCAGGCCGAACGAGGGCGCCACGAGGCGTGCCCGCCACCGGATCCGGTGGCCGGCGGAGGCGGGGCCGGGGAGGACGGCGCGTCGCCGTGGAGCACGGCCCCGGCCCGTCACCGGGGCCCCGGCGGCGGCACCGGACGGCGTACTCACGACGGCCACGCGCGTACTCACCGCGCCGACCGCCCGCCGTGGGCCTGCCGTGGGCCCGGTGACGGGCCGACGAGGGGCCCGTCACCGAGGCGTTCGGGCCGACGCCCTCAGCCGGCCCGGCGCAGCCCTTCGAACACCAGCCGGGCGACCGCCTCGCCCACCTCGCGCTCGCCCATGCCGCGCACGTCCGGCCGGTACCACTCCACGATGGAGTTGATCATTCCGAAGACCAGCCGGGTCGCCAGCCGCACCTCCACGTCGTCACGCACGTCGCCGTCGGCGGCCGCCGCCTTCAGCAGCTCGGCCACCCGGTGGTCGAACTCCCGGCGCCGGTCCAGGGCCCAGCGCTCGGTGTCCGTGTTGCCGCGCACCCGCAGCAGCAGCGTCACGTACGGCAGTTCGGCGATGAGCACCTCGACCATGCGCCGCACGACGTACTCCAGGCGCTCGGCGGCGCGCCCCGCGCGCGCGTGCTCCTCGTCGAGGATCCCGAAGAGCCCGTCCAGCGCCCGGCTGACGGCGCGGCGCAGCAACTCCTCCTTGCCGGCGACGTGGTGGTAGATCGACGACTTGGAGATGCCCGCCGCCTTGGACAGGTGCTCCATGGAAGTGCCGTCGTAGCCGCGCTCGTTGAAGACCTGCACGGCCACCGAGAGCAGCGTCTCGGGGGTGTACGTGTCGCGCTTGGCGGTGGTCATGGGGCATTGCCCTCCCGCTTGTCGGAGGCGGCGGCGTGGCGGTGCAGCGCGAGGGAGCGCGCGTACCGCCCGGACGGGTCGCCCGCGTGCAGGTTGTCCAGCACGGAACAGGCCCAGCGGCCGCCGAGCCGGCGGCTCCACTCGAAGGGACCGAGGGGGTAGTTCACGCCCAGGCGCATCGCGGTGTCGACGTCCTCCCGGCCGGCCACGCCCCGGGCGACGGCGTCGAACGCCAGGTCGATGATCCGGGCCACCGTACGGGCGACGATCATGCCGGGCACGTCCCCGATGACGCTCACCTTCTTGCCGAGCGCCTGGAACAGGCCGGTGGCCTCGGCGAGGGTCCGCGGGGAGACGTCCTCGGACGCCGCCAGGGCGACGCGGGCGGCCGCGCGGTAGTCGAGGGCCAGGTCGAACTGGACGGCGTCCCCGAGCTCCGCGCAGGTCCGGCCGTCGGCCGGCCGCAGCTCCCCGCCGCCGGGCAGGCCGAGCCGCCCGTCGCCGTCCCCGTCCTGCGCGCGGACCTCGATGCCCGCCTCGCGGATCAGGGCGACCAGGCCGACGGCCGGGCCCAGGTCGCCGTGCAGGACGACGTACGGGGGCGGGTCGGCGGGGGCGGCGGTGTGCGGCTCGGGGCGCCCGGCGGCACCGGCCCCCTCGGGGTACGCGTACCAGCCCCGGCCGCTCTTGCGGCCGAGGCGGCCGGACTCGACCAGGCGGCGCTGGGCGAGCGACGGGGTGAAGCGCACGTCCTGGAAGAGGGACTGCCACACGGAGTGCGTGACGGACTCGTTGACGTCCTGTCCGATCAGGTCGGTCAGTTCGAAGGCGCCCATCCGGAAGCCGCCCGACTCGCGCAGCACCGCGTCGATGGTGGCGGGGTCGGCGCCCCGGGACTCGTACACCGCGAGGGCCTCGGCGTAGAAGGGCCGGGCGATGCGGTTGACGATGAAGCCGGGGGTGTCCGCGCTGGCGACCGGCGTCTTGCCCCAGGTCCGGGCGGTGTCGTGGGCGCGCGTGGCCGCGGCGGGGTCGGTGGCGAACCCGGAGACGACCTCCACCAGCGGCATCAGCGGTGCCGGGTTGAAGAAGTGCAGTCCGACGAAGCGGCCCGGGTGGCGCAGGACGCCGCCGACGGCCGTCACGGACAGGGACGAGGTGTTGGTGGCGAGCAGGCAGTCGTCGGCGACGACGTCCTCCAGCTCGCGGAAGAGTTCCTGCTTGACGTCCAGCCGCTCCAGGACGGCCTCCACCACCAGGGCGCAGTCCGCCAGGTCGGCGAGACCGCCGGCGGGCCGCAGCCGGGCGCGGGCGGCGTCCCGGTCGGCGGCGGTGAGCCGCTCCTTCTCGACGAGCCGGTCGAGCCGGGCGCCGATGGCCGCGGCCGCCTCCCGCGCGCGGCCGGGGACGGCGTCGTACAACCGCACCGGGTGACCCGCCACCAGCGCGACCTGGGCGATGCCCTGGCCCATGGTGCCGGTGCCGACGACGGCCACGGGGCTGCTGAGGTCGAGTGCTGTCATGTGCGCGATCCTCCCGCACGGCGTTGTCCACAGATGCGGCAGGCCCCCTTGTCCCGACCGATCGTTCGGTTACTCTAGCCCTGACCGCTCATTCCTGCCCATGTTTCTGCCAGGTCATGAACTCGACGAAGAGTTCTCGAGACGAGGAGTTGGTCCCGCATGGCCGCCGACCTCACCGCGCACGACCTCATCGCCAAGCACCGGCCCACCCTCGACCAGGCGCTGGAAGCGATCCGCACCCGCGCGTACTGGTCCCCGCACCCCGAGCACCCCAAGGCCTACGGTGAGCACGGCAGCCTGGACGCCGCGGCGGGCAAGGCCGCCTTCGACGCCCTGCTCGGCTCCCGCCTCGACCTCGGCCAGCCCGGCACCGACGACTGGGTGGGCGAGGAGGTCTCCCCGTACGGCGTCGAGCTGGGCGTGAGCTACCCGCACGCGGACCTCGACGTGCTGCTGCCCGCCATGAAGGCCGGGCAGCGGGCCTGGCGGGACGCGGGCGCGGAGCTGCGCGCGGCGGTCTGCCTGGAGATCCTCAAGCGGATCAGCGACCGGACGCACGAGTTCGCGCACGCGGTCATGCACACCTCCGGCCAGGCGTTCATGATGGCGTTCCAGGCGGGCGGCCCGCACGCGCAGGACCGCGGCCTGGAGGCGGTGGCGTACGCGTACGCGGAGCAGGTCCGCACGCCCGGGACGGCCGAGTGGACCAAGCCGCAGGGCAAGCGCGACCCGCTGGTGCTGACCAAGCGGTTCACGCCCGTGCCGCGCGGGATCGGCCTGGTCATCGGCTGCAACACCTTCCCCACGTGGAACGGCTACCCGGGCCTGTTCGCCTCCCTCGCCACCGGCAACGCGGTCCTGGTCAAGCCGCACCCGCGCGCGGTGCTGCCGCTCGCGCTGACCGTGCAGGCGGCGCGCGAGGTGCTCGCCGGGGCCGGCTTCGACCCGAACCTGGTGGCGCTGGCCGCCGAGCGGCCCGGCGAGGGCATCGCCAGGACGCTGGCGCTCCGCCCGGAGATCCGGATCATCGACTACACCGGATCGACGTCGTTCGGCGAGTGGCTGGAGGCCAACGCCCGCCAGGCCGAGGTCTACACCGAGAAGGCCGGCGTCAACACGGTGATCGTGGAGTCGACCGACGACTACCGGGGCATGCTGTCCAACCTGGCCTTCTCGCTGTCGCTGTACAGCGGCCAGATGTGCACCACCCCGCAGAACCTGCTCGTCCCGCGCGAGGGCATCACCACGGACCAGGGTCCCAAGTCGTACGACGAGGTGGTGGCCGACCTCGCCCGGGCCGTGGACGGCCTGCTCGGCGACGACGCCCGCGCGAACGCGCTGCTCGGCGCGATCGTCAACCCGGACGTGAAGGCCCGCCTGGAGGCCGCCGCCGGTCTCGGGGAGGTCGCCCTCGCCTCGCGCGAGATCAGCAACCCCGACTTCCCCGGCGCGGTGGTCCGCACCCCGGTGATCGTCAAGCTGGACGGCGCCAAGCCGGACGCCGAGGCGGCCTACATGAGCGAGTGCTTCGGGCCGGTCTCCTTCGCCGTCGCGGTCGACTCGGTGGCGGACGCGGTGGCGCTGCTGCGGCGCACGGTCCGCGAGAAGGGCGCGATGACGGTCGGCGCGTACACCACCGACCCGGAGGTCGAGGAGGCCATCGAGGAGGTCTGCCTGGAGGAGTCGGCCCAGCTGTCGTTCAACCTCACCGGCGGGGTGTACGTCAACCAGACGGCCGCCTTCTCCGACTTCCACGGCTCCGGCGGCAACCCGGCGGCCAACGCGGCCCTGTGCGACGGGGCCTTCGTCGCCAACCGCTTCCGGGTCGTCGAGGTGCGCCGGGAGGCGTGAGGACCGCCCCGCGGGCGCGTGCCTCCGGGGCGCCCGTCTACGGCACGCGCGGTGCGCCCCCGGTGGCGCTCCAGTGGTACAGCGTCATGGCCACACTCGTGGCGAGGTTGTAGCTGGAGACCTGGGGGCGCATCGGCAGGGACACCAGGTGGTCGGCTCGCGCGCGCAGGTCGGCGGAGAGCCCGCTGCGCTCGGAGCCGAAGGCGAGCAGCGCCTCGTCCGGCAGCTCCAGGCCGCGGATGTCCTCGCCCTCCGGGTCGAGGGCGAACACCGGACCGGACGGCAGCTCGCCGACGGCGAGCCGTTCCACGGCGGTCGCGAAGTGCAGCCCCGCCCCGCCGCGCACCACCGTCGGGTGCCAGGGGTCCAGCGTGCCGGTGGTGACCACCCCGGTCGCCCCGAAACCGGCCGCCAGCCGGATCACGGCCCCCGCGTTGCCCAGGTTGCGCGGGTTGTCCAGGACCACGACCGGCGCCGTGCGGGGGCCGTGCGCCAGCTTCTCCAGGTTGTCCGCGCGGGAGGGGCGTACGGCCAGGGCGGCCACGGCGGTCGGGTGCGGGCGCGGGACGAGGGACGCGTAGGCCGCCTGCGGGACCTCCGTGAGCAGCGCCTCCAGGGCGCCCCGGACGTCCGGGGCGAGCTCGTCGGCGAGGGCCAGCGCCGCCGCCCGGTCGGCGGTGACCGCCACCGGGATCACGGCCCCGAAGCGCACGGCGTGCTTGAGGGCGTGGAAGCCGTCGAGCAGGACGCAGCCGGCGGCCAGCCGGTGCCAGGCGGTCACGGGCTCGGGCAGGCCCACGGCGGGATCGGTCATGCCGGGAAGCCTACGTGCGGGCGCTCGGGCCGCTCCTCGGCCCGCGGCCCGGACCCGGCTTCCCGGCCGCCGCGCCGGACCAGCCGGCCGCGCACGCGTGCCGCCCGCCCGCCCACCCGGCGCAGGAAGGCCGTCGGCAGGAACACGGCGTCCGCCGCGATCATGGCCAGCGAGAAGAACGGCAGGCCCAGGACCACGGCGATCACCGCGTGCTCGGTCATCATCACGGCCAGCAGCACGTTCTTGACCCGCCGGTTGAACAGCGTGAACGGGAAGGCGACCTGCGCGGCGACCGTCCCGTACGTCACGAGCATCACCACGGTGCCGCTGGCGGACAGCAGATCGGCCAGGGCGGGCCAGGGCGAGAAGTACTCCAGGTGCAGCGGGTAGTAGACGGCGGTGCCGTCCTGCCAGCGGGAACCCTGGATCTTGTACCAGCCGGCCGCCGCGTAGATCAGGCACGCCTCCGCCATGATCACCAGCAGGGCGCCGTTGTGGACGACGTTGGCGACGACGTCGAGCAGGACGCGCGGCTGCCCGGTCCGCGCGCCGCGACCGGCCAGCCACCACAGGGCCTGCGCCAGCCAGGCGCCCCACAGGACCGCCGGTATGAGCCAGTCCCCGTCGAACCGGCCGGCCAGCGCGGCCGCGGCCAGCACCAGCCCGAACACGCCCCACAGCAGCGGGCCGGTCCGGTCCACGACCCGCTCCCCCCGCGCGCGTGCCGCCCGCTCCCGCCGCTCCCGCCGGGCGTCCAGCGACCAGACCCGGCCACAGCGTGTGAACACGAGGTAGATCGACATCAGGTGCAGCACGTTGTCGCCGCCGTCGCCCATGAAGACGCTGCGGTTCTGCAGCGACAGCACCCCGACCATGAACAGCACCGACAGGGTGCGGGTGCGCCAACCCAGCGCCAGCAGGGCGGCGGCCAGCAGCGCGAACGCGTACCCCGCCTCGAACCACAGCCGGCCGTCCGTCCACATCAAGGCGGTGAACGCGCCGTTGACACTGATCAGCTGCTCGGCCAGGTCCCAGCTCCACGGGCCGTCGGGCCCGTAGAGCTCGTGGCGGTGCGGGAACTCGCGCAGCAGGAACAGCAGCCACGTCAGGGCGAAGCCGATCCGGACCACGGCGCTCTGGTACGGGCCCAGCGGCGCTTCGGTGACGCGCGCGATGCCGCGCGACAGGCCCAGGACGGCCCGGTTCACCGCACACCTCCCCGGGCCTCGGCCTCCGGCACCGGCCACCACGGCAGCTCCCGGTACACCGGTGCCGTCGCGACCCGCTCACGGCTCCACTCGGGCGCCGGCACGGTGGTGGTGCGCGAGCGGAACTGGACGCGCTGCACGACACCGCCGGGACCGGCCGCGTCCTCCCGGCCGAGACGCAGCACCGCGATCCGGCGCAGGTACGTCTCGGCCAGCGCGCCGCGCATGCCGACCGGGCGGTTGTCGGCGCCGTGCGTGGCGACGAAGAAGTCCCAGGCGCGGCGCAGCTCGTTCTGCTGGGTGTGGCTCGGCAGCGGGTTGCCGTCGATGGCCCGGCCGTCCTGGGCGGACAGGTCGTACCAGCCGGTGGTGCGGATCGCGCCCTCCGCCGTGCGCACGTCGGCCCGGACCTGCACGGCGATGTTCTGCTGCAGCGGGTTCGGCGCGAACAGCTTCCAGTTCTGCTCGAACTCCGGGTAGATCCAGTCGTCGATCACCCGGCCGTGCTCCTTGGTGACGGTGTTCGACGGCGCCACGTGCAGGAACGTGAAGACGAGGTGCGCGCAGACCCCGGCGGCGACGACGGCCAGCGCCACGGCGGCAGCGATCCGGTAGGGCAGGGAGAGGGCGGCCACGCCGGTACGGGGTGAGGCGGGCGGGGGGTCCAGGGGTACGGGCGAGCAGCCGGACGGGCCGAGGGGTGCCGGTGGTGGGGCCGGTGGCGTACGCGGGCCGGAGGGCGCGGGTCCGGCCGGTTCCGCCGGCTCGGTGCCTGCGGTCGGCCCGGTACCTGCGGTCGGCTGGGTGCCTGGGGTGGGCCCGGAGGGCGCGGGTCCGGTCGGTTCCGTCGGTTCGGTGCCTGCGGTCGGCTCGGTGGGCTCAATGGTTCCGGTCGGATCGGTGGTCCCGGTCGGATCGGTGAGCCGGGGCGGCTCACCGGGCCCGGCGGACCCGGCCGGCCCGGGGCCGGTCGACCCGGGTCCGGTCGCGTCCGTCGGCCCTGGCGAGTGCGTCGGCCCTGGCGCGTCCGCCGGCCCGGCCGGCTCCGTCGGTTCGTGCCGCGGATCCGAGCCGTTGTCGTACGCGTTCATTCCGCCCCGTTCCCCGATCCGGTCCGTCGTTCAGTCCGCCCGGCCGCGGGGCGTCGTACACCTGCGCCGCCACCGCACGGCACCGGCACGGGCACGGTATCCAGGCCCGCCCGCCGGGCACAGCCCCCGCCCGCCGGCCCTGCCGTGGCCATCGCCACACCGCGGCGGGTCACCCGCGCGGCGGTGGAGGACGGCGGCGGTGCGGCCCGCCGTCCACAGCGGTCCCTCGCCCCTGCCCCCACCGGGACCCCCGCAGGTTATCCACAGGCGAGCCCGCAGGTTGTCCACAACGGTTGACACCTTACGGCCGCCGTCTCACCATGGAATCGCACGAACCGAACGATCGGTCGGGAGTGTGTTCCCGGCAGAGCCCAGGTCGAGGGGGACTCATGGCGACAGCAGCCGCGCACGAGACGGCCCGTAACCAGGCACACGGCGCACCGGACACCGCCGACGACACCACCGGCTACCAGCGCGCCTTCGACGCGGCCGTGGCCGCCGACGAGCGCATCGAGCCCCGCGACTGGATGCCGGACGCCTACCGCGCGACGCTGGTCCGGCAGATCGCCCAGCACGCCCACTCCGAGATCATCGGCATGCAGCCGGAGGCCAACTGGATCACCCGCGCCCCCTCGCTGCGCCGCAAGGCCATCCTCATGGCCAAGGTGCAGGACGAGGCCGGGCACGGCCTGTACCTCTACAGCGCCGCCGAGACCCTCGGCGTCGGCCGCGACGAGCTGCTCGACAAGCTGCACACCGGCCGGCAGAAGTACTCCTCGATCTTCAACTACCCCACGCTGACCTGGGCGGACGTCGGCGCGATCGGCTGGCTGGTGGACGGCGCCGCGATCACCAACCAGGTGCCGCTGTGCCGCTGCTCGTACGGGCCGTACGCGCGCGCCATGGTCCGCATCTGCAAGGAGGAGTCCTTCCACCAGCGCCAGGGCTACGAACTGCTGCTCGCGCTCAGCCGCGGCACCCCGGAGCAGCACGCCATGGCACAGGACGCGGTGAACCGCTGGTGGTGGCCGTCGCTGATGATGTTCGGCCCCCCGGACGACGCCTCGCAGCACTCGGCGCAGTCGATGGCCTGGAAGATCAAGCGGCACTCCAACGACGAGCTGCGCCAGCGCTTCGTCGACATCTGCGTCCCGCAGGCCGAGTCCCTGGGCCTCACGCTCCCCGACCCGGAGCTGAAGTGGAACGAGGAACGGGGCCACCACGACTTCGGCCCGATCGACTGGACCGAGTTCCAGCAGGTCCTCAAGGGCAACGGCCCCTGCAACGAACAGCGCCTGTCCCAGCGCAGGCGGGCCCACGAAGAGGGCGCGTGGGTCAGGGAGGCGGCCGCGGCCCACGCGGCCAAGCACAGCAGCGGCACCACCGGCGAGCGCGAGGAGGCGCGGGCATGACCACCACCGACTGGCCCCTGTGGGAGGTCTTCGTGCGTTCGCGCCGCGGCCTGTCCCACACCCATGCCGGCAGCCTGCACGCCCCCGACGCGGAACTCGCCCTGCGCAACGCCCGCGACCTCTACACCCGCCGCGGCGAGGGCGTCTCCATCTGGGTCGTCCCGTCGTCCGCGATCACGGCGTCCTCACCCGACGAGAAGGACCCGTTCTTCGAACCGTCCGCCGACAAGCCCTACCGGCACCCGACGTTCTACGAGATCCCGGAGGGGGTGCAGCACCTGTGACGACCCCGCAGACGACGGCCCCCGCGACAGCCGTCCCCGCCCAGGCGGCCCTCGCGCTCGGCGACGACGCCCTGGTGCTCTCCCACCGCCTCGGAGAGTGGGCCGGGCACGCCCCCGTCCTGGAGGAGGAGGTCGCCCTCGCCAACATCGCGCTGGACCTGCTGGGCCAGGCCCGCGTGCTGCTGTCGATGGTGGGCGACGAGGACGAACTGGCCTACCTGCGCGAGGAGCGCGCCTTCCGCAACCTCCAGCTGGTGGAACAGCCCAACGGCGACTTCGCCCACACCATCGCCCGGCAGCTGTACTTCTCCACCTACCAGCACCTGCTGTACACCGAACTCGCCGCGGGCGACGGCCCGTTCGCGCCGCTGGCCGCGAAAGCCGTCAAGGAGGTCGCCTACCACCGCGACCACGCCGAACAGTGGACCCTGCGCCTCGGCGACGGCACGGACGTCAGCCACCGGCGGATGCAGGCCGCCGTCGAGGCGCTGTGGCGCTACACCGACGAGCCGTTCCAGCCGGTGGAAGGCCTCGACGCCGACCGGGCGGGCCTGGAAGCCGCCTGGCTGGAACAGGTCGGGGACGTGCTGCGCCGGGCCACCCTGACCGTGCCCGAGGGACCGAGGTCGGGAGCGTGGTCGGCGGGCGCCGGCCGGCAGGGCCTGCACACCGAGCCCTTCGGACGCATGCTGGCCGAGATGCAGCACCTGCACCGCAGCCACCCGGGGGCGACATGGTGACGGTCACCGCGCTCGAAGCCGAGCTCCTGGACCTGGCCGGCTCGGTCCCCGACCCCGAACTGCCCGTCCTCACCCTGCGCGAACTGGGCGTGGTGCGCGCGGTGCGGATCCGCGGCACGGACGCGGTCGAGGTCGACCTGACCCCCACGTACACCGGCTGCCCGGCCGTCGAGGCGATGTCCCTGGACATAGAGCGGGTGCTGCGCGAGCACGGCGTGCGGGAGGTCAGCGTCCGCACCGTGCTCGCACCCGCCTGGTCGACGGACGACATCACCGACGAAGGCCGCCGCAAACTGCGGGAGTTCGGGATCGCACCGCCGCGCACGCGACGCGAGGACGGCGGCCCGGTCACCGTGGCACTCGGACCGACCCGCACGCTGAGCACGCCCGGCACGCCCCCCGACCCGGACCCCGTCCGCTGCCCGCACTGCGGCTCCGCGGAGACCGAACTGCTCAGCCGGTTCTCCTCCACCGCGTGCAAGGCGCTGCGCCGGTGCCTCGGCTGCCGCGAACCGTTCGACCACTTCAAGGAGTTGTGATGGCACGCTTCCACCGGCTCCGGGTGGCCGCGGTAGACCGGCTCACCGACGACTCCGTGGCCCTCACCCTCGCCGTGCCCGCCGGACTCCGCGAGGAGTACCGCCACGCCCCCGGCCAGCACCTCGCCCTGCGGCACACCGTCGACGGACTGGAGATACGGCGCACGTACTCGATCTGCTCCCCGGCACCGGACGGCACCGGCCCCGCCACCCTGCGGGTCGGAGTGCGGCTGGTCGAGGGCGGCGCCTTCTCGACGTACGCGCTGAAGGAGATCGTCGTCGGGGACGAGCTGGAGGTGATGACCCCGGCGGGCCGGTTCACGCTGGAGCCGGCCCCCGGCCTGTACGCCGCGATCGTCGGCGGCAGCGGGATCACCCCCGTGCTGTCGATCGTCTCGACCCTGCTGGCCCGCGAGCCGCGGGCACGGTTCTGCCTGATCCGCAGCGACCGGACGTCCGCGTCGACGATGTTCCTGGAGGAGGTCGCCGACCTCAAGGACCGCTACCCGGAACGGCTGCACCTGGTCACCGTGCTCTCCCGGGAGGAACAACAGGCCGGGCTGCCCTCCGGACGACTCGACCAGGAACGGCTGACCGGGCTGCTGCCGGCGCTGCTGCCCGTGGACCGGGTCGACGGCTGGTTCCTGTGCGGACCGTACGGCCTGGTGCAGGAGGCCGAGCGGACCCTGCGGGCCCTCCAGGTGCCGCGCGGCCGCATCCACGAGGAGATCTTCCACGTGGACGCCGCCCCGGCCTCCTCCGTCACGACGGCTCCGGCACACAGCACGGTCACCGCACGGCTCGACGGACGCGGCGGAACCTGGCCCGTCCAGGACGGCGAATCCCTGCTGGACACGGTGCTGCGCAACCGGCCCGACGCGCCCTACGCCTGCAAGGGCGGCGTGTGCGGCACGTGCCGGGCCTTCCTGGTCTCGGGCGAGGTGCGCATGGATCGCAACTTCGCCCTGGAACGGGAGGAGACGGAAGCGGGATACGTGCTGGCCTGCCAGTCGCATCCGGTGACCGAGAGGGTGGAAGTGGACTTCGACCGCTGAGCACTCCCACGAAGCCCCTCTTCGGCGGGGCTCCCGCAGGGACCCCCGCCGCGTCAGCGTCCCGCTACAGGACGAAGCCCGGCTGCCCCTCGTCGGTGACGACGGGGCGGCCCGCGGCCTCCCACACCTGCATGCCGCCGTCCACGTTCACCGCGTCGATGCCCTGCTGCACCAAATACATGGTGACCTGCGCCGACCGGCCGCCGGAACGGCAGATCACATGGACACGGCCGTCCTGCGGCGCCGCCTCGGTCAGCTCGCCGTAACGGGCCACGAACTCACTGATGGGGATGTGCAGCGCCCCTTCGGCGTGGCCGGCCTTCCACTCGTCGTCCTCCCGGACGTCCAGCAGGAAGTCGCCGTCCTTGAGGTCCCCGACCCCGACCGTGGGCACACCAGCTCCGAATTGCATACCCCCGACGCTACCCGACGTGCGCACCTCCGCTAGCCCAGCAGTGCGGCCAGCTCCGCCTCACGCCGGGCGACGTCGCCGAGCAGCTGCCGGGCGATGTCGTCGAGGAGCCCGTCGGGGTCCTCCGGGGCGAGCCGGAGCATCGAGCCTATGGCGCTGTCCTCCAGCTCCTTGGCGAGCAGGGTCAGCAGCTCCTTGCGCTGAGACAGCCACTCCAGGCGCGCGTACAGCTCCTCGGCACGGCTCGGGCGCGGTGCCGGCTCCGGACCCGCGGCCCACTCCTCGGCCAGCTCCCGCAGTTCCGCCTCGTCACCGCAGGCGTAGGCGGCGTTGACACGGGTGAGGAACTCCTCGCGCCGCGCCCGCTCCTTCTCCTCCTGCGCCAGGTCCGGGTGCGCCTTGCGGGCCAGGTCGCGGTAGAGCTTGCGGGCCTCGTCACTGGGCCGTACCCGCCGCGGGGGCCGCACCGGCTGGTCCGTGAGCATCGCCGCCGCCTCCGGGAACAGGCCCTCGCCGCCCATCCAGCCGTGCAGCAGCTCCTCGACGCCCGGGACGGGGATCAGGTGCGCCCGCAGTTCCTGGGCCCTGCGGACGTCCTCCGGGTCGCCGGTGCGGGCGGCCCTGGCCTCGGCGATCCGCGCGTCCAGCTCCTCGAGACGGGCGTACATCGGGCCGAGCTTCTCCTCGTGGAGGCGCGAGAAGTTCTCCACCTCGACGCGGAAGGTCTCCACCGCGATCTCGAACTCGATCAACGCCTGCTCGGCGGCCCGGACGGCCTTCTCCAGCCGCTCCTCCGGGCGGGACTGCTCAGCTTCCGGGGTCGTCACCCGACCAGCGTAGGCCACGGGGCGGGTGGGCTCGGCTTCCGGCGGGGCTGGGCTGGGCTGGGCTGCACCGCAAATCTCCGGAACTTCCTGAGGGGGCTCCCCTCCCCCTCCCCCCTCCCCTCCCTCCCCCTCGACCTCCAAGCCCGCCCCCTCACACCCCCAGCTCAGCCGCCACCTTCCCCGCCCGCACCGCCGCCACCAGTTCCGCGTGGTCGGCCTCGGTGCGGTCGGCGTAGGAGACCGCGAAGGCGGCGATCGCCTCGTCGAGCTCCTCGCTCTTGCCGCAGTAGCCGGCGACGAGGCGCGGGTCGGCACTGTGGGAGTGGGCGCGGGCCAGGAGGGCGCCGGTCATACGGGCGTAGTCGTCTATCTGGTCGGCGGCCAGGGCCGCGGGGTCCACGCTGCCCTTGCGGTTGCGGAACTGGCGGACCTGGAAGGGATGGCCGTCGACCGTCGTCCAGCCCAGCAGGACGTCGCTGACCACCTGCATGCGCTTCTGGCCCAGGACCACCCGGCGGCCCTCGTGACCGGCCGGCGGTGTCTCGAAGCCGGCTGTGGCCAGATGGGGCAGCAGCGCCGAGGCGCGGGCCTCCTTCACCTGCAATATGAGGGATTCGCCGCGGTGGTCGAGCAGGAGGACGACGTACGAGCGGGTGCCGACGCTGCCCGTGCCGACGATGCGGAACGCCACGTCGTGGACGGCATGGCGGGCCAGCAGGGGCAGGCGGTCCTCCGGCAGGGTGGTCAGGTACTCCTCCAGGGACTCCGCCACGAGCGCGGCCTCCACGTCGGGGACGGGCCGCAGTACGGGCGGGGCGGCGACGAAGCGGCGTCCGCCGTCCTCGGTGGTCTCGGTCGATTTGGCGGCGAAGCGTCCGCTGGTGTTGTGGCGCGCCTTCTCGGAGACCCGTTCGAGCGTGCCGAGCAGGTCGTGGGCGTCGGTGTGGGAGACCAGTTCCTCGTCCGCGATGGCGTTCCACGCGTCCAGGACCGGCAGCTTGGCGAGCAGCCGCATGGTGCGGCGGTAGGCGCCCGCCGCGTCGTGGGCGGCCTGGCGGCAGGTGTCCTCGTCCGCGCCGGCCTCCCGGCCCGCGAGGACGAGCGAGGCGGCGAGGCGTTTGAGGTCCCACTCCCAGGGGCCTTGGATCGTCTCGTCGAAGTCGTTGAGGTCGATGACCAGGCGGCCGCGTGCGTCGCCGTAGAGGCCGAAGTTGGCCGCGTGGGCGTCGCCGCATATCTGGGCGCGGATCCGGGTCGTGGGGGTGCGGGCCAGGTCGTGGGCCATGAGGCCGGCCGAACCCCGCAGGAAGGCGAACGGGGTGGCGGCCATCCGGCCGACCCGGATCGGGATGAGGTCGGGGAGCCGTCCGCGGTTGGACTCCTCGACCGCGGCCACCGTGTCGGGCCGGGCGGAGTCCAGGTCCAGCGTGGCGTGCGCGTGGCGCGGGACCTGCTTGCGTCGCGCCTTCCCCTCGTCCTTGGGCGAGTCCTCGGCGGGCCATGCGGCGAACCCGCGCACCCGCGGCAGCCGGCGTGCCGCCCCGCTTACGACGGCCGCCCCCCTGCTGCCGGCCGCCGTCCGGCCCTCGGCGTCGCCCGCCTCCGACTGCCCCGCTCGCGGCTGCTCCGTCTCCGGCTGCCCCGCCCCGGTCCGCTTCGTCCGATCGGCCTCCGGCTTCTTCGCTCCGGTAGCCTCCGCACCGACCTCGGTCACCGCGACCGCCTCCCCCCGCACGCACGAACATCAACTCGTGTCGACGGTACAACCGGGCGGCGGAGCGCGTCAGACCCTGTGGACAACTCCGCTGATGTGGACAACTCCACGGATGTCCCCTGCCCCGCCCCGGCCACGACCGTCATGGTCGACCCGGCCACGACCGTCACGGTCGACCCGGCGGTCACTCGACTCGGCCACCGGCGAAGGCCGGTCCGTCACCACCCGACCAGGCCGTCACCCTCGACTCCGCCTCCGACTCCGACACCGGCTCCGTCCCCGACACCGGCTCCCCCTCCGTCACCGGCCCCGCCGCGGTACCGGCACCCGGCACCGCCGCCCCCGTCGCCTCTCCGACCCGCGCGCCGGACTCCGCGAGCACCCGCTCGGCCCGGTCCGCGGCGATGTCGAGCCGGGCGAGCACCGCCGGCACGGCGATGCTGGGCAGCATGTGCTCGAAGAGCACGATCACCCGGCGTTCCAGATCCTGCCGCTGGCAGCGTAGTTGCGACAGCAGCTGCACCCCGGAGAAGGAGCCGACCAGCAGCTCGGCGGTCTCGGCCGCGTCGACGTGCGGGAGCAGTTCGCCGCGTTCCCTCGCCTCGGTGAGCAGCTGCTTGTTCTGGTCGATCCACATCTGGAAGGCCGGGGTGCGGTCGAGGTCCATGGCGCCCTGGTCGAGGGCGAGGCCGACGCTGGCCCGCACCAGCGGTTCGCACCGCAGCCGCTGGGCCATCACCAGCCCGGAGTCGACGAGTTCCTGCAGCTTGCTCGGCTGCGGGGGCAGCGAGATCGCCAGTTGCTCCGCGAAGACACCGAGCGCCAGTTCCTCCTTCGAGGCGAAGTGGAAGTACAGCGCGCCTTTGGTGACCCCCGCCCGCTCCAGGATCTCCCCGATGGTGGCCGAGGTGTAGCCGCGTTCGTCGAAGACGGCCGCGGCCGCCTCCAGGATGGTGCGCCGGGTTCGGATCGCGCGCTCCTGTCGCGCCATCGGGTGCCTCCTGCTCTCCGTGGATCTGAGCGGCGTCTCCGTCTGTTCGACGTCTCCGCCGGCTCGCATGTGCGTCTGCTGTGCCGACGCCCGCCCCGCACCAGCATGAGACTGTGCCCGGCAGCGGCGTCCCTGTCCCCGACAGCGGCTCTGTGGCTGCGCAACGTCACTGCGGCGCGGGCCTGTTGCTCGGCCCAGCGGCTCGGCGCACCCTTTGAAAAAAACCGGCCCGTCCGTATCTTAGTGCCACGCCGACCGTAGTCAGGCAGCCGATGCTGGGAGTTCCTCATGCCCTCTACAGCCCCTCTCTCCCTGCCCACGGACGACAAGGCCGGACAGGGTGACGGTCCGACGAACCCCGTGGCCGACCGGACACCCCCACCCACCGGCCACGGAGACACCGGTTCCACCAGGACCACCGGATCCACACGACTCACAGGCCTCACCGGATCCACAGACCCCACAGGCCTCACCAGGTCTGCAAACTCCACAGGAGTCACAGGCTCCCTAGACCTCACAGGCCCCATAGGGCCCGAAAACCCCACCGGACCCAGTAGAACCCCGGCAATCCCCGGCACCCCCGCCCGAAGGGTCACCCCCGAGCTCGCCCACCGCCCCCACGAGTCGGACGTCTTCCCCGCTCACTGGCGCCGCCTGTCCGACACCCGCTTCCTCGTCACCGCGTACTGGCCCCCGGTCCACCGTTTCTTCTCCCCTCCCGACGACCGGCACCAGGACCCCATGGTCGTAGGAGAAACGTTGCGGCAGACCTCGATGGTGCTCGCGCACGCCGAGTTCGGGGTCCCGGAGGACACCCATTTCGTCATGTGGGACATGTCCGTGTCCCTCGCCCCGGACGCCCTGCGGCCCGCCGACGCCGCCCAGCCGGTCGCCATCGAGGTCGTCTGCTCCGAGGTGCGGCGCCGGGGGCGCGGCCTGAGCAGCATGCGGACGACGATGGAGTTCCGCCGCGCGGGCCGCCTCGTGGCCCGCGGCACCGGCAGCACCGGCTGCACCTCGCCCCTGGCCTACCGCCGCCTGCGGGGCGCCCGGCTGGACGCCCTGGCGGCCCTGGGCGTCCCGGTGCCGCCCCCGCCCGCCGTACCGCCCGAGCTGGTCGGCCGGAGCCGGCCCGAGGACGTCGTCCTGGCCCCCGCCGACCGCCCCGGCGTGTGGCGGCTGCGCGTCGACACCGGCCACCCGGTCCTCTTCCCGCGCCCCAACGACCACGTACCGGGCATGGTCCTGTTCGAGGCGGCCCGGCAGGCCGCGACCGCGGCGACGGGCCGGCGTCCGTTCCTGCCGAGCGGGATGACCGTCGCATTCCACCGCTACGCCGAACTGGACAGCCCCTGCTGGATCGCCGCCGAGGTGCTCGACAAGGGCCCGGACGAGGTGGAGGTCCGCGTGTCGGGGCAGCAGGACGGCGAGGCCGTGTTCAGCGCCACGCTCTCCTGCGAGCCGGACGCCCCGGTGCGGTCCCTGCCGTGACGGTCACCCTCCTGCTCACGGGCGCCGGCGGCTTCATCGGCAGCCGGGTCGCGGACGCGGCACGCCGACGCCCCGGCGTCCGCCTGCGCGCCCTGTCCCGCCACGCACCACCGAGCCCCGCCGACGCCCGCCCCCGGACCGGCACCGGAACCGGAACCGGTCCCGGAACCACCGCCGAAACCGCCACCGCCACCGAAGCCGTGATCCCCGGCGACCTGGCCGACCCGCCGTCCCTGCGCGACTGCTGCGCCGGAGCGGACGTGCTCGTGCACTGCGCCTCGGTGGTCGGCGGTGACCCCGACGTCGCCGCCGCCGTCAACGACGCGGGCACCCGGGCGCTGGTCGAGGACGCGGTGCGCCACGGCGTGCGCCGGATCGTCTACGTGAGCACGGCCGCGGTCTACGGCCGGGGGCCGTTCCGGGCGCTGCGACCCGGCGGGGCGCCGCTCGCGCCCGTGTCGGCCGCCAGCCGCACCCGGGCCGCGGCCGAGCGGCACGTCCTCGACGCGGGAGGCCTGGTGCTGCGCCCGCATCTCGTGTACGGCGACGGCGACCGCTGGGTGGTGCCCGGACTGATGGGCCTGATGCGGGAGTTGTCGGCGGCCGTGACGGGGTGCGAGGCGCTGCAGTCGATGATCGACGTGGAGACGCTGGGCCGGGCCGTGGTGGCCGCGGCCCTGTCCCCGGCGCACGGGCCGGGTGTGCACCACGTCAACCATCCCGAGCCGGTGCCGGTCGCGGAGCTGGTCGAGGCCGTGTGCGCGCGGGTCGGGCGGCCCGGCGGCGGGGCGGTGGTGGACGTCGCCACCGCCCTGGAACGCGCCGCCGGGTCACCGCGCGCGCTGCATCACCTTTCGTTGCTCACGGTCGACCACTGGTTCGCGGACGACGGTTTCTGGAAGGACCTGGACTGCGCTCCGGGCGACGGCTTCGCCCGCACGTTCACGCGCTCGGCACCGTGGTACCGCTCCCATCTGCGAGCTTCCTGATCACCCGCAGCTCCTCGGGCCCGGGCCCCAGCCCGGCGCCCCCGGCAGGACGCGCGCCCGCACCATGCCCGGACACCGCACCATGCCCGGACACCGCGCCACACCCGGACACCGCGCCACACCCGGACACCGCGCCACGCCCGGACACCGCACCACGCCCGGACACCGCCCCTCGCCCGCGCTCCTCCCGCCGCCCGTGCAGCAGAACGGGCAGTTCCTGGTGCCCCGTGGAGATGATCGACCGCAGCCGCCGCGGGGGACGGGCCGGGTCGGCCAGGGCCAGGTGCGGGAAGCGGGCGAAGAGGGAGGCCAGGGCGGTCGTGGCCTCGGCCATGGCGAGCGACCGTCCCAGGCAGTGGTGCACGCCGTGGCCGAAGGAGATGTGGTCGCGGCTGGTGGGCCGGGTGAGGTCGAAGCGGTCGGCGTCCGGGCCGTGCCGCTGCGGGTCGCGCCCGGCGGCGGCGAAGGACACGACGACGGGGTCGCCCTGGGGGATGGTCAGCCCGGGCTCGATCTCGATGTCCTCGACGGCGTAGCGCAGGCCCGACATCGCGCCGGGCGCCTCGTGGCGCAGGGACTCCTCGACGGCGTCCTCCCAGGTCGCCCGCCCGGAACGGACCAGGGCGAGCTGGTCGGGGTGGGCGAGCAGGCTGTGCACGGTGTTGTCGATGAGGTTGACCGTGGTCTCGAACCCGGCGGTCAGCAGCAGGATCAGATTGTCCATCAACTCCTGTTCGGTCATCGCGCCTTGGTCGTGGGCGGCGATGAGGGCCGTGGTCAGGTCGTCGCCGGGGCGGGCGCGCTTGGCGCCGAGGAACGCCGTCAGCGTCGCGTAGAGGTCGAGGTTGTTGGCCTGGGCGTCCTCCAGGGAGATCTCGGTGTCGAAGAAGCGGTTGATGATGCGGTAGAGGGCCTGGCGGGGGCCGTCGGGCCCGTCCGGCTCGCGCGGTACGCCGAACAGCTCGCACACCACCTCGTGCGGTACCGGCGCGGCGAACGCGGCGCGCAGGTCGACGACTTGGCCCGCCGGTATCCGTGCGAGGTCGTCGAGGGCGCCGTCGACGACCTCCCGGATGCGCGGGAGCAGGGCGTCGACGCGGCGCTTGGTGAACGCGGCGGCCATCGGCTTGCGCAGCCGGGTGTGGTCGGTGCCGTAGGCCGTGATCATGTTGCGCACCGACACCCAGATGGCCAGCGGCCAGGTCCGCGAGACGTCCCCGTTGATCCACGCCGGCCAGTGCCGGTACGCGTCCTTGCTGACCAGCGGGCTGGCCAGGAGGCGCTTGTTCAGCTCCAGACCGGTGACCCACCAGGCCCGGACGCCGCCGGGGAGTTCGACCTCGACGGCGGGGCCCTGTTCCCGGATGCGGGTGATCTGGCCGTAGAGGTCCTGGCCGGACGGGTCGATCGCGAGGAAGGGGCAGGGCTGCTGTGCCATGACGCATCGCTCCTTGGTCCGTGGACTGGGGAACCATCGTGCGTTCCGGACCGGCCCGGGAAACCAGTCAACCGGTATGTTCTGGCCATGGCTTTCGCCACAGTGAGGCGGAAGCCGGCCTACCGCTGCGCCGGCACACGGACCCGGCGCGGGTCCCCCGCCCCCGCGCACGCCCCGCTGCTCCACGCCTGCTCGCAGCGCCGGCGCAACGCCCGTACGGCGCTCCTCACGCCCGCAGATACGCCAGGACCGCCAGCACCCTGCGATGGCCGTCGTCCGTCGGCGGCAGGTCCAGCTTGGCGAGGATGCCGCTGATGTGCTTGCCCACGGCCGCCTCGGAGACCACCAGGTCGCGGGCGATCGCCCCGTTGGACCGGCCCTGCGCGATCAGCGCCAGCACCTCCCGCTCCCGCGGGGTGAGCCGCTCCAGCGGGTCGCGGCGCCGGCGCAGCAACTGCCGTACGACCTCCGGGTCGACGACCGTGCCGCCGGCCGCCACCTCGCACAGCGCCCCGACGAACTCCTCGACCTGCCCGACCCGGTCCTTGAGCAGGTAGCCGACACCGGTCCCGTCACCGGAGTCGAGCAGGTCGGAGGCGTACGTCCGCTGCACGTACTGGCTGAGGACGAGGACGGGCAGGGCCGGCCGCTCCCGGCGCAGCCGCACGGCCGCGTGCAGGCCCTCGTCCTGGAAACCGGGGGGCATGCGGACGTCGGTGACCACGATGTCGGGGGAGTGCTCCCGGACGGCGCCGACGAGTGCCTCGGCGTCGCCGACCGCCGCGACGACCTGGTGTCCGCAGCGGCCCAGCAGGCCGACGAGCCCTTCCCGCAGCAGCACGCTGTCCTCGGCCAGCACTACGCGCAGGGCTCGGTCGGCTCGCACGGGACGCACGGGACGCAAGGGATCTCCACACGCAGCAGGGTCGGTCCGCCGGGCGGACTGGACAGGGCGAGTGTGCCATCGAGCACCGACACCCGGTCCGCGAGTCCGGTCAGCCCGCTGCCCGCCCCGGCCTCGGCGCCGCCCCGGCCGTCGTCGCGGATCTCCAGCACCAGCCGCCCCCCGCGGTGCCCGCCGCCGACCCGCGCCCGGCTCGCCCCGCTGTGCCGGGCGACGTTGGCGAGCGCCTCGCAGACCACGAAGTACGCGGCGGCCTCGACGGCCTGCGGGAGCCGCCCGGGCAGGTCCAGGCCGACGTCGACGGGGACGGCGGAGCGGTCGGCGGCGTCGGCGACGGCGGCCGCGAGGCCGTAGTCGGCGAGGACCTTGGGGTGGATGCCGTGGACGAGTTCGCGCAGTTCCTCCAGCGCCCTGCCCGCCTCGGCGTGGGCCCTGGCGAGCTGCTCGGCGAGGGGTCCGGGCGGGGCGTCCAGCCGGGCGAGGCCGAGCATCATCGTCAGCGCCACCAGCCGCTGCTGCGCCCCGTCGTGCAGGTCGCGTTCGATGCGCCGCCGCTCCGCCTCGAAGGCGTCCACCAACCGCACGCGGGAACGGGTGAGTTCGACCACCCGGTCGCCCAGGTCGCCGTCGCGCGGGGCGATCAGCAGCCGGGTCAGCCCGGCCCGGGCGCCGGCCGCGACGCCCAGGAGGTAGGCGCCCAGGGCCAGCAGCACCAGGCCGAGGACGGCGACGGCGCACGCGGCGGGCCAGGTGGTCACCGTCCACTGCTTGAGCACCTTCACCTCCCGCCCGTCGCCCGCGGCGGCCAGGAGCAGCGGGGTGGCCGCCACGGACGCCGGGGCCAGCAGGACGACGGTCAGCGCGAGGGCGTCGACCGGCCACAGCAGCCCCGCGAACAGCAGGGCGAAGCCGAACTCCCGCCAGGTGGCCCGCTCCCGCAGCCGGGTCGCCAGCCAGGCCCGCAGGCCCGCGGCGGCGGGCGTCCGGTGCCGGCCGGGGGCCGGGTCCGCGTCGACCAGGCGCAGCCGGCGCCGCTCCACCGCGGCCACCGGCAGGCCCGCCAGGGCCGTGAGGACCAGCAGCGGCAGCCCCACCAGGACGACGGCGAGCACCCCGCCGAGCACCGCGGCGCTCGCGATCCCGGCGAGCGCGAGGAGGCCGGTCAGCGCGCCGGTGAGCAGGTAGGCGGCCGACCGCCAGGGCCACGCCGACAGCAGGTAGCCGGGGCGGGGCAGGGCCTGCCACACGGTGCGAGGGTCCATGCGGATCACCGTAGGAGCCCGCCGCCCCGCGGGCCATCGGCCCGGCACGAGGTTCGGGGGTAGGTCTGGCCCTACCCCCGCTCTAGGCCCTGCCGCACTGCGCCGGACGGGCCCCGGACGGTTTCGTGGAGGCATCAGGAGACCGGCGGGAAAAGGGAGTTGGGGCAGGTGGGACAGACGCACGGCGAGGCCGTCGCACTGCGGTCCGTCAGCAGGCGGTACGGCTCGGGGGAGAGCGCGGTGACGGCGCTCGACGCGGTCTCGCTCGCCTTCCCCCGGGGGACGTTCACGGCCGTCATGGGCCCCTCCGGCTCCGGCAAGTCGACCCTGCTGCAGTGCGCCGCCGGCCTCGACCGGCCCACGTCCGGGTCGGTGACCGTGGGCGGCACCGACCTGACCGGGCTGAGCGAGCGGCGGCTGACGCTGCTGCGCCGCGAACGCGTCGGGTTCGTCTTCCAGGCCTTCAACCTGCTGCCGTCGCTGACCGCCGAGCAGAACGTGGCGCTGCCGCTGCGCCTGGCCGGCCGGCGGGTGCCCCGGGCGCGGGTGCGCGAGGTGCTCGACCGGGTCGGCCTCGGCGAGCGGGCGCGGCACCGGCCCGGCGAGCTGTCCGGCGGCCAGCAGCAGCGCGTCGCCCTGGCCCGCGCCCTGATCACCCGCCCCGAGGTGCTGTTCGGCGACGAGCCGACCGGTGCCCTCGACACGCGGACCGGCGGCGAGGTCCTGGCGCTGCTGCGCGCCGTGGTGGACCGGGAGGGCCGGACGGTCGTCATGGTCACGCACGACCCGGTGGCCGCCTCCCACGCCGACCGGGTGGTCTTCCTCACCGACGGACGCGTCCACGGCGAACTGGCCGGCGCGGACGCCGCCGCCATCGCCGCCCGCATGACCCGGCTGGAGACCCACCCGTGTTGACCGTCACCGGGCACACCCGACCCATCGGGCACACCCGACCCACCGAACACACCCGTCTCACCGGAGACACCCACATCGGTCCCACTGAGCCCATCCGTCCCACCGGGCGCACCCGCCCCATCCCCCGGACCGGCTCCACCGGCGGCTTCACCACCCCGGCCCCGGACACCACCCTCCACACCCCACCCACCCCGCCCACCCCCCGCACCGCCTCCACCACCCCCACGCCCCGCCCGGAGGCCCGCCCGTGCTGACCGTCACCCTGCACACCCTGCGCACCCGCTGGACCGGCTTCGCCGGCAGCTTCACCGCCCTCGCGCTGGGCGTGGCCCTGCTCACAGCGACGGGCCTGGCGCTGGCCGCCTCGCTGGACGCCCCCGGCCGCGCGCCGCAGCGGTTCGCCGCCGCGCCGGTCGTGGTGCGGGGCACGGACACCCTGCGGGTGCCGACCCCGGCCGGCGACCGGGTGCGGCCCCTGGACCGGCCCCGGCCGGTGCCCGCCGGGACCGTCGCCGCGCTGCGCGGGCTGGGCACCGTGGTCGAGGACCGGTCGTTCCCGGTGCGCGCCGCGGGCGCCCCCGCCGACCTGGTGGGCCACCCCTGGTCCACCGCCGCGTTCGCCCCGTACACGACCGTCGCGGGGCGCGCGCCGCGCGCGGCCGGCGAGGTGGCCGTCACCGGCGGCTGGGCGCGGCCCGGCGACCGGATCCGCACCGACCGGGGCACCGTGCGGGTCGTGGCCGTCCTGGCCCCGCGCGGCTTCGAGAACGCCGTCTTCCACACCGACGCCCACGCCGCCCGCCTCGCGCCGGACAGCGTCCAGCTGGTGGTGGACGCCGACCCGGCGGCCGTCCGCGCGGTGGTGGGCGGCAGCGCGCAGGTCCTCACCGGGGACGCGCGCCGCCGCGCGGACGCCGGTCCCGACCGGGACCGCGAGGCCCTCACCGCGCTGAACGCCCTGTTCGGCACGGCCGGCGGCGTCACCGCCTTCGTGTCGGTGTTCGTCGTGGCGTCCACCTTCGCGTTCGCGGTCGCCCAGCGGCGCCGCGAGTTCGGCCTGCTGCGCGTCACGGGCGCGACGCCCGGACAGCTGCGCCGCGCGGTGCTCGCCGAGGCCCTGGCCGTCGGCGTCCCCGCCTCGGCGGCCGGCTGCCTGCTCGGCGCGTACGGCGCCCCGCACCTGGTCGCGCGGGTGGTGGACGGCGGCCTGGCCCCCGCCTGGTTCACGCTCGGCGACCACGCCTGGCCGTACCACGCGGCCTTCTGGACCGGCCTGCTCGTCGCGCTCGGCGGGGCGGCCGCCGCGTCCTGGCGGGCCGGGCGCACCGGGCCCCTCCAGGCGCTGCGCGAGGCGTCCGTGGACAGCGGCGTCCTGACCCGGGGCCGCCTGCTGTCCGGTGCGGCCCTGCTGCTGGCGGCGGCCGTGACGCTCGCCCGGGCCCTGGCCTGCGACCCGGGCGACCTGCTGCACCGCAAGACCTACGTGAGCCGCCCGATGCTGCTGATCACCGCGGTGGCGCTGCTCGCCCCGGCGCTGGTGCGTCCCCTGGCCCGGCTGCTGGCCCGGCTGCCCGCCCGGCTGCCGGGCGCCACCGGTGTGCTGGTGCGGGAGAACGCGGCCGCCGGGGTGCGGCGCGGTGCCGCGGTCGCGGCGCCCGTCCTGGTCACGGTGGCCCTGGCGGGTTCGCTGCTGGGCGCCACGGCCACCCTGGACGAGGCGAAGGCCGCCGAGACGCGGGAGCGCACGGCCGCCGCGTTCGTCGTCACCCCGCCGGGCGGCGCCGGCTTCGACGGGGCGACGCTGCGCGCCCTGCGCGCGGTCCCCGGCGCCGAGGTGTCGGCGAGCGCCTCCAGCACCGTCCACGTCCTGGAGGACGGCGTGGCCCTGACCGGCCGGCCCGCCCGGGCCGCCGACCCGGACGCCCTGGCCGCCACCGCGCGCCTGCCGCTCACCGCCGGCCGGCTCGGCGACCTCGACGACGGCTCGATCGTCGTCGACGAGGAGTGGGAGCGGCACACCGTCGGCGAGCGGGTCCGGGTGTGGCTCGCCGACGGCACGCGGCGGACCCTGCGGATCGCCGCGGTGACGGCCACCGGCACCGGCGACAACGGCGTCTACGTCACCCCCCGCAACGCGCCCGGCGCCCCCGTCGACCGGGTCGACGTCGCCCTGGCCGACGGCGCCGGCGCGGACGCCGTGGCCGCCGGGCTGCGCGAGGCGGTGCGGGCCTCCGGCGGGCGGGTGCTCACCCGGGAGCAGTGGCTGGACGCGGTCCGTCCCCGCACCGACCGCGCCACCCGGCTCGGTCTCCTGCTGGTCCTCGGCATCGCGCTGCTGTACACCGGCATCTCGCTGGTCAGCACCATGGTCATGGCGGCCTCCGACCGGGTGCGGGACCTGGTCGCGCTGCGCCTGGCCGGGGCCACGGGCCCGCAGGTGCTGTGGACGGTGGCCGCCGAGGCGCTCCTGGTGGTCGCGGTCGGGGCGCTGCTCGGCCTGCTGGCCGCCGCGCTGAACCTGGCCGGCATGGGGGCGGCCCTGGCCCTGCTGTCGGTCCCGGCGGGCCTCCGGCTGCCCTGGACGGCCCTCGCCGCGACCACGGCCGCCTGCGCGGTCCTCGCCGTCGTCGCCTCGGTCGTCCCCGCCGGTCTGCTCCTGCGCCGCCGGGCGGTCGCGGGGGCGGGACTGCGGGAATGACGGTCCGTGAGATAGGTCACGGCCGCACGGCGGGACCGGGCCCGCGCGCGACCGCCGGGACAACGAGAAACGGGCCCCTGCAGGTGACTTCCGTCACTTGCAGGGACCCGTTCCCTCGGTGTGCGCGAGGGGGGAGTTGAACCCCCACGCCCTTGCGGGCACTGGAACCTGAATCCAGCGCGTCTGCCTATTCCGCCACCCGCGCATTGGGTGTGTCCTCCGGGCCTTTCCTTTCGGTCCGGCGCCTTCCGACACGCAGAACATTAGCACGCTGTGCGGGGTGGATTCACATCCCTTGCCGCGGGCCCGGGAAGGGCGCCCCCGCACGGGCCTGCGCACCGTCCGCGACACGTATCAACCTCGTACCGGTCCTCCCCGTCCGCCCGGGAGCCGGTCGGGGTCCACAGCCGGGTGCGGGACACTGGTTTGCGCCCGCCTCTACGATCCTTGGCAGAACCGCGCGCAGGAGTGCTTCCGAGGAGTTCGAAGGGGAGCGCCGGGGGAACCACCCGATTGACCGGCGCGTGGATACGATCAGTGAGCAGTACGACCGGCAGCAGGTAAGCAGTACGCGAGGCAGTACGCAGGACAGCGGACGGAGGAGGTGCCCCATGGGAGTCCTGAAGAAGTTCGAGCAGCGTCTCGAAGGTCTGGTCAACGGCACCTTCGCCAAGGTGTTCAAGTCCGAGGTACAGCCCGTGGAGATCGCGGGTGCGCTCCAGCGCGAGTGCGACAACAACGCGACGATCTGGAACCGCGACCGTACGGTCGTGCCCAACGACTTCATCGTCGAGCTGAGCGCCCCGGACTACGAGCGGCTCAGCCCGTACTCCGGGCAGCTCGGCGACGAGCTCGCCGGCATGGTGCGCGACTACGCCAAGCAGCAGCGCTACACCTTCATGGGCCCGATCAAGGTGCACCTGGAGAAGGCGGACGACCTCGACACCGGCCTGTACCGGGTGCGCAGCCGTACGCTCGCCTCCTCCAGCAGCCAGGCCGCGGCCCCCGCCTCGCCCGCCGCCCCGGCCGGCCGTCCCGGCGGCTACGGCTACCCGCCGGCCGCCTCCCCCGCGGGCGCCCCGCCCATGCCGGCCGCGCCGCCGCCCGGCGGCCGTCCCGGCGGGTACGGCTACCCGCCGGCCGCGGCCGGGCAGCGGCCCCCCGCCGCGCCCGCTCCCGGCGGACGCACCCGCCACTGGATCGAGATCAACGGCACCCGCCACCAGATCTCCCGCCCGACGCTGGTGCTGGGCCGCAGCACCGACGCCGACGTGCGGATCGACGACCCCGGCGTGAGCCGCCGGCACTGCGAGATCCGGACCGGAACGCCCTCGACGATCCAGGATCTCGGATCCACCAACGGCATCGTGGTGGACGGGCAGCACACCACCCGCGCTACGCTCCGCGACGGCTCGCGGATCGTCGTGGGCAGCACCACCGTTATCTATAGGCAAGCCGAAGGGTGAAGCGGGGGCAATGTCAGAGCTGACCCTCACGGTCATGCGGCTGGGGTTCCTGGCCGTACTGTGGCTGTTCGTGATCGTGGCCGTGCAGGTCATCCGGAGCGACCTGTTCGGCACGCGCGTCACCCAGCGCGGGTCGCGACGGGACGCGGGGCGGTCCCAGCAGGCCGCCCGTCAGGCGCCGCCGCAGCAGCGCCAGCAGCCGAGCGGCGGCCGCGCGCGCCGCAACGCTCCCACCAAGCTGGTGGTGACCGAGGGCATCCTCACGGGCACCACCGTCGCGCTGCAGGGCCAGACCATCACCCTGGGCCGGGCGCACGACAGCACGATCGTGCTGGACGACGACTACGCCTCCAGCCGCCATGCCAGGATCTACCCGGACCGCGACGGCCAGTGGATCGTCGAGGACCTGGGGTCCACCAACGGCACGTACCTGGACCGGACCCGGCTGACGACCCCCACACCGATTCCGCTGGGCGCGCCGATCCGCATCGGCAAGACCGTCATCGAGCTGCGGAAGTAGTACGACAATGAGCGAGCGGAGCGAGCACGCAGCGGCGGTCCTCACCCCGGGCCCCGGCGCGCTCCCGACCGGAGGGTGGGCAGTGTGGCTCGACACGACCGGCTGTACCCGGAGCCGACAGGCGAGGTGCGCATGAGTCTGTCCCTGCGCTTCGCCGCCGGATCGCACAAGGGCATGATCCGGGAGGGCAACGAGGACTCCGGTTACGCCGGTCCGCGCCTGCTCGCCATCGCCGACGGCATGGGCGGCGCCGCGGCCGGCGAGGTCGCCTCCTCCGAGGCCATCTCCACGATCGTGGCGCTCGACGACGACATCCCCGGCTCCGACATCCTCACCTCGCTCGGCACCGCCGTCCAGCGCGCCAACGACCAGCTGCGGGCCATGGTCGAGGAGGACCCCGAGCTGGAGGGCATGGGGACCACCCTGACCGCGCTGCTGTGGACCGGGCAGCGGCTCGGCCTCGTCCACGTCGGCGACTCGCGCGCGTACCTGCTGCGCGACGGCGTGCTGACGCAGATCACGCAGGACCACACCTGGGTGCAGCGGCTGGTCGACGAGGGCCGCATCACCGAGGAGGAAGCCACCACCCACCCGCAGCGCTCCCTGCTGATGCGCGCGCTGGGCAGCGGCGACCACGTCGAACCCGACCTGTCCATCCGCGAGGTGCGGGCCGGCGACCGCTACCTGATCTGCTCCGACGGCCTGTCCGGGGTCGTCTCGCACCAGACCCTGGAAGACACCCTGGCCAGCTACCAGGGCCCCCAGGAGACCGTCCAGAACCTCATCGAGCTGGCACTGCGCGGCGGCGGCCCGGACAACATCACCGTCATCGTCGCCGACGTCCTCGACCTGGACACCGGCGACACCCTCGCGGGCCAGCTGTCCGACACGCCCGTCGTGGTCGGCGCGGTCGCCGAGAACCAGAACCAGCCGAGCGACAACGGCATCATGCAGACGCCGGCCGGCCGCGCCTCCGGCCTCGGCCGCCGCGGCCGGGGCGACGGCGGGGGCGGCGGCGAGTTCGGCCCGCCCGGCAGCGGCGACACCACCGGCTACATCCCCGCCGGCGGCTTCGGCGACTACGGCGACGACGACTTCGTCAAGCCCCGCAAGAACCTCCGGTGGCTGAAGACGTCCCTGTACGGCGTCCTCGCGCTCGCCGTCATCGGCGGCGGCCTGTACGGCGGGTGGCGCTGGACGCAGACGCAGTACTACGTCGGCACGAAGGACGAGCACGTCGCGCTGTACCGGGGCATCAGCCAGGACCTCGCCTGGGTGTCGCTGTCGGAGGTCGAGCGGGACCACCCCGAGATCGAACTCAAGTACCTGCCGCCCTACCAGCAGAAGCTGGTCGAGGCGACGATCGCCGAGGGCGACCTGAAGGGCGCCCAGCGGAAGATCGAGGAACTGTCGGTACAGGCCTCCGCGTGCAAGAAGGAGGCGCAGCGGCGCGCCGCCGACAGCGCGAGGAACGCCGAGACGGGCCAGGGCGAGGCCGGGGGCACCACGGGAACCACTCCCGCCTCCTTCACGTCCAAGGCCACGCCGCCGCCGAACCCGTCGGGTTCCCCCTCGGGTTCGCCGGCGGCACCGGAGAAGTCCCCGTCCCCGTCCACGACCGCACCCACTCCCAGCCCCGGCCCCAGCCTCTCGGAGGAGGAGCAGAAGGTCGTCTCGCTGTGCGGTAAGCAGTAGGCAAGCCGTGAGAGGCCCTGGCACACGATGAGCAGTACTACCAACTCGCCGACGCACCACACGTCCACGATCGGCTCGATCGGCGCCCCCAGCCGGCGCAACACCGAGCTCGCGCTGCTGGTGTTCGCCGTCGTCATCCCCGTGTTCGCCTACGCCAACGTGGGGCTGGCCCTCAACGACCAGGTGCCGTCGGGCCTGCTGAGCTACGGGCTCGGCCTCGGCCTGCTGGCCGGCGTCGGACACCTCGTCGTCCGGAAGTTCGCCCCGTACGCGGACCCGCTGCTGCTGCCGCTGGCGACGCTGCTCAACGGGCTCGGGCTGGTCGCCATCTGGCGGCTGGACCAGTCCGAGCTGCTGCAGTCGATCGGTCAGGCGGGCAGCGCCGCGCCACGCCAGCTGATGTACACGGCGATGGGCATCGCGCTGTTCGTCGCGGTGCTGATCTTCCTCAAGGACCACCGGGTCCTCCAGCGCTACACCTACATCTCCATGGTCGGCGCGCTGTTCCTGCTGCTGCTGCCGCTGGTGCCGGGCCTCGGCAAGGACCTCTACGGCGCCAAGATCTGGATCTCGATCGCCGGTTTCTCCATCCAGCCCGGTGAGTTCGCGAAGATCGTGCTCGCGGTGTTCTTCGCCGGCTACCTGATGGTCAAGCGCGACGCGCTGGCGCTCGCCAGCCGCCGCTTCATGGGGCTGTACCTGCCGCGCGGCCGCGACCTCGGCCCGATCCTGGTCGTCTGGGCGATCTCGATCCTCATCCTGGTCTTCGAGACCGACCTCGGCACCTCGCTGCTGTTCTTCGGCATGTTCGTGATCATGCTGTACGTGGCGACCGAGCGGACCAGCTGGATCGTCTTCGGCCTGCTGATGTCCGCCGTGGGCGCCGTCGGCGTGGCCTCCTTCGAGCCGCACATCCAGCAGCGCGTCGACGCCTGGCTCGACCCGATGCGCGAGTACACGCTCTCCCGCGAGGGCGTCGTCGGCCACTCCGAGCAGGCCATGCAGGCGCTGTGGGCGTTCGGCTCCGGCGGCACCCTCGGCACCGGCTGGGGGCAGGGCCACTCCGACCTGATCCGCTTCGCCGCCAACTCCGACTTCATCCTCGCCACCTTCGGCGAGGAGCTGGGCCTGGCCGGCGTGATGGCGCTGCTGCTGCTGTACGCGCTGATCGTGGAACGCGGCGTGCGCACCGCCCTCGCCGCCCGCGACCCGTTCGGCAAGCTGCTCGCCATCGGCCTGTCCGGCGCGTTCGCGCTGCAGGTCTTCGTCGTCGCCGGCGGTGTGATGGGCCTGATCCCGCTGACCGGCATGACGATGCCGTTCCTCGCCTCCGGCGGTTCGTCCGTGATCGCCAACTGGGCGCTGATCGGCATCCTGTTGCGCATCAGCGACACCGCCCGCCGCCCCGCACCCGCCCCCGCCACCAACCCCGACGCCGAGATGACCCAGGTGGTCCGACCGTGAACAAGCCCCTGCGCCGGATCGCGATCTTCTGTGGCCTGCTGATCCTCACCCTGCTCATCCGGGACAACTGGCTGCAGTACGTCCAGGCGGACGCCCTGCGCACCGACGAGCACAACCGCCGTGTCGCCATCGAGCGGTACGCCTCGCCGCGCGGCGACATCATCGTCGGCGGCGACCCGATCACCGGGCACGCCACCACCTCGGGCGACTTCAAGTACAAGCGCACGTACAAGAACGGCGCCATGTGGGCGCCCGTCACCGGCTTCGTGTCGCAGGCCTACGGCGCCAACCAGCTGGAGTCCATCGAGGACGGCATCCTCACCGGCAACGACGACCGGCTGTTCTTCCGCAACACGCTCGACATGCTGACGGGCAAGAACAAGGAGGGCGGCAACGTCGTCACGACGCTCAACGCCGCCGCGCAGAAGGCCGCGTACAACGGCCTGAAGCGGCAGGGCGGCAAGGGCGCCGTGGTGGCGCTGGAGCCGTCCACGGGCAAGATCCTGGCGCTGGCGTCGTACCCGTCGTACGACCCGTCGTCGATCGCCGGTGACGGCGCCTCGGACGCCGAGGCCTGGAAGAAGCTGCAGAAGAAGAACAACCCCGACGACCCGATGCTCAACCGGGCGCTGCGCGAGACGTACCCGCCGGGCTCCACCTTCAAGGTGGTCACCGCGGCCGCCGCGCTGGAGGAGGGGCTGTACGACGACGCCGACGAGAAGACCGACTCGCCGCTGCCGTGGACGATGCCGGACACCACCACGGTGCTGAAGAACGAGGGCGACCTGCCCTGCAAGGACGCCTCGCTGCGCGAGGCACTGCGGGTCTCCTGCAACACGGTCTTCGGCAAGATCGGGTCCGACCTCGGCAAGGACAAGATGCTGGAGACGGCGGAGAAGTTCGGCTTCAACGAGGAGCAGTTCACGCCGGTGCGCTCCAGCGCCTCCGTCTTCCCCGACGACATGGACCGGCCGCAGACCGCGCTGAGCTCCATCGGCCAGTTCGAGACCGCCGCGACCCCGCTGCAGATGGCCATGGTCGCCTCGGCCGTCGCCAACGACGGCAAGCTGATGAAGCCGTACATGGTCGACGCGCTGCAGTCCCCCGGCCTCGACCCGATCTCCAAGACCGACCCGGAGGAGCTGAGCCGGCCGCTGTCCGCGGAGAACGCGCAGATCCTGCAGTCGATGATGGAGACGGTCGTCGCGGACGGCACGGGCCGCAACGCGCAGATCCCCGGCGTCACGGTGGGCGGCAAGACCGGTACCGCCCAGCACGGCGTCGACAACAGCGAGAACCCGTACGCGTGGTTCATCTCGTACGCCAAGACCGGTGACGACAGCTCCCCGGTCGCCGTGGCGGTGGTCATCGAGGACGAGAACGCCAACCGCGACGACATCTCCGGCGGCGGTCTCGCGGCCCCCATCGCGAAGGACGTGATGGAGGCCGTCGTCGACAGCAACAAGTGACTCCGCTCACGTCTGCTTCACATCGGTGCACGTTGCGATACCGGTCCTGTATCGGGTGACGGGCTTGGCCAGGTCACACAGAACGAGCCGGGTACGGTAGGCCCGGACGGCAGCCTCCGACCGTACGAGCGTGCCGGTCGGGACCGACGGAGAGGGCTGGTAGGTAGCTATGGAAGAGCCGCGTCGCCTCGGCGGCCGGTACGAGCTGGGCCAGGTGCTCGGCCGCGGTGGCATGGCAGAGGTGTATCTCGCCCATGACACCCGCCTCGGCCGCACCGTGGCGGTGAAGACGCTGCGCGCGGATCTCGCGCGCGACCCGTCCTTCCAGGCCCGGTTCCGCCGGGAGGCCCAGTCGGCCGCCTCGCTCAACCATCCCGCGATCGTCGCGGTCTACGACACGGGCGAGGACTACATCGACGGGGTCTCGATCCCGTACATCGTGATGGAGTACGTCGACGGCTCCACGCTCCGCGAGCTGCTGCACTCCGGCCGCAAGCTGCTGCCGGAGCGGTCGATGGAGATGACCATCGGCATCCTCCAGGGCCTGGAGTACGCCCACCGCAACGGCATCGTGCACCGCGACATCAAGCCGGCCAACGTCATGCTGACGCGGGGCGGCCAGGTCAAGGTGATGGACTTCGGCATCGCCCGCGCCATGGGCGACGCCGGCATGACGATGACGCAGACCGCGGCCGTGATCGGCACCGCCCAGTACCTCTCCCCGGAGCAGGCCAAGGGCGAGCAGGTCGACGCCCGCTCCGACCTGTACTCCACCGGCTGCCTGCTGTACGAGCTGCTGACGGTCCGTCCGCCGTTCGTCGGCGACTCCCCCGTCGCGGTCGCCTACCAGCACGTCCGGGAGGAGCCGCAGCCGCCGAGCGTCTTCGACCCCGAGATCACGCCCGAGATGGACGCGATCGTGATGAAGGCGCTCGTCAAGGACCCGGACTACCGCTACCAGTCCGCCGACGAGATGCGCGCCGACATCGAGGCCTGCCTCGACGGCCAGCCCGTCGCGGCCACCGCGGCCATGGGCGCGGTCGGCTACGGCGGCTATCCCGACGACCAGGCGACGACGGCCCTGCGCGCCGACTCCGGCGCCGCCGCCACGTCGATGCTGCCGCCCATGAACCCGGACGACGGCTACGGCTACGACGACCGCCCCGACCGCCGCCGCCAGCCGCAGCGCAAGTCCAGCACCTCGACCGTCCTGCTGGTCGTGGCGGGCGTCCTGGTGCTGGTCGGCGCGATCCTGATCGGGCGGTGGGCGTTCAGCGGGGAGGGGGGACCGGACAACGACACGGTCCCCGTCCCGGTCTTCGTCGGGGAGACGCAGGAGAAGGCGCAGCGCCTGGCCAAGAACGCCGAGCTGGAGCTCACCTTCACCGAGAAGCCCTGCGAGAACCAGAGCAAGGGCAAGGTCTGCACGCAGGATCCGAAGCAGGGGGAGACGGTCGACAAGGGCTCCGTCGTCAACCTCGTGGTCTCCACCGGCGCGCCGAAGGTCACCGTGCCCAGCGTCACCGGCCTGAGCATCGACGAGGCCAAGGACAAGCTCGAGGGCGACAAGTACCAGTTCGACGTGGAGACGGAGACCCGGGAGTCGCCCGAGGACCCGGGCACGGTGCTGGAGCAGAACCCGACCACCGGCGAAGAGGTGGAGAAGGGTTCGACGGTCACCCTCATCGTCGCCAAGGCGGAGGAGAAGTCCACCGTCCCCGACGTCGTCGGCAAGTCCTGCGACGAGGCCAAGGCGCAGATGTCGGCCAACGACCTGCAGGGCAACTGCACCGAGGTGGAGGTCGACGACCCGAACCAGGCCGGCAAGGTCATCTCGACGACGCCCCAGGCGAGCACCCAGGTCGACAAGGGCTCGTCGGTCGACATCAAGATCGGCAAGGCCAAGGAGCAGAAGAAGGTGTCGGTGCCGGAGGTCCGCCTGCGGACGCTGGCCCAGGCCCGCCAGATCCTGCAGCAGGCCGGGTTCACCAACATCCAGGTCGCCGGTTCCGGTGACGACAACGCGGTGGTGACCCAGCAGGACCCGCAGCCGGGCACCGAGGTCGAGAACCCGGGCGGCCAGACGATCACGCTGACCACCACCGGCGGGAACAACGGCGGCGGGAACAACGGCGGCGGCGACAACGGCGGCGGCTTCTTCGGCGGCCTCACCGGCCAGAACGAGGACGACTGACCCGGCTGCCCGCAGCCGCTCCGCACGACGCGAGCCCCGGCCCTCATCGGAGGGCCGGGGCTCTGTCGTGCGTCGTGCCGGGTGCCGGACGGCGGCGTCAGGCCGGGATCGGGCGGGGCGGCGGGCCGGGATCGGGCGGTGGCCGCGGGCCTGGGCCGGGCGGGGGCGGGCGGTGGGGTCAGGCGGTGGGCGGGGTCAGCGCAGTTCCTTCGGCGGCGTCCGGTTCTCGTCCACCTTCTCCACGCGCTCCAGCTCGCCCCAGACGATGTAGCGGTACCGGCTGGTGTAGACCGGGGTGCAGGTCGTCAGGGTGATGTAGTGGCCGGCCTTGGTCCTGCCGGACTCCTTGGGGACCTTCGTCAGGACCTGGACGTTGAACTTCGAGGTCTCGGGGAGGATGGCGTAGACCTTGTAGACGTACCACTTGTCCTTCGTCTCGAAGACGATCGGGTCGCCCTCGGCGATCTTGTCGATCTTGTGGAACTTGGCGCCGTGGCCGTCGCGGTGGGCGGCGAGCGAGAAGTTGCCCTTCTTGCCCGACGTCGGCAGGGTCGCCTTGACGGGGTCGGTGTAGTAGCCGGCGACGCCGTCGTTGAGCACCTTCATGGAGGTGCCCTTCTCGACGAGGATCTCGTCCTTGCTCATCGCGGGCACGTGCAGGAAGCCGATGCCGTTCTTGGAGTCGAACGTGGCGGGGGCCTCGTCCTCCTCCTGGTGGGCCCAGGTGTCACGGACCTTGTCGGCCTGCTGGTCGGCCGCCCGGTCCGCGACCACGTTCGTCCACCACAGCGAGTAGACGACGAACAGGCCGAGGACCAGGCCCGTGGTGATGAGGAGTTCCCCGAAGACGCTGACCACGCCCGCGATCACGCCGCCGGCGCCCCGGCGGCGCGCCGGAGGGGCCGGGGACGCGGGGGCGTCGGTGTGCTCTGCGGTGTCGTCGGCGGTCGCTGCCACGTTTCATCTGCCCTTAACTGACGAGCGCATCCGGCTTGCCCTTGCTGCGCGGCCGTTCCTCGACCATCTTGCCCCAGACGATCATGCGGTACTTGCTGGTGAACTCCGGCGTGCACGTGGTGAGCGTGATGTAGCGGCCGGCCTCGGTGAAGCCCGAGCCCGCGGGGACCGGGTCGAGGACACGGACGTTGCTGGGCGGGGTCACCGGCAGGATCGACGCCATCGTGTAGACGTAGTACGTGTCCTGCGTCTCCACGACGATCGGGTCGCCCGGCTGGAGCCGGTTGATGTACCGGAAGGGTTCGCCGTGGGTGTTGCGGTGGCCCGCGAGCCCGAAGTTGCCGGTCTCGGCGTCCGGCATCGCGGTCTTCAGCGCCCCGTCGGCGTAGTGCCCGACCATGCCCCGGTCGAGGACCTTCTTGCTGCTGGTGCCCTCGGCGATCGGCACGACCACGTCCAGCTTGGGGATGTGCAGGATGGCGAAGCCCTGCCCCGGCTCGAAGGCGCCCGGGGCGCGCCTGCCGCTGGCCCAGTCGTCCTGGAGGCTGCTGGTCGCCTTGTCCGCCTGGGCGTGCGCCCGGACGTTGGTCCACCACAGCTGGTAGCTGACGAACAGCAGCATCAGCACGCCGGTGGTGATGAAGAGCTCGCCGATCACCCGGCTGGCGACGACGGCCGGGCCGGGCCGGCGCGCCCGTGCCTGTCTGCGGGCCTCCACGCGGGACAGCGGCGCCCGCGGGGCGTCCGCCTCCTCCAGGGCGGGGCGGGGTCCGCCGTGGCGCCCCTGGCGCCGTTTGGCGGCCTTCCTGCGGGCCGCGCGGCCGCCGGGAGCGGGGGCGGGGCTCCGGGCGGCCCGCGAGGCGCCAGGGGCCGCGGGCGCCGTGACGGCGTCGTCGGCGCCGGGCGGCGGATCCGGTATCCGCAGCGCCACCGTCTCGTCGTCCACGGGTGGTTCGTACCCCGCGGAGGGCGCCGTCCCCGCGGCCCCTTCGTACCGGGCCGCCTGGTGCGGAACCGTCTCGTGGGCGGCCGTCCCGTACCCGGCCGTCCCCGGCCCGTACGCGCTCGTGTCGTGCGGAGCGGCCGGGTACGGGCCTGCGGGCGCCCCCTCGTACGGTCCCTGGTCCGGCCCGCCGGGCACCGCGCCGTACGCCCCGGTGCCCGGCGCCTGCGCCGACCAGTCCTCGAACGTGCCCGGCCCCCCGTACGGCTCCTGCTGCCCGTACGAGGTGCCGGACTCGCGCTCGGGGCGCAGCGCGGTCACGCCGTGGCCCTGCCCACCACCGGGGCGAGCCCCGCCGACCTCGCCACCGCGTCCTGGTCGCCGCACTCCGCCAGCCAGTTGGCCAGCATCCGGTGCCCGTGTTCGGTCAGCACCGACTCGGGGTGGAACTGCACTCCCTCGACGGGGAGTTCGCGGTGCCTGAGGCCCATGACGATGCCGTCGTGGGTGCGGGCCGTGACCTCCAGCTCGGCCGGGACCGTGGCCGGCTCGGCGGCCAGCGAGTGGTAGCGGGTCGCCGTGAAGGGGGAGGGCAGACCCCGGAAGACGCCCTTGCCCCCGTGCTCGACCGGCGAGGTCTTGCCGTGCAGCAGCTCCGGCGCCCGGTCCACGACCCCGCCGTACGCCACCTGCATCGACTGCATGCCCAGGCAGACGCCGAAGACGGGCACCCCGGTCGACGCGCAGTGCCGCACCATGTCGACGCAGACACCCGCCTCCTCGGGGGTGCCGGGGCCCGGCGACAGCAGCACGCCGTCGAAGCCGTCCTGCGCGTGCGCGGTCGACACCTCGTCGTTGCGCAGCACCTCGCACTCGGCGCCGAGCTGGTAGAGGTACTGGACCAGGTTGAAGACGAAGCTGTCGTAGTTGTCGACGACGAGAATGCGCGCGCTCACTGGTTGTCCACCGTCACATCGTTGAAGGGCAGCAGCGGCTCGGCCCAGGGGAAGACGTACTGGAAGAGGATGTAGACCACGGCGAGGACCAGCACGAGCGAGATGAGCGCCCTCACCCATCCGTTACCCGGCAGATGCCGCCAGATCCAGCTGTACATGCCGTCCCTTCCGTCGCACCACGGCACCCGACCCACGCCGTACGTCACCAGACTAACGGCGTGGGGCCTCCGGTTTCCCGGCCTCCGCGGGCTCGGTGGCGGCCGGGAAGCACGTATCCCGAGGTACGTGGCGCAGCGCCGATCGCCTCGATCTCCGAAGCGCGATTTCGCGCGGGGCGGTGTTCCACGTGAAACCGAGCGGGGTGCGGCGGGCGGGTCCTACTCCGCCGGCCGCGCGTAGTGCAGGTCCACGGTGCCCGAGTAACCGGGCAGCGTCACGGTGCCGTTGTCCTCGACGTCCCAGCCGAGTCCGTAGACGTTGACGTACACCATGTAGTTCTGGATCGCCGGGGAGGCGGTGAGCGCCTTCTTCAGCTTCTCGGGCCGGCCGACCGCCGTGATCGTGTACGGCGGTGAGTAGACCCGGCCCTGGAGGATCAGGGTGTTGCCCACGCAGCGCACCGCGCTGGTGGAGATCAGCCGCTGGTCCATGACCTTGATGCCCCGGGCGCCGCCCTGCCACAGCGCGTTCACCACGGCCTGGAGGTCCTGCTGGTGGATGACGAGGTAGTCGGGCTGCGGCTCGGGGTAGCCGGGGAGCTTGGCGGTGGCGTCGGGCGGGGCGTCGTTGAGCGTCACCGTGATCGCCTCGCCCGTCAGCTTCTGGGTGCCCGCCCGCTTCTCCAGCTCCGTGAGGCGGTCGTCCTCGGCGCGGGTACTGCCGTCGTCGCGCTCGGCGAGGGTCTCGACGTCCTCGCGCAGCGCCGCGTTCGCCTCCTCGCGCTCGCCGTTCTCGCGGCTGCGCTCGTGGATGAGGTCGGACAGCTTCAGCAGGGAGGTGTCCGTGCGGATGTTGGTGCCCTTGGCCGTGTTGAAGCTGGTGAAGAAGAGCAGCCCCGCGAGGGCGAAGACGGCGGCGGTGAGCACCCGCACGGGCCGGACGCGGCGCCGGCGGGCAGGGCTGGAACCCTCACCCGGGAAGTCGGCGGAATTGCTCAACGTACCCTTATCTCCTTAGGCGCCACGGAAGCACTACGCTAACGGACGCCCGGGGGAGCACTAAGAGTCCCCTTGTACGCTGCCCCGAGCCTGACCCAGTTCCCTGCGCGGCCACGCAGCGCATCGACAGGAGAGACCCTCGTGCCGAAGTCACGTATCCGCAAGAAGGCCGACTACACGCCGCCGACGGCGAAGCAGGCGACCGCCCTCAAGCTGACCAGCCGCGCCTGGGTCGCGCCCGTCATGCTGGCCCTGTTCCTGATCGGCCTGGCCTGGATCGTCGTGTTCTACGTGACCGACGGTTCGCTGCCCGTCGACGCGCTGGGCAACTGGAACATCGTGGTGGGCTTCGGCTTCATCGCCGCGGGATTCGGTGTCTCCACGCAGTGGAAGTAGCGGGCCGCCGCACGGCGTCCGCAGCCCTGCCCAGGGCTGTCCACTGAGTTATCCACAGCACTTTTCCACATGGGGAAAAGAAACGACGATCTGTGGATAACCCGTCTGGCGTTGACACCGGTACGACAGAACAACCGGCAGTCGAAAACATGTTCGCCCCCTGTCCTGACCTGCGGAAACACCGGTCAGCGACAGGGGGCACAGACGTTCCCGCACCCTGTGCGCAAGGTCGGGCACACACTGTGGACAACGCGGCGCTCAGGTGAGCTGGGTTGTTCTCAACAGGGTCACGAGGACGATCACGGCCAGGACCAGGGCACACGTGCCGTACTGGATCAGTGCCCTGCGCTCGCGCGGGGCGTGCACCATCGCGTAGCCGATGACGATCCCCGCCACGAGGCCTCCGATGTGGGCCTGCCAGGAGATGTTGAACCCCGGGCTGAAGGTGAAGATCAGGTTGATCACCAGCAGCGCGAGGATCGGCCGCATGTCGTGGTTCAGCCGGCGCATGAGCACGGCGGTCGCGCCGAACAGGCCGAAGACGGCGCCCGACGCTCCCAGCGTGGCCGTGTCCGGGGAGGCCAGCAGATAGGCCAGCGCACTGCCCGCCAGACCGGAGACCAGATAGAGCGCGAGGTAGCGGGCCCGGCCGAGAGCCGCTTCGAGGGGGCCGCCGAGCCACCACAGGCTCAGCATGTTGAAGGCGACGTGCCAAGGGGCCTCGTGCGTGAAGACCGAGGTCAGCATGCGGTACCACTCGCCGCCCGCGACGCCCTGGGTGGACACGTAGGGCGCCGGCGGCCAGGCGCTGACCAGGAACAGGTGGTCCAGGAGCGAGGACCGGACCTGGACCGCGAGGAAGACCGCCACGTTGATCCCGATGAGGATCTTGGTCAGCAGGCGGGGGTCGGCCGTGACCGTGCCGCCGGCGAGGGTGCGGGGCACCGCGGCGCCCGGCGCGTGCCCCGTCCCCGAACCGGTGCGCACGCAGTCGGGGCACTGGAAGCCGACGGAGGCGTCGACCATGCACGCGGGGCAGATCGGCCGCTCGCAGCGGGTGCAGCGGACGCCCGTCTCACGCTCCGGGTGGCGGTAGCAGACGGGGACGCTGTGGGCGTCCTGCGGGCTGCCTGCGGCCTGTTCGTCCATGGGTTCCCCTCAGCCACGGTGGGAAGGGCGCGACGGGAAAGCCCCGCCCCGCCCATCCTTACGGATGAGCGGGGCGTTTGGTTCCCTCTGAGGGCTTTCGTGCCCGGTGCTCCCGGGCCCCGTCAGCCCTCTCGGGACGCCCGCGTGATCACCGCGGGCCCGCGCTCGGCCCTCGCGGGCCGTCGTTCAGCCCTCGCGGCTCTGGATCTCGACCGACTCGATGACCACGTCGTTGAGCGGCCGGTCGGTGCGCGGGTTGGTCTGGGTGCTCGCGATGGTGTCCACGACCTTCTGGCTGGCCGCGTCGGCGACCTCGCCGAAGATGGTGTGCTTGCGGTTCAGCCAGGCCGTCGGGGAGACGGTGATGAAGAACTGCGAGCCGTTGGTGCCCGGACCGGCGTTGGCCATCGCCAGCAGGTAGGGCTTGTCGAAGCGCAGGTCCGGGTGGAACTCGTCCTCGAACTGGTAGCCGGGACCGCCGGTGCCGTTGCCCAGCGGGTCACCGCCCTGGATCATGAAGCCGCTGATCACCCGGTGGAAGACCGTGCCGTCGTAGAGCTTGTCCGTGGACTTCTGACCGGTCGCCGGGTTGGTCCACTCCCGCTCGCCCTTGGCGAGCTCGACGAAGTTCTTGACCGTGATCGGCGCGTGGTGCGGGAAGAGCCGGACCTCGATGTCGCCGTGGTTGGTCTTCAGGGTGGCGTAGAGCTGCTCAGCCACGATCTGCCTTCCGTTGTCTTTCTGTGACGGCACGATCCTCGCACGGACCGCGCCCCGCGTCGCCCGGCACCGGTTCACCCGCGCGCAACGGGGCCGGACGACTGCGCGAAACCGGTCGAGCGGGCCCGGGCGGGAGCGCGACGCGACGATCCGTGGCATTGTCGACGACAAGTTCCTGTTGCCACGTATTCATCCGCTCCCGCACGAGATCCGCTCCCGGCCCCCTCCCGATCAAGCCGCTGGCCGGCTCGCGGTCAGCCCCTCGACCGGCGACGGCGCCCGGGCGGCTCACGTGACCCGGATGCACGTCCGCACGTGCCGGGTCGTGCACCGACAGGCATGATCCGTAAAAGGGTGGAAAGTCGAAATACCGTACGCCACCGAGGAGGAGGAACCCGTGACCCGCATCGACAGCGTGCGCGCCGCGACTGGTTCGGCGAAGGACAGCGTGCTGCACGCCGCGGAAGTGGTGGCGCCCTACGCCGACACGGCCAAGGACAGGGCCGCGCACTACGCACACGAGGCACGCGTACGGCTAGCGCCCAAGGTGACGCAGGCCGCCGGGCAGGCGCGCGTCCAGTACGGCACCTATGTGCAGCCGTACCTGGAGCAGGCCCGCACCCACGTGCCGCCGAAGGTCGACCAGGCCGCCGCCCGCACCCGTCTGGCCGCTCGGCAGGCCGCCGAGTACTCCCGGCCCAAGCTCGAGCAGGCGATGGCCGCCGCCGCCCCCGTCAGGGACGAGGCCACCGCCCGGAGCCTGGCCGCCCTGGCCGCCCTGCGCGGTCAGATCACCGCCAAGGACATCCAGAAGCTGATCCGCAAGCACGAGCGGCGGGCGAAGGCCGGCCGCGCCACCCGGACGGTGCTGATGCTGGGTGTCGTCGCCGGCGGTGCCTTCGCCGTCTGGAAGTGGTGGGACAAGCAGGCCAACCCGGACTGGCTGGTGGAGCCGCCCGCGGCGACGGAGGTGCCCGAGTCGGGCCGCCTGGCGTCCGTGGACGGCAGCGGCCAGTCCCCGCTGGACCCCGAGGTCCAGGCGAAGGAGGCCGAGGAGGCCGCCAAGCGCGACGAGCGCCCCTGACGGCCGCCGGACCCAACTGCGCGGTGGGGCGGGAGACTTGCCGGTCTCCCGCCCCACCGCGTCGTGCCGCCCCGCTGTTTCACGTGAAACTCCCCGGCGCCCCCGTCGGCCCGGCGCGCTCGGGAACCCGAGCGCGAAAAGACCCCTCCGCCGCGTTTCCGCAGGTGGAGGGGTCTGGTCGAGTGGAGCCTAGGGGAGTCGAACCCCTGACATCTGCCATGCAAAGACAGCGCTCTACCAACTGAGCTAAGGCCCCGAAGAGGAACGTCCGCCCGGAACACGAGATCCCGGCGGGCGCCGGAGACCAGAGTACCGGGTCACCCCCGGGATTCCGCAAAAAGATTGGGGGTCCCCGTCGCCGACCACTCTCCGTAAGATGCTCGGCGTGGTTCGCTACAGCGAACCATCGTACTTGGGGAAGCGATGGGGAGACGCAATGGACGCCGCACAGCAGGAAGCGACCGCAAGAGCGCGGGAACTGCAGCGGAACTGGTACGGGGAGCCGCTGGGGGCGCTCTTCCGTAGGCTCATAGACGACCTGGGCCTCAACCAGGCCCGTCTCGCGGGGGTACTGGGGCTCTCCGCACCGATGCTGTCGCAGCTGATGAGCGGCCAGCGGGCGAAGATCGGCAATCCGGCCGTGGTGCAGCGGGTGCAGCTGCTGCAGGACCTGGCCGCGCAGGTCGCGGACGGCAGCGTCAGCGCCGCCGAGGCGACCGAGCGCATGGAGGAGATCAAGAAGTCCCAGGGGGGCTCGGTACTCAGCAACACCACGCAGACGACGACCAGTTCGGGCGCGCCCACCGTCAAGCGCGTGGTCCGCGAGATCCAGTCGCTGCTGCGCTCGGTCGCGGCCGCCGGCGACATCATCGACGCCGCCGACACCCTCGCCCCCACCCACCCCGAGCTGGCAGAGTTCCTCCGGGTGTACGGTGCCGGCCGCACCTCCGACGCCGTCGCGCACTACCAGTCCCACCAGAGCTGATCTCCCCGCCCGGCCGCCGGGGGGTCGGCAGCCGGGGCCGGACGTGGCGCGAGGGGTCGTGCCACGCGCCCCGCGGACGGACACATGGGGGTGTGTCCGGCACCGGGGGCAGATCACGGCGAGGGGGAGTCGTATCGCTCGTCGAGGGGGAAGCAAGGGGGAAACCACAGGGGGAGGAGCGACGCAGAGCCATGGGTGAGGTCTTCGCCGGCCGGTACGAACTGGTCGACCCGATCGGGCGCGGCGGGGTCGGTGCCGTCTGGCGCACCTGGGACCACCGCCGGCGCCGCTACGTGGCCGCCAAGGTCCTGCTGCAGAGCGACGCCCACGCGCTGCTGCGCTTCGTCCGCGAGCAGGCCCTGCGCATCGACCATCCCCATGTGCTCGCGCCCACCAGCTGGGCCGCCGACGACGACAAGGTCCTGTTCACCATGGACCTGGTCGGCGGCGGCTCGCTGGTCCACCTGGTCGGGGACTACGGACCCCTGCCACCGGCCTTCGTCTGCACCCTGCTCGACCAGCTCCTCTCCGGGCTGGCCGCGGTGCACGCGGAAGGCGTCGTCCACCGGGACGTCAAACCCGCCAACGTGCTGCTGGAGGCCACCGGCACCGGCCGGCCCCGGCTGCGGCTGTCCGACTTCGGCATCGCGATGCGGCTGGGCGAGCCCCGCCTGACCGAGACCAACCTCGTGGTCGGCACGCCCGGCTACCTCGCTCCCGAGCAACTGATGGGTGCGGAGCCGGACTTCCCGGCCGACCTGTTCGCCGTGGGCCTGGTCGCGCTGTACCTGCTGGAGGGCGCCAAGCCGGACGGCAAGGCACTGATCCGGTACTTCACCGAGCACGGGACGCCCGGCGCGCCCAAGGGGATCCCCGAACCGCTGTGGCAGGTCGTGGCCACCCTGCTCCAGCCGGATCCGGAGGCACGGTTCCGTACGGCCACCGGGGCGCGCAAGGCCCTCGCCGCGGCCGCGGAGCTCCTTCCCGAACCCGGCCCCGACGACGAAGTGATCGAGATCTTCGACCAACTCGGTCCGCTGCCCTCGGGTTTCGGCCCGGACGGGCCCCTGAAGCGGGCCCGGGGGCTGGATCCGAGGCAGGTCGCCTCCGGGCCCGTCACCCCTGGGGCGGAAGAGGCCGAGCAGGCCGACGGGACCGACAGGGCTCCCGAGGCCGCCGAGGACTCGGGCACCGGCTCGTCCGCCACGCCCCCCACCATGTCGGACACCGGCAGCTTCCACCTTCCGCCGCCCCAGGCCTCGGTGGCCTCCGCCCCTCGCGCCGACGAGGCGGCCTCCCGCGTCCAGGCACCGGCGCACCACCCGCCACAGCCGCATCTGCCGTCCCCCGCCCAGGCCCCCGTACGACCGCAGGGCCACCCCCAGGCCCTCTTCTCCCCGGCTCCCCCGCACCACCCGGGCCCCGTCTCCCCCTACGACCCCACCCACCCGCTCCCCGGGCACCCCGCCCCGGGCCCGCCCCACACCCCGCAGCAGCGCGCGGACGCCCCCACCGCCTCGTACACCGCCTACGCTCCGCACAGCCCGGCCCCGCCGCCGGGAACGTCACGGCACCGCGCGGACCGCCGCCGGCGCCGCCCCGGCCCCCCGGCCAAGGTGGCGATCCCGCTCCTGCTCCTCGCCCTGGCCTGCTACGCCGTGGGCTTCTGGGCGCTGACCCGCATCTGAGCCGGGACACGCCGACCGCACCAGCCCCTGGTGCGCCGTCCCGCACGAGAGCCCCGGCGCACCGGCCCGCGTCCGAGCCGCCGTCGGGCAGGCCCGCGTCCGCCTCCGGACAAGCCCCGTCCCCCACGGGCAACCGGGCCTCCGCCCACGGCTCTAGGCCGCAGCCCTCCGCCGGGCCACCACCGTCCACACCCCGAGCCCCGCCAGCAGCACGCTGCCGGTGCCGATCCCGCCCACGGCGATCGCCGTCATCACGGCGTCGTCCGCCGCGGCCGCGCCCTCGGCCGCCACCTCCCGTTCCCGGTCCGTGACCTCGAAGACCCCCTCCGGCACGGACTCCCCCGCGTAGTCCGGTCCCGCCTGGGCCGCTCCGCTCACCCGGACGCGCAGCGTCAGCCCGAACGGCCCGTCCCCGAAGCGGCCGGCCACGCCCTCGGCGAGATGGACGACGAGGTAGTACGACCCGGCGAACCGCATCGCGCCGACCTGGCCGGCGGTGGCGTACCGGTTGACGTGGCCGACCGGTGGCAGGGGTGGGAGACTGTCCGACTTCTGCTTGCCGTCGTAGCCGACGCCCACGTCCGCCACCCGGCCGCGCGCGGGGTTGTACAGGGCCACGTCCAGGGCGCCGGGGACGTAACCGGTCCCGTCGGAGCCGGTGCTGCCCAGGCCGGCGGTGACGTGCAGTTGCTGTCCCCAGTCGACCGGAACCTCGTAGAACAGCGTCCGGCCGGGCCGGATGTCGTCCCGCCAGACGCCCTCGCCGAGGGGGGTCGCGCGGGAGAAACCGGCACCGCCCGGACGGCGTTCGCCCGTGCCCGGGAGGGGCCGCGGCGAGGCGGAGTTCCACTCCCGCGGCGCGCTCGTCCCCCCGGCCTTCGCCAGGCGCGGTTCCGACACGGCCGAGAGTTCCAGGTCCCAGGTGTCCGGCGAGGAACCCTCGCCCTCCGGGTCGGAGCGTTCGACGGAGACGTAGTACGTCCCGGCCTCCTGGCACAGGCTCCTGGCGGGCGAGATCTCGCGCACGCCCCACGCCGCGATCGGGTGCGGGCTGCGGGCGGCGCCGAAACGCGCGGTGTCCAGGGAGCAGGAGGTGCCGTCGGCGTCCTCCACGGACACCTCGAGGCCGTCGACGACCGAGACCGAGCTGTCCGGTCCGGGGACGGCGGTGGCGGAGACGTAGGTGTTCGAGACGTCGTCGAGTTCCAGGCGGTAGTACACCGCGCCGGTCGGCGGGAGGGAGCTGCGGTAGGTGCGGCCGGCCTCCAGGAGCGCGGCCTCGTCGGTGCCCCGGGCGCCCTCGATCCGCTGCGCGCCCTCGGCGAAGGCGTAGTCCGCCGCCTCCGGCGTCCGAGCCGCCGCGGCGGCCTCCGCGGGCTGGCCCGGCAGTACGGCCGCCGTACCGAGCAGCACGGCCGCGGCCCCCAGGCGTACGCCCGCCGGCGGACGACCGCGCCACGCGCTCCCCGCCCGCCCGCGGGCACTGCACCGCCGTCCCCTCACGCGCCACCCCTCGTCGTCTCCCGGACCGTGCACTCGTGGAACCGAGGCCCATACTGCCCGGCCCGCCACCGCGCCACCCGGGAGTTCGCCGCAATCCGTACGGCCGTCCGGAACACGCCCGCGCACACGAAACCCCGACCGCGAAGGCGGCCGGGGTCTGCTCAGAACCGGTTGTCGGTACTCACGAACCCGTGGGCACGGAGTCAGTCGCCTCCGTCCACAGATCCTGCTCGGCGCGATCCGCCTGGATCTGGCGGTACACGAGGAGCCCGCCGATGGCGGCCAGTGCGACCAGGAGAAGCTTCTTCACCGCGCGACCTCGTCTTTCCTTGACGTAGGGGACCTCTGGCGCCCGACTATACACACCGACCGATATCGATCGGTGACCTGAGTCGGCCCCCAACTCCCGCCCGGCGCACCCCTGCAGGAGCGGGGACCGCCCGCTCCGGCCGGAGGGTGACCGGGCCGCGACACAGGGCGACTATGACCGCTCTCCTCCCGTCTCTGCACGTTTTCGCCCTTCATGCGGCCATCCGAGTGGTGTTCATCTGAACATCGCCGCGCCGCGGGCGTCGGTCCACCACTTCGCGATCCTCATACACATCATGAGGAAAGTACGCAAATCGCCCAACCCGAAAGTGAGGGGCCATGGCCCGCACCAAGGTCATGAAGCTGTGGACCGCCATCGTCACCGCCTTCCTCGCGCTGTGCACGGCGCTCGGACTCATCACCACCTCCGCCTCCGCGGCGGTACCGCAGACCGCGACGGCGCGCAACACCGAAAGCGCCCCGCAGACGACGACACCGGCGACGTCCTCCTGGTCCTGGTCCCTCACCAGGTCACTGCCCCCCACGATGAAGCAGCGCATCCACGCCGAGGCCCACGGCAAGTCCCCCCGGTGCCGCCACCGCTCGCCGTCGGACGCGATCGCGGCCGACACGGCGGCCGCCGCCCTCTGCGACGACGCCGAGGCGTCCCAGCCGGACCCGGTCCCGCCCGTCGCCCCCATCCAGCGCTGACGGCCCGGCAGGCCGGCGACACCCCGACCGCGCCGGCACCGCCGCCCATCACCCCCGCACCTCCGCCCCACCCGTCTCACCCCCAGTCCTCACGGCGACCTTGCGTACAGCACACCGCCCCCGTCCCGAAGGCCCGGCCGCGCACCACAGCGGCCGGGCCTCCGTCATGCCGGACCCCGCGCGCCGACCCGGCCGAAGCTCTCCGGTCTCCCGGGAAACACAGGCGATAAAGGTGGTTTTGTGCATTTTTGCGGGTACGCGGAGCGCCTGCAAGCACCTCACACGCAGGAGGCGGTCGTGAGTTACACCCAACCCACCATGGAATCCCACCCCGACATCCTCGAGATGCGGGCCCGCCACGAGCGGGCGGCCACCACCCCGCGCGCCCAGGCGATCGAGGCCCTGGGTGTGATCACCGGGCTGTACCTGGCGGCCTCGCCCTGGATAGCGGGCTTCAACGGCTTCTCGACCCTGGCCGTCACCAACCTGATCGTGGGCCTCTCCTACGCGCTGCTCATGGGCGGCTTCGGCCACGCCTACGAGCGCACGCACAGCATGGCCTGGGCCGCCGCGGCGCTCGGCGCGTGGACGATCATCGCGCCGTGGGTGGTGGCGGGCGAAGTGGACACCACGCGCACCATCACCAACAACGTCATCGTGGGCGTGATCGGCCTCCTGCTGGCCCTGGCCGCCGCAGCCGGCGCGAAGATGCAGTCCGGCCGCCGCTCCCGCGGCACCTCCGGATACGGCAGCCGCGAACCCTAGAAGGCCCTGCCCGGAAGGCCGGAAGGCCGCCCATGCAGAAGACCCCCGGTCGGATCGACCGGGGGTCTTCGCACTGGTGGGGCTGACAGGATCTGAACCTGTGGCCTCATCCTTGCCAGATCGGTCACGGAGTACTGGCGACGCCGACCCGCGCGCACCGCGCATCGTCTGACCGTACACAGCGTTCTGGGACAGGCCACCGCTGTGCGCGCTCGTTGTGCCAGCCACTGATGTCAGCGCACGAGGACGGTCCTGACAGGCCCAACCCGGCGCACCACATGACTGTGCGAGGAGGGGACAGAGTGCTGTTACCCATGCTGGGCGTGCTGCTGCTTGTCAGTCTGGCCACTGCGGCGGCGGGCATCGTGACCGCCGTCCTGATGCTGAACACCTCACCCCTGGCCCTGCCCAGGCTCTGTGCGGTTCTCGTTCTGGTCCTCGGTTCCTCTGCAGCAGCCGTGTACTGCTACGGCTGGTTCTCCGTCACCTTGGGAGGGCCGTTTCCCGCCCTGTGCGAAGACCGGAACGCCTCCGGCGCCGAACTGGCGAGCATTGTGCAGGAGCGCTGGCCTCTTCGCAGCGCCTGCGTCTACTCCGACGGTGCAACGGTGGAGCACATCTCGATGTCGATCACCATGCTCGTCTGCCTGCTGGCAGGTCTTGCCATCGTCCTGGCCGGTGCCGGCGCCGTCCTGCACCGGCGGGTCCCATCGTCCTCCGAGGGGTCGCTCGGTACCCCTTGACCCCGCTCATCCTCGAGAGGACGGGCCCGCCTTCGAGCGGGACTGCCGCAAGGCCCCATGGCGCTCACCCTGGGCGCGAACCACTCGGGCAAGGCGATGTACCTGCCGAATCACGGTCCGCCCGGCCCGGCACACCTGCGGGACCCTGCTCGCCTTCCTGGAGGTGCACCCCAAGGCCGCCCAGGCGACCCTCCGGCACAGCCGGGTCAGCATGACCTTGGACGTCTACCCGCACGTGGTCGGCGACAGTGAGCGGGAAGCGGTCGGCATGCTCGCCGAGCTTCTGGAAGATCCACTCATCGGCTGATGTCAGCCACGGACGTGAAAGACCCCCAGCCGGTATCGACTGGGGGTCTTCTCGCTGGTGGGGCTAACAGGATTTGAACCTGTGGCCTCATCCTTATCAGGGATGCGCTCTAACCAACTGAGCTATAGCCCCGCCGCGCTCTGCGGTGTGTGTCCCGCGCGCTGACTCCTGAAGATTAGCGCACGAGGCGGGCAGTCCCAAAATCGGTTGCCGGGGGCCCGCCGGCGGAGCCGGAAAACCCCCGGCACCAGGGCCTTACTCGTCCTCCGCCAGCGTCAGCTCCACGCCCCCGACGAAGCCCGCCGAGAGGTTGTAGATGAACGCGCCCAGCGTCGCCAGGGCCGTCGCCAGGACGACGTCGATGACCGCGATGATCGTCGAGAAGATCAGCACGTTGGGCAGCGACAGGAAGGCCTGCAGGTCGAAGCCGTTGGACTCGTTGGAGCCGGTGGCCTCGGAGATGGTGCCGCCGACCGTGGAGAAGACGCCCATGGCGTCCATGACCATCCACAGCACCGCGGAGGCCACGATCGTGCAGATGCCCAGCGCGATGGAGAGCAGGAAGCTGACCTTCATCACCGACCAGGGGTCGGCCTTGGCCACCCGCAGGCGCGCCTTGCGGACCCGGGGCGTGGTGCGCGCGCCGGTGCGCGGACGGCGTACGGCACCGCCCTGGGCGCCCTGCGACGGGTAGGCCTGCGGCGGGTGGTACGGCCCGGAGGACGCCTGCGCGTGGCGCTCGCCCGGCAGCGGCGAGACGGACGGCGCGGCGTCCTGGTGCGGCTGCGCGGCGTGCTGGGTCTGCGGACCTCTGGTGTCCGTCACCGTTCCCCCCTGGGATCCGTGGCCCTCCGCGGAGGGAGAGTTCTTCGCGGGCGTCTTGATCGCCTGGAGGTTCGTCGTCTCCGGGTCGTTCGCCCGCGCGGCGGAGCCACGGCCGCCGTCCGTCCCCGTACCGGTCGATCCGGCGCCCGTGGCTCCGCTCACGCTGACTCACTCCTCGTGCCTACTCGGACGAGGGCGCCTCACCCTCGTCCGTGCCGCTGGTCGCGGCGCCCTCGGCGGTCTCGTCGACGGCCACGTCGCCGTCGACCTCCTCCGCCTCACGTCCCGCTTCGGCGTTGCGAGCGATGCCGACCACGGCATCGCGCTTGCCCAGATTGATCAGTTGGACGCCCATGGTGTCACGGCCGGTCTCCCTGATCTCGTTGACTCGCGTACGAATCACTCCGCCCGAGAGGGTGATGGCGAGGATCTCGTCGGTCTCCTCGACCACCAGCGCGCCCACGAGCGATCCGCGGTCCTCCACGATCTTGGCGGCCTTGATGCCGAGGCCGCCGCGGCCCTGGACGCGGTACTCCTCGACGGGGGTCCGCTTCGCGTACCCGCCGTCAGTGGCAGTGAACACGAACGTACCGGGACGGACAACATTCATCGAGAGCAGCTCGTCGCCCTCGCGGAAGCTCATGCCCTTGACGCCCGAGGTGGCGCGGCCCATGGGCCGCAGGGTCTCGTCCGAGGCGGTGAACCTGATCGACTGGGCCTTCTTGCTGATCAGAAGCAGATCGTCGTCGGCCGAGACCAGTTCGGCTCCGATCAGTTCGTCGTCGGATCCGTCCTCCCGCTCGCGGAGGTTGATCGCGATCACACCGCCGGAGCGCGGCGAGTCGTAATCCTTCAGCGACGTCTTCTTCACCAGGCCCGCCTTGGTGGCCAGGACCAGGTACGGAGCCGCCTCGTAGTCGCGGATCGCGAGGATCTCGGCGATCGCCTCGTCCGGCTGGAACGCCAGCAGGTTGGCGACGTGCTGGCCGCGCGCGTCCCGGCCGGCGTCGGGCAGCTCGTAGGCCTTCACGCGGTAGACGCGGCCCTTGTTGGTGAAGAACAGCAGCCAGTGGTGCGTGGTCGACACGAAGAAGTGGTCGACGATGTCGTCTTCCTTCAGCTTCGCGCCGCGCACGCCCTTGCCGCCGCGCTTCTGCGCCCGGTAGTCGTCGGTCTTGGTGCGCTTGATGTAGCCGCCGCGCGTGACGGTGACGACGATGTCCTCTTCGGCGATCAGATCCTCGATGGACATGTCGCCCTCGTACGGGATCAGCTTGGTCTTGCGGTCGTCGCCGTACTTCTCGACGATCGCGGCCAGCTCCTCGCTGACGATGCCGCGCTGGCGGAGCGGGGAGGCGAGGATCTCGTTGTACTCGGTGATCTTCGCCTGGAGCTCGTCGTGCTCCTGGACGATCTTCTGGCGCTCCAGGGCCGCCAGGCGGCGCAGCTGCATCTCCAGGATGGCGTTGGCCTGGATCTCGTCGATCTCCAGCAGGCTCATCAGGCCGCCGCGCGCGATCTCGACCGTGTCGCTGCGCCGGATGAGGGCGATGACCTCGTCGATGGCGTCCAGTGCCTTCAGCAGGCCGCGCAGGATGTGCGCCCGCTCCTCGGCCTTGCGCAGCCGGAAGCGCGTCCGGCGGACGATGACCTCGATCTGGTGGGTCACCCAGTGGCGGATGAACGCGTCCAGGGAGAGCGTGCGCGGCACGCCGTCGACCAGCGCCAGCATGTTGGCGCCGAAGTTGGTCTGCAGGTCGGTGTGCTTGTACAGGTTGTTCAGCACGACCTTGGCGACCGCGTCCCGCTTCAGGACGATGACCAGGCGCTGGCCGGTGCGCGAGGACGTCTCGTCGCGGACGTCCGCGATGCCGCCGATCTTGCCGTCCTTCACCAGGTCGGCGATCTTCTGCGCGAGGTTGTCCGGGTTGACCTGGTACGGCAGCTCCGTGACCACCAGGCACTGGCGGTTCTGGATCTCCTCGACCTCGACCACGGCGCGCATGGTGATCGAGCCGCGCCCGGTGCGGTACGCCTCCTCGATGCCCTTGTGGCCGACGACGAGGGCGCCGGTCGGGAAGTCGGGGCCCTTGATGCGCTCGATGAGCGCGTCGAGCAGCTCCTCGTGGGACGCGTCGGGGTTCTGGAGGTACCACTGGGCGCCCTCGGCGACCTCGCGCAGGTTGTGCGGCGGGATGTTGGTCGCCATGCCGACCGCGATACCGGCCGAGCCGTTGATCAGCAGGTTCGGGAAGCGGGAGGGCAGGACGGTCGGCTCCTGGGAGCGGCCGTCGTAGTTGTCCGTGAAGTCGACGGTCTCCTCGTCGATGTCGCGGACCATCTCCATCGACAGCGGCGCCATCTTGCACTCGGTGTACCGCATGGCCGCCGCCGGGTCGTTGCCCGGGGAGCCGAAGTTGCCGTTGGAGTCGACGAGCGGCATGCGCATCGACCAGGGCTGGGCGAGGCGGACCAGGGCGTCGTAGATGGAGCTGTCGCCGTGCGGGTGGTAGTTGCCCATGACGTCGCCGACCACGCGGGCGCACTTGTAGAAGCCGCGCTCGGGTCGGTAGCCGCCGTCGTACATCGCGTACAGCACGCGGCGGTGGACGGGCTTGAGGCCGTCGCGGACGTCGGGCAGCGCACGCGAGACGATGACGGACATCGCGTAGTCGAGGTACGAGCGCTGCATCTCCGTCTCGAGCCCGACGGGCTCGATGCGCATGGCGATCTCGCCGCCCTGCTCAGGAGTGACGGGAGTGTTCTCGTCGGTCATTGCTGGTGAGGATCCTTCCTGGTGCGGTCAGCTGAGACCGACTCAGATGTCGAGGAAGCGGACGTCCTTGGCGTTGCGCTGGATGAACGCGCGGCGGGCCTCGACGTCCTCGCCCATGAGGACCGAGAACAGCTCGTCGGCCTGGGCGGCGTCGTCGAGGGTGACCTGGCCGAGGACGCGGTGCTCCTGGTCCATGGTCGTCACGCGCAGCTCCTCGGCGTTCATCTCGCCGAGACCCTTGAAGCGCTGGATCGAGTCCTCGCGGATGCGCTTGCCGCGCTGGCGGCCCATCTCGATCAGCGCGTCGCGCTCGCGGTCGGAGTACGCGTACTCGACGTCCTCCCGGCCCCACTTGATCTTGTAGAGCGGGGGACGGGACAGGAACACGTGGCCCGCCTCGACCAGCGGCCGCATGAAGCGGAACAGGAAGGTCAGCAGCAGCGTGTTGATGTGCTGGCCGTCGACGTCGGCGTCCGCCATCAGGATGATCTTGTGATAGCGCAGCTTCTCGATGTCGAAGTCCTCGTGGACCCCGGTGCCGAAGGCCGAGATCAGCGCCTGGATCTCCTGGTTCTGCAGGATCTTGTCGATCCGCGCCTTCTCGACGTTGAGGATCTTGCCCCGGATCGGGAGGATCGCCTGGTACTCCGGGTTGCGGCCGGACTTGGCCGAGCCGCCGGCGGAGTCGCCCTCGACGATGAAGATCTCGCACTTGACCGGGTCGTTGGACTGGCAGTCGGCCAGCTTGCCCGGCAGCGACGCCGTCTCCAGCAGGCCCTTGCGGCGGGTCAGGTCACGCGCCTTGCGGGCCGCCACGCGCGCGGTGGCCGCCTGGATGCCCTTGCGGACGATGTCCGCGGCCTCGTTCGGGTTGCGGTCCAGCCAGTCGTTGAGGTGCTCGTAGACCGCCTTCTGGACGAAGGTCTTCGCCTCCGTGTTGCCCAGCTTGGTCTTGGTCTGGCCCTCGAACTGCGGCTCGCTGAGCTTGACCGAGATGATCGCGGTCAGGCCCTCGCGGATGTCGTCGCCCGTGAGGTTGTCGTCCTTCTCGCGGAGCAGCTTCCTGTCGCGCGCGTACTTGTTGATCAGGTTCGTCAGCGCCGCGCGGAAGCCCTCTTCGTGGGTGCCGCCCTCGTGGGTGTGGATGATGTTGGCGAAGGAGTAGACACCCTCGCTGTAGCCGCTGTTCCACTGCATCGCGACCTCGAGGGACAGGCTCTTGTCCTTGTCCTCCGCCTCCAGGTCGATGACGGTGGGGTGCACCACGTCTCCCTTGCGGGAGTTGAGGTACTTCACGAAGTCGACGATGCCGCCCTCGTAGTGGTACGTGACGGTCTTCGGCTCGTCCTTCTCGTCCGCGCCCGCCTCGTCCGCGCCGGCCGTGGCCTTCGCCGACTCGCGCTCGTCGGTGAGCCTGATGGTCAGTCCCTTGTTCAGGAACGCCATCTCCTGGAAGCGCCGCGACAGGGTCTCGAACGAGTACTCGGTGGTCTCGAAGATGTCGCCGTCGGCCCAGAAGGTGACCGAGGTGCCGGTCTCGTCGGTGGCCTCGTGCCGGGCGAGGGGAGCGGTCGGGACGCCCATCTTGTAGTCCTGCGTCCAGCGGTGGCCGTCCGTCCTGACCTCGACGGAGACCTTGCTGGACAGGGCGTTCACGACCGAGACGCCGACGCCGTGCAGACCGCCGGAGACCGCGTAGCCGCCGCCGCCGAACTTGCCGCCCGCGTGCAGCACCGTCAGCACGACCTCGACGGCCGGCTTGCCCTCCGAGGGCACGATGCCCACGGGGATGCCACGGCCGTTGTCGACGACGCGCACGCCGCCGTCGGCGAGGATCGTCACGTCGATCGTGTCCGCGTGACCGGCCAGCGCCTCGTCGACGGAGTTGTCCACCACCTCGTACACGAGGTGGTGCAGGCCGCGCTCACCGGTCGAGCCGATGTACATGCCGGGTCGCTTGCGGACCGCGTCCAGACCCTCGAGGACGGTGATGGCACTGGCGTCGTAGGACGCCGTGACAGAGGCCTCGGCGGCGTCCGCCACGGCCTCGGTGGACTGAATGTTCTCGTTGGGGTTGCCGGAATCGGCCACGAAGCGCCCTTTCTGGCACAGCACGAGCCGGGCTCGTCGGCGGGTTGCCGGAGCGGCTGCGGCATGGTGCGTTGGTAAGCCTTGATCAGCGTTGCTCAGCGTTTCCCGGGCGGTCCCCACGTTCGGGGCGGGATTCTCCTCCAGTCTACCGGTAGCACTGACAGTGATGGGGGTTTGCCGGTACCTGAGTCCTCATGTGCCGCCCTGAACCGTGCTCGGCCGACTCCCGATATCTGGATGGGGGCTCCAAGAGGCTCACGGAGGCACCCAGCGCTTCCGGGTGTCAACCCTTTGCTACTTACGAGTCAGGTCCCGATTCGCAACCGTGTGCGGTGGTACGACAGGAAGGGCGCCGGCGGTCCCGGAGGACCGTCGGCGCCCGTCGGTGCGCTGTCCGATGTGATGTCTGTCACCCGTTGTCCACAGCTGTGGACAACGGTGCCGCGGCCCTCGTTCGGATCATCCGTAGGTGTCGCCGGGGCCCGTGCTGCCCGGGGCGCGCAGCGGGCCGTAGCGGCGGGCCGGGCCGCCGGGCCCGTTCACCTTGATCAGCCGGACCGTGCCGTGGCCGAGGTCCTCGTTGAGGCGCGCGACCAGCGTGGGCGCGAGCAGGCGCAGGTTGGTCGCCCAGGCCGTGGAGTCGCAGCGCACGGCCAGGACGCGCTCGTCCTCGTCGTACCGCTCCGGCACGCAGTGCTTGGCCACGTCCTCGCCGACGATCTGCGGCCAGCGCCCCATGACACCGCCCACGGCGGCCGGGGCCTCCCAGCCCCGCTCGCTGATGAGCCGGTTGATGGCGGCGCCGAGCGCCATGGGATCGCGGCGGTCGGCGTGCGCGCCGGAGCGCAGCCCGCCGCCGCGCCGCGCCTGCTTCTTCTGCTGCGCCGCCTCGCCACGCGCGCGTGCCGCCTCCTTCGCCGCGCGCAGCGCCACGCGCGCGAGGTCGACACCGGAGGGCTCGCGCGGCGTCCCGGGAACACCGGGCGCGCTCCGGCCGGCCGGTGCGGGGCGGGGCGGCATGCCGGGCGCGCGCTCGGGTGTGTTCTCGCTCATACGCGCTCCACCGTCCCCTCGGACACCGCGAACCGCGCCCCGGCCAGCACGTGCGGCACGTCGTCGTCGACCGCGGCGGTCACCAGGACCTGCTCGCCGGGCGCGACCAGTTCGGCCAGCCGCTCGCGGCGGCGGGCGTCCAGCTCGGCGAAGACGTCGTCGAGGACGAGCACCGGCTCGTTCCCCTCGGCGCGCAGCAGGTCGTACGAGGCCAGGCGCAGGGCCAGCGCGTACGACCAGGACTCGCCGTGGGAGGCGTATCCCTTGGCGGGCAGCCGGCCGAGTTTGAGCAGCAGGTCGTCCCGGTGGGGGCCGACGAGGGTGACGCCCCGCTCGATCTCCTGCTTGCGGACGTCGGCGAGCGCGGCCGTCAGCTGCGTGCAGAGGTCCTCGCGGGTGTGCGCCTCACCGGGCGCGGACGGCCGGTACTCCAGCGCGACCGGGCCGCCGCCGGGCGCCAGCTGCTCGTAGGCCTTGTCGGCCAGCGGCTGGAGCTCCGCGATCAGGTCCAGGCGCTGGGCGAGCAGTTCGGCGCCCGCGCGCGCGAGGTGCTGGTCCCAGACGTCGAGGGTGGACAGGTCCATGGTGCGGCCGCCGTGCCGGCGGGCCAGCGCGGCGGACTTCAGCAGGGTGTTGCGCTGCTTGAGGACCCGCTCGTAGTCGGAGCGGACCCCGGCCATGCGCGGGGAGCGCGCGGTGATCAGCTCGTCGAGGAAGCGGCGCCGCTCCCCGGGGTCGCCCTTGACCAGGGCGAGGTCCTCCGGCGCGAAGAGGACCGTGCGGACGATGCCGAGGATGTCCCGGGGCCTGACCTGCGAGGACCGGTTGATGCGGGCGCGGTTGGCGCGGCCCGGGTTCAGTTCCAACTCGACCAGCTGCTGCCGGTCGCCCTGGCGGACCTGGGCCCGCACGATCGCGCGGTCGGCGCCCATGCGGACCAGCGGGGCGTCGGAGGAGACCCGGTGGCTGCCGAGGGTGGCGAGGTAGCCGACCGCCTCGACCAGGTTCGTCTTGCCCTGCCCGTTGGGGCCGACGAAGGCCGTCACCCCCGGGTCGAGCGGGACCTCGACCCGGGGATAGGAGCGGAAGTCGGCCAGCGACAGATGCGTGACGTGCATGGTCGTTTCGCCGACCTCCAGACCTTCGGTGGTGCTACTTCTTCTCGACCGCGTGGCCGCCGAACTGGTTGCGCAGCGCCGCGATCATCTTCATCTGCGGCGAGTCCTCCTGACGGGAGGCGAACCGCGCGAACAGCGACGCGGTGATCGCGGGCAGCGGCACCGCGTTGTCGATCGCGGCCTCCACCGTCCAGCGTCCCTCACCGGAGTCCTGGGCGTAGCCCCGGAGCCCCGCCAGGTGCTCGTCCTCGTCGAGGGCGTTCACCGCGAGGTCCAGCAGCCAGGAGCGGATGACCGTGCCCTCCTGCCAGGAGCGGAAGACCTCGCGGACGTTCTCCACGGAGTCGACCTTCTCCAGCAGCTCCCAGCCCTCGGCGTAGGCCTGCATCATCGCGTACTCGATGCCGTTGTGGACCATCTTGGCGAAGTGGCCCGCGCCGACCTTGCCGGCGTGCACCGAGCCGAACTCGCCCGCCGGCTTCAGGGCGTCGAAGACCGGCTGCACCTTGGCGACGTTCTCGGGGTCGCCGCCGTACATCAGCGCGTAGCCGTTCTCCAGGCCCCACACACCGCCGGAGACTCCGCAGTCGACGAAGCCTATGCCCTTGGCTGCCAGCTCCGCGGCGTGCTTCTCGTCGTCGGTCCAGCGGCTGTTGCCGCCGTCCACGACGACGTCGCCGGGCTCCAGCAGCTCGGCGAGCTCGTCGATGGTGGACTGCGTGGGCTCGCCGGCCGGGACCATCACCCAGACCACCCGCGGGCCCTTGAGCTTGCCCACCAGCTCTTCCAGGCTGTGGACGTCGGCGAGGTCCGGGTTGCGGTCGAATCCGATGACGGTGTGGCCGGCGCGGCGGATCCGCTCGCGCATGTTGCCGCCCATCTTGCCGAGGCCGACGAGACCGAGCTCCATCAGTTGTGTTCCTTAGGTGTGCGACGTGGCGTGGCGGTACGTCCGTGCCGGGCACCTGCGTGCCGCGGCACTTCCGTCTTCGCGTCCGAGCCTAAACCCGGACGGTCACGCACATCTGTGGGCATACGCGCTCAGACGCACGCCCTCACCTGGGCCTTTGTCCTCACCCTGTGGACAACCCCGACGGCACGCGGCCGCCGGGGACGCCCGCGACCGGGATCAGCCGCTGAGCCGCACCGGCATGATCAGGTACTTGTACGCCTCGTCCGCCTCGGCGTCCACCGCGGGCCGGCCGCTCAGCAGCGCCGGCTTCGTGGAGGTCGTGAAGGACAGCTGGGCGACCGGGGAGTCGATGGCGCTCAGACCGTCCAGCAGGAACGTCGGGTTGAAGGCGATCGAGATGTCGTCGCCGTCCAGCTGGGCGTCGACCCTTTCCACAGCCTGTGCGTCGTCGCTGGAGCCGGCTTCCAGGATCAGCACGCCCTGCTCGAAGCTGAGCCGCACCGGGGTGTTCCGCTCGGCGACCAGGGCCACGCGCTTGACGGCCTCCACGAAGGGGGCGGTCTCGATGACGGCGATGCTGTTGAACTCCGTCGGGAACAGCGTGCGGTACTTCGGGAGGTCGCCCTCCAGCAGCCGCGTGGTCGTGCGGCGCCCGGCGCCCTCGAAGCCGATCAGGCCCTCGCCCGCCCCGGAACCGGACAGCGCCAGCGTGACGCTGTCACCGGCACCCAGCGACTTGGCGGTGTCCAGGAGCGTCTTGGCGGGCACCAGGGCGACCGCGGAGGCGTCCGGGTTCTCCGGCTTCCACAGGAACTCGCGGACCGCGAAGCGGTAGCGGTCGGTGGAGGCCAGCGTGACCGTGTCGCCCTCGATCTCGATGCGGACACCGGTGAGGACGGGCAGCGTGTCGTCGCGCCCGGCGGCGATGGCGACCTGCTGCACGGCGGAGGAGAAGACCTCGCCCGGGACCGTGCCCGTGGCGTTCGGCATCTGCGGCAGCGCCGGGTACTCCTCCACCGGAAGGGTGTGGAGGGTGAACCGCGAGGAGCCGCACACCACCGTCGCCCGTACACCGTCTGTGGAAATCTCCACCGGCCGGTTGGGGAGGGCGCGGGAGATGTCGGCGAGCAGGCGGCCGGAGACCAGGACCGTGCCCTCCTCCTCGACCTCCGCCTCCACCGACACCCGCGCGGAGACCTCGTAGTCGAAGCTGGACAGGCTCAGCTGGCCGTCCTCGGCCTTCAGCAGCAGGCCGGCGAGGACCGGCGCCGGCGGACGGGCCGGGAGGCTGCGCGCCGCCCAGGCCACTGCCTCCGCGAGTACGTCGCGTTCCACCCGGATCTTCACCGTAAGCCGCCTCCTGCTGTTGCCGGCGTTCGCGCCCTGCTTCGCCTTCGTCGTCTGACTCGGTGTCGCCGTCCCCAGGGTGGGGAAGGACACCGGGAACCAGTCTGACGCACCGCACTGACAGTAGGTGCCCGTCGGGGTCAAGTCGCGACGAGGGGCAGTCGGGCCCGATGCGCCGAGTTGTGCACAGGACCCGCTTCCAGACGTTTTCCGCGCTCTCTCTAGTCGGACGTAGTAGTAGGGCCTGTGGATACCGTGGATAACCACGTTTGCCCAGCTCAGCGCGGAAATTTTGTCCACGGGGCCTGTGGGTGGCGGCCGTGGACAACCAGGGGTCGCTGTGGAGAACGGAAAGTTCTGCACACCCCGTGCACAGGTCGGGGCGAGTTCTCCCCAGCGCCGTCCCCAGGTTTACCCGTCTTTCCCACAGGCCAATCCAGCACCTCGATGTGACGCCTTTCACTCGACGGGGTGAGGACGTGCGTCGCGTTGCCGAACAGTGGACAGGGATGTGGAGAAGTCGGTGATCGCTGGGGACAACCGGCCATAGCCTGTGGGCCGGCCGTGGACAACCCGGTGCGCGGGCCAGGGGCGGAAAAGTTGTCCACAGGCTGTGGAGAGTGTTCGTCCACGAATCCACAGCGGCCTGACCTGCCCTGTTGGCGTAGCGTCGCCTCACGCTGTGGACAAGATCGGGACAACTCCGCGGTCCCCAGGATGTGGACGGGAAAAAGTCGCCGAATCTGTGGAGAACGGCCGTGACCTGGCCGCTGTTCGAACAGCGAGGGGCACGCGCGTGCGCCACGGGACGGGCGCGTAGCCCGGGATGCGTGGGGATTGCGGGCGCCAGGAGGCCTGCGGGGGCGGCGCCGGCGGCTGCGAAGGGGCCTCTCGGCCGGCCCCGGGGCGCCCTGTGGCCGGCCTGTCCGTCCCGCAGGGCGCCCCGTCCCGCACGGCCTTCCGGACCTCCGGCCCGCCCGGAGAGGGAGGTTCCCCGAGGCCCTCCGCCTCGCCCGTCGTCCTCAGCCGTGCGGCCGCCTCGCCCGTACCCGCACGGCTGAGGGCGCCCGGGGACGGACTCCCCGGGCGCCCTCAGCGGCGTACGGACCGGCACGGCCGTCGGCCGTCAGCCGTTCTTGATCCGGTTGGTCAGCTCGGTGACCTGGTTGTAGATCGAGCGCCGCTCGGCCATCAGATTGCGGATCTTGCGGTCGGCGTGCATGACCGTCGTGTGGTCGCGGCCGCCGAACAGCGCGCCGATCTTCGGCAGCGACAGGTCCGTCAGCTCGCGGCACAGGTACATGGCGATCTGCCGGGCCGTCACCAGCGCGCGCCCGCGCGAGGTGCCGCACAGGTCCTCGACCGTCAGCCCGAAGTAGTCGGCGGTCGCGCTCATGATGGCCGTCGAGGTGATCTCCGGCGCCGAGTCGTCGCCGCCGGGGATCAGGTCCTTGAGGACGATCTCGGTCAGGCCCAGGTCCACCGGCTGCCGGTTGAGCGACGCGAACGCCGTCACCCGGATCAGCGCGCCCTCCAGCTCGCGGATGTTGCGCGAGATCCGGGAGGCGATGAACTCCAGCACCTCCGGCGGGGCGTTCAGCTGCTCCTGGACCGCCTTCTTGCGCAGGATCGCGATGCGCGTCTCCAGCTCGGGCGGCTGGACGTCGGTGGTCAGACCCCACTCGAAACGGTTCCGCAGCCGGTCCTCCAGCGTCACCAGCTGCCGGGGCGGCCGGTCGGAGGACAGCACGATCTGCTTGTTGGCGTTGTGCAGCGTGTTGAAGGTGTGGAAGAACTCCTCCTGCGTCGACTCCTTGTCCGCCAGGAACTGGATGTCGTCGACGAGCAGGATGTCCATCTCGCGGTAGCGCTTGCGGAAGCTGTCGCCCTTGCCGTCGCGGATGGAGTTGATGAACTCGTTGGTGAACTCCTCCGAGCTCACGTACCGCACGCGCGTGCCCGGGTACAGGCTCCGCGCGTAGTGCCCGATCGCGTGCAGCAGGTGCGTCTTGCCCAGCCCGGACTCCCCGTAGATGAACAGCGGGTTGTAGGCCTTCGCGGGCGCCTCGGCGACGGCGACCGCGGCCGCGTGCGCGAAGCGGTTCGACGCGCCGATGACGAACGTGTCGAAGAGGTACTTCGGGTTCAGCCGCGCGGTCGGCTCACCGGGGCCGGTCGCCGGCGCGGGCTGCGCGGCCAGCGGCCCGGGCGCGCCCGTGGTGGGCAGGTTCGGCCCGACCGGGCCGCCGCGGTGCACGTGGCCGGAGCCGGCCGGCGGGTTCGGCAGCTCGCGCCGGACCGGGTCGCGCTGGTCGTAGTCGGGGCGCGGCGTGTCGTAGTCGGGGCGCGCCTGGTCGTACGGCGGACGCTCCATCGCCTGCGGGCGGTAGTCCTGCGGCGGCCCGTAGGAGTCCGGGGAGCCGTAGGCGTCCTTGGGCGACGAGCCGTACGCGTCCTGCCCGCCGTACCCCTCCTGCGAGCCGTACGCGTCCTGCGGAGGCGAGGCGTACGGGTCCCGCTCCGGGAAACCGAGGCGCTGCTGCTGCCAGCCGTAGTCCTCCTGGGACGGCCGCGGCCAGGCGCCCGGCTCGGGGCGCTGGTACTCCGAGGGGTAGGCCGGGCGGGCGTTGGGGAGCTGGTCCGGGCGGCCGGACGGGGACTGCTGCTCGCCGCCGGGGTGCTGGTCGGCGCGGTGCCGGCCGTAGCCGTCGCGGCCCTGGGCGTACCCGTCCTGGTCGTAGGCGTCCCGCTGGTAGCCCTCGCGGTGGTACCCGTCCTGGTCGTAGCCGTCCCTGCCCTGGCCGGCGGAGGGCAGCTCGGGCTCCTCGTAGCGCGGCTGCGGGCGGGCGGAGGGCGCCGGCGGGGCCGGGGACTCGCCGACGGAGTCGTCGACGGTGATCGCGATGCGGATCGGGCGGCCGCACTCGCGGCTCAGCGTCTCGCTGACGACCGGCGCGAGACGCCCCTCCAGGACCCCCTTCGCGAACTCGTTCGGCACGGCGAGCAGCGCGGTGTCGGCGACCAGCGCGAGCGGCTGGCAGCGCCTGATCCAGCGCTCGTCCTTCGCCTCCACACCCTGGCCGCGGCCCTCCCCGAGGAGCTGCTCCAGTACGCGTGGCCACACTGCGGCAAGATCGGCAGGTACGTCAGCCACAGGGCACGCTCTCTCACAGGTCCACTCGAACGTGTGGTTCGTGGACGGGTCGGGATGTAAATCGGGTGGTGCGGGGACAAGGGAACGAATCGGAGTCCAGTCACGGTAGTCAGGGCGACGGCCACGGTTCAAGTTGTTGTCCCCAGCCTGTGGATAGTGTCTCCCCAGGACCCCTGGTTTGACCGAATGGCGCAGCCGCGCGTACCGTAACCAGGTCGAGTTGTCGATGGCTGCTGCCGCCTGCCTCCGATGGGCACAAGATCGCGTCAAAGGTGATCGGACAGCGGTGCACTCGGGCGTAACGCGAGCTACTCGTGGGCGCACGGTGACAGCCAGGACGGCACCCCGCCAACCCCGATTCTTTTCTGGAGCCCCCGAGTGAGCAAGCGCACCTTCCAGCCGAACAACCGTCGTCGCGCGAAGACCCACGGCTTCCGGCTGCGTATGCGCACCCGTGCCGGCCGCGCGATTCTCGCGTCCCGCCGTAGCAAGGGTCGCGCCCGTCTGTCCGCCTGATCCCGGTCAGGTCATGACGTCGTGCTGCCCACCGAGAACCGGCTGAGGCGGCGCGAGGACTTCGCGACCGCGGTACGACGAGGCCGCCGGGCAGGACGCCCGACGCTCGTCGTCCACCTTCGTAGCGGTGCCACGGACCCGCATGCGCCTGGGGAGAGCGCTCCCCCGACGCGTGCGGGTTTCGTCGTGAGCAAAGCCGTGGGCGGCGCGGTCGTGCGCAACAAGGTGAAGCGCCGACTGCGTCACCTCCTGCGCGACCGAGTCGACCTGTTTCCCCCCGGTAGCCTGGTAGTCGTACGAGCGCTGCCCGGTGCGGGTGACGCCGACCACGCACAGCTGGCCCGAGACCTGGATGCCGCAGTCCAGCGGCTGCTGGGAGGGGGCGCGCGATGAAGTACCCGCTGCTGGCTCTGATCAAGCTCTACCAGTGGACGATCAGTCCGCTGCTGGGGCCGGTGTGCAAGTACTACCCGTCGTGTTCCCACTACGGCTACACGGCCATCGACCGGCACGGTGCCCTCAAGGGAACGGCACTCACGGCCTGGCGCATCCTGCGGTGCAATCCGTGGTCGCCGGGCGGTGTGGACCACGTCCCGCCGCGCAAGCGCCCGCGGTGGCACGAAATGCTGCGTAACGCCTGGCGTGCACGCAGGGGCGGGCCCTCCGCCGCCGAACCGGCCACCGGGGGACAGACTTCTCGCACGAGTCCGTCGACTCCTTCGAGCCCGGCCGCAGAGACCTCGTCCCATGCCCAAGGAGCATGATTAGTGGACACGATTGCCAGCCTCTTCAGCTTCATCACAACACCTGTCTCCTGGGTCATCGTCCAGTTCCACAAGGTGTACGGCGCCCTCTTCGGGCCCGACACCGGCTGGGCCTGGGGCCTGTCCATCGTGTCCCTGGTGATCCTGATCCGGATCTGCCTGATCCCGCTCTTCGTGAAGCAGATCAAGGCGACGCGGGCCATGCAGACGCTCCAGCCGGAGATGAAGAAGATCCAGGAGCGTTACAAGAACGACCGGCAGCGCCAGTCCGAAGAGATGATGAAGCTGTACAAGGAGACGGGCACCAACCCGCTCTCCTCGTGCCTTCCCATCCTGGCGCAGTCCCCGTTCTTCTTCGCCCTCTACCACGTGCTCAACAGCATCGCGTCGAACGACACCATCGGCGTGATCAACAAGAGCCTGCTGGAGAGCGCGCAGAAGGCGCACATCTTCGGCGCCCCGCTCGCGGCGAAGTTCACGGACAGCTCGGACAAGGTCGAGGCGCTCAACTCCTCCCTGACCGACGTGCGGGTCGTCACCGCGATCATGATCGTCCTGATGTCGCTGTCGCAGTTCTACACGCAGCGCCAGCTGATGACGAAGAACGTCGACACCTCGGTGAAGACGCCGTTCATGCAGCAGCAGAAGATGCTGATGTACGTCTTCCCGGTCATCTTCGCCGTCTTCGGCATCAACTTCCCGGTCGGTGTCCTCGTCTACTGGCTGACCACCAACGTGTGGACCATGGGCCAGCAGATGTACGTCATCCACAACAACCCGACCCCGGGCTCCAAGGCCCAGGCCTCCTACCTGGAGCGCCTGCACAAGCACGTCACGCACCGGGGCAAGGTCACGCGGCGCCGGGACAAGGTCATCATCAAGGCCATCGTGGCCAAGGGCCGGGACCGCAACGAGCACGAGCGCAAGTTCATCAACGGTCTGAACAAGGCGGGCCTGGCCGCCCAGCCCGACGGCACCGTGATCAAGAGCGAGTCCGCCGTCGCCGTCCAGACCGAGGACGGTACGCCGACCACCGCCGCCGCCGTCCCCAAGCGCCAGCAGCCCAAGCGGCAGACCAAGGCCCAGCGGCAGTCGAAGACGGCCGGTGAGTCCGAGCCGAAGACGTCGCTGATCAAGGACGAGCCCGAGGACGCCGTGTCCGAGGACGCCAAGCCCGCCGCCGCTGCCAAGAAGGCCGCCGCCAAGCCCGGTACCGCCACCCGGAGCAAGGCCCAGTCCGGCCAGCGCAAGGGGCCGCAGCGGCCCAAGTCCCCGTCCAAGAAGTAAGAAGGAGTCCATCCCGTGACGGAAGGCACCACCTCCGCCGCTGCCGAGGGTGCAGACACCCTGACCCGCCTGGAGCAGGAGGGTGAGATCGCGGCGGACTACCTGGAGGGTCTGCTCGACATCGCCGACCTCGACGGCGACATCGACATGGACGTCGAGGCGGACCGCGCCGCCGTCTCGATCATCAGCGACACCGGCAGCCGCGACCTGCAGAAGCTGGTCGGCCGGGACGGTGAGGTGCTGGAGGCCCTCCAGGAGCTCACGCGCCTGGCCGTGCACCGGGAGACCGGGGACCGCAGCCGCCTGATGCTGGACATCGCCGGCTACCGCGCCCGCAAGCGCACCGAGCTCTCCGAGCTGGGCGCCAAGGCCGCCGCGGAGGCCAAGAGCAGCGGCGAGCCCGTGCGGCTGAAGCCCATGACGCCGTTCGAGCGCAAGGTCGTGCACGACGCGGTCAAGGCCGCCGGCCTGCGCAGCGAGTCCGAGGGCGAGGAGCCGCAGCGCTTCGTCGTCGTGCTCCCCGCCTGATCGGCTCGTACGTCTCCCCGGCCCCGTCTGTTGCGCAGACGGGGCCGAACTTTGTCAGCCTGATAGTTCTGGTGGTTCTGATGTCGGCGCCCGGTGCGCCGGTGTACGGAAGGACGGTCCCCCGTGACGGAGGCAGCGGAGCTTCCCCCCGCGCCCGAGCAGGCACGCGAGGTCTTCGGCGATCGGTTCGCCGACGCGGTCCGCTACGCGGAGCTGCTCGCTGAGGCGGGTGTGCAGCGCGGCCTGATCGGCCCGCGTGAGGTTCCCCGGCTGTGGGAGCGGCACCTGCTGAACTGCGCGGTGCTCTCGGAGGTCGTGCCCGAGGGCGTGACCGTGTGCGACGTGGGCTCCGGCGCCGGCCTGCCGGGCATTCCGCTCGCCCTGGTCCGCGAGGACCTGAAGATCACGCTGCTGGAGCCGCTGCTGCGGCGCACCACCTTCCTGACCGAGGTCGTCGAGCTGCTGGGGCTGGACCACGTGACGGTCGTCCGCGGCCGGGCCGAAGAGGTCATGGGCAAGATCCCGCCGGTCCACGTGGTGACGGCACGCGCCGTCGCTCCGCTCGACCGCCTCGCCACCTGGGGCATCCCCCTGCTCCGGCCCTACGGGGAGATGCTCGCGCTCAAGGGCGACACCGCCGAGGAGGAGCTCAAGAGCGCGGCCACGGCGCTGAGCAAACTGGGCGCCGTGGGAACCTCGGTCGTGCACGTCGGCGAGGGGATCGTGGACCCGATGTCCACGGTGGTCCGGGTGGAGGTCGGCGAGAGCCCCGGCGGCGTGCGCTTCGCGGCCAAGCGGGCCAAGGCGGCGCGTACCGGTCGGACACGCCGTCGCCGCGGGTGAGCCGCCGAGCGGACGCGGCGGACAGGCCTGATCCGTCCTGACGACGAGACGTACTCCACATAAGCATCCCAAGCTGTGCATGCCGGAGTGTCGGGACAGTTCGGTCGCGGCGGCTGTGCATCGTGTTTCACGTGAAACGTCGCTCCCTGCTGCACGGCATCATCAACCGCGGCCGCGCTGTGGCCGAACCCCGCGACCGCAAGCCCCTCGGTTCTCTCGGCGAGAGGCCTGTTCCCGCAGACGTTCCATCCCTCTCGGGGGTCGCGGAGTTGTCCACAGAGGTGGATTTCTCCACAGAACGACAGGCCTCACTGGTTCACGACCCGGGAGGCATGGGAGGCTCTGTTCATTGCGAGCCTGAAGTCGAGGAGAGTGAATCCTTGCGGTCCGACGCCAACATCGCGGGACCGATGACCGATCCGGTCCCCGGTCCCCGTACCGAGTCGACGGGGGCGGATGTTTCACGTGAAACACCGCCTCCGATGGACGACACGCCGATCGGTCGAGCTGCCCAACTGGCGGCGGATGCTCTGGGCCGCGCCGGTGAGGGTCTGCCCCGGCCTGAGCAGACCCGCATCATCGTGGTCGCCAACCAGAAGGGCGGTGTGGGCAAGACGACGACGACCGTCAACCTCGCCGCATCGCTGGCGCTGCACGGTGGCCGTGTCCTGGTGATCGACCTCGACCCACAGGGGAACGCGTCCACAGCACTCGGCATCGACCATCACGCCGAGGTCCCGTCCATCTACGACGTGCTGGTCGACAGCAGGCCGCTCTCGGAGGTCGTGCAGCCGGTCCCGGACGTCGAAGGCCTCTTCTGCGCCCCTGCCACGATCGATCTCGCCGGCGCGGAGATCGAGCTGGTGTCCCTGGTGGCCCGCGAGAGCCGGCTCCAGCGGGCGATCCAGGCCTACGAGCAGCCACTGGACTACATCCTCATCGACTGCCCGCCCTCGCTCGGCCTGCTGACGGTCAACGCGATGGTGGCCGGCCAGGAGGTCCTGATCCCGATCCAGTGCGAGTACTACGCGCTGGAGGGCCTGGGCCAGCTCCTCCGCAACGTCGACCTGGTGCGGGGGCACCTCAACCCCACACTGCACGTGTCGACCATCCTGCTCACCATGTACGACGGCCGGACGCGCCTCGCGTCCCAGGTCGCGGAAGAGGTGCGCACCCACTTCGGCGACGAGGTGCTGCGAACGAGCATTCCCCGCTCCGTCCGTATCTCCGAGGCCCCGAGTTACGGCCAGACAGTGCTGACCTACGATCCAGGATCGAGCGGTGCTCTCTCCTATCTGGAGGCGGCCCGCGAAATTGCGCTGAGGGGCGTCGGCATCAGCTACGACGCGACGCACGCCCACATCGGCGCACAACAGAACGACCCGAGCATGGAGGGGATTCAGTGAGTGAGCGACGGAGGGGGCTGGGCCGTGGTCTCGGCGCGCTGATCCCTGCTGCCCCGACGGAAAGGACGGTGGCTGCGGCCGCGACGGGGAGCGCCGCTCCCTCGCCTGCCGGAATGCCGCTGCTGACGGACCGCGGAGTGGCCGCGGCGAAGGTCGCCACGCTGCCGCCTGTTTCACGTGAAACGGAGGAGCCGCCGGCCAACGGCGTCGCGGCGACGCCCGCGCCTCCCATCGGTGCGCACTTCGCCGAGATCCCGCTCGACGCCATCTCGCCGAACCCGCGCCAGCCGCGTGACGTCTTCGACGAGGACGCGCTGCAGGAACTCATCACCTCCATCAAGGAAGTGGGACTCCTCCAGCCGGTCGTCGTACGACAGGTGGATGCCGGGCGCTACGAGCTCATCATGGGCGAGCGGCGCTGGCGGGCCTGCCGTGAGGCGGGCCTGGAGTCGATCCCGGCGATCGTGCGGGCGACCGAGGACGAGAAGCTCCTCCTGGACGCGCTGCTGGAGAACCTGCACCGAGCCCAGCTGAACCCGCTGGAGGAGGCGGCTGCGTACGATCAGCTGCTGAAGGACTTCAACTGCACGCACGACCAGCTGGCGGACCGCATCGGCCGGTCCCGTCCTCAGGTGTCCAACACCCTGCGTCTGCTGAAGCTCTCGCCGGCGGTGCAGCGCCGGGTGGCAGCCGGGGTGCTGTCCGCCGGACATGCGCGGGCCCTGCTGTCCGTGGAGGACTCGGAGGAGCAGGACCGGCTGGCCCACCGGATCGTGGCCGAGGGGCTCTCGGTGCGGGCCGTAGAAGAGATCGTGACCCTGATGGGATCACGGCCCCAGAAGACGCAGCGCCCCAAGGGGCCCCGAGCGGGTGGCCGGGTGTCGCCGGCGCTGTCCGACCTCGCCACCCGGCTCTCCGATCGCTTCGAGACCCGGGTGAAGGTCGACCTCGGGCAGAAGAAGGGCAAGATCACCGTCGAGTTCGCCTCCATGGAGGACCTGGAGCGGATCCTCAGCACCCTCGCTCCCGGCGAGGGGCCGGTTCTGCAGAAGACCCTCCATGAGGACGACGCGGAGGAGACGGACTCCTGATCCGTCGGCCACGCGGCGCGGGCAGCGCCGCGCGGCCGCCAGGGCGGGCCGTGTCCGGTGTGTACCGGAAAACGGCTCGCCCTTTGCTTTTTGGCGGTATCGATGGAATCTCATCGTGGATACGATGCGTTCGGGTATGGCGCATCCACCTGGCAGGACCTCGAAGAGGGAGGCAGAGGCCCATGCGATCGATGAGCCGCACCGGACTGGTGAGCGCAGGCCTGGGGCTGGGCGCGGTCGGTGGGTTCCTCGGCAGTCTGCTCAGGGAACGGAGCGCTCTGACAGCCGCCCGTGATGCGGCGGGCGAAGGAAGCGAGGAACAGCCTTCATGGGGCGCCGGCTCGTACCGCTCACGCTGGACAACCTTCAGGACCTTCCCAAGCGCTGCCGTTCGTGTGTCTTCTGGGAACTCGACCCGGTCAGTGGCGAGGCAGCGGTAAGGGCGGGCACCTCCGCTGCCGAGAAGGAGGCCTGGATCTCGGCCGTCCTGCTGGACTGGGGTTCTTGCGGGCGTGTGGTCTACGTCGACGATGTGCCGGTGGGTTTCGTGCTCTACGCCCCTCCCGCCTACGTCCCCCGCTCCACCGCATTCCCCACGAGCCCCGTCTCCCCCGACGCCGTGCAGCTGATGACCGCGTTCATCATGCCGGGCTACCAGGGGCAGGGACTGGGCCGAGTCATGGTCCAGACGGTCGCCAAGGATCTCCTGCGGCGTGGCTTCAAGGCGATCGAGGCGTTCGGGGATGCCCGCTGGAAGGAACCCGCGTGTGTCCTGCCCGCCGATCATCTCCTGGCCGTGGGCTTCAAGACGGTCCGCCAGCACCCTGCCCATCCCCGGCTGAGGCTGGAGCTGAGGACGACGCTGTCCTGGAAGGAAGACGTGGAGATGGCACTGGACCGGTTGCTGGGAGCCGTACAGAAGGAACCGGCCCTGAGGCCGCTCTAGCAGTGCCCGGCCACACGTGCGGAAGGGCCGGCCCGTCCGGGCCGGCCCTTCCGTGTTTCACGTGAAACACACGCCGTCAGTGCGGCGCTCCGCCGTTCACTCGGCGATGAAGTCCTCGAGGTCGCGCACGATCGCGGCCTTCGGCTTCGCACCGACGATGGTCTTGGCGACCTCGCCACCCTGGTAGACGTTCAGGGTCGGGATGGACATCACCCCGTACTTGGCGGCCGTACCCGGGTTCTCGTCGATGTTCAGCTTGACGACCTCGATCTTGTCGCCGTACTCGGCGGCGATCGCCTCGAGGGACGGGGCGATCTGGCGGCAGGGACCGCACCAGGCGGCCCAGAAGTCCACCAGGACGGGCTTGTCGCTCTTGAGGACGTCCTGCTCGAAGGAGTCGTCGGTCACATTCTTCAGGGTGCCGGCCACGGCGGGCTCCTTAACTGGTTGTGCGTGAGGCGGATGGGGGTCAGACAGCGGTCTTCTCGGGCTCGGCCTGGTCCTCGTCCGCGAGGGCGGCGAGGAACCGCTCGGCGTCGAGGGCGGCGGCACAGCCGGTGCCGGCCGCGGTGATCGCCTGGCGGTAGGTGTGGTCGACCACGTCACCGGCGCCGAAGACACCCGTCAGGTTCGTGCGCGTCGAGGGCGCTTCGACCTTCAGGTAGCCCTCCTCGTCCAGGTCGAGCTGGCCCTTGAAGAGCTCGGTGCGCGGGTCGTGGCCGATCGCGATGAACAGGCCGGTCACGGGGAGGTCGGAGAGCTCACCGGTCTTGAGGTTGCGCAGCTTCAGGCCCGAGAGCTTCTGGTCGCCCTGGATCTCGGCGACCTCGCTGTCCCAGACGAAGCTGATCTTCGGGTCGGCGAAGGCGCGCTCCTGCATGGCCTTGGAGGCCCGCAGGGTGTCACGGCGGTGGACGATGGTCACGGACTTGGCGAAGCGGGAGAGGAAGGTGGCCTCTTCCATCGCGGTGTCGCCGCCGCCGATGACGGCGATGTCCTGGTCCCGGAAGAAGAAGCCGTCGCAGGTGGCGCACCAGGAGACACCGCGGCCGGAGAGGGCGTCCTCGTTCGGCAGGCCGAGCTTGCGGTGCTGCGAGCCGGTGGTGACGATGACGGCCTTCGCGCGGTGGACCGTACCGGCGGTGTCCGTCACGGTCTTGATCTCACCGGTCAGGTCGACGGCGACGACATCGTCCGGGACCAGCTCGGCGCCGAAGCGCTCCGCCTGTGCGCGCATGTTGTCCATGAGGTCGGGGCCCATGATGCCGTCCCGGAAGCCCGGGAAGTTCTCCACCTCGGTGGTGTTCATCAGCGCACCGCCGGCGGTGACGGCGCCCTCGAACACCAGTGGCTTCAGCGACGCGCGCGCGGTGTAGAGCGCCGCCGTGTAGCCGGCGGGCCCGGAGCCGATGATGATCACGTTACGGACGTCGCTCACGGCTTGATTCCTCGTCTCTGGACTGCGTCGTACGGCCGGGGGAGCTTCTCTCGGAACTCTCACCCCACCCAACGGATCCTAAGGGGCGCGCATTCCCGCTGTGTCCGGGCACACGGAGCCGCCGCACCGCACGGGACACCACGGAGGAGCGGGACGACGCCCGAGCGCTCAGGAAGACGGGTAGGAGCGCTCCAGCAGGACCTTGCCGGGGCCGGTGGACGACGGGTGATCGACACAGGTCGCGTCCACGATGTAGGCGACGACCCGGGTGTCGTCGGACGCGTCGGGGAGCACCACGAGCAGTGCCTCCCTCCCCTTGTACGTGCCCTTGTCGACGGCCAGGGCCGGGTCGCCGCGTCCGATGCCTTCGCGGACGCAGCCCGGGACCGGCAGCTCCTTGAGGATCTTGGGACTGTTGACGCTGGGGCCGGACTCCCTGCCGAAGCTGTCGGGCGTACGGGGGCCGCCCCCCTCGCGACGGCTCTGCGCGAGGAGTGTGGAGACCTGCTTGCCCAGTGTCCCTTCGGAGAAGGTGTCGGGGGAGGCGGACTGCTGTCCCTGGACGGCAGGGGTGTCCTTGCCGTCGTCGAGCGAGGAGAGCAGCATCGAGCCGAGTCCGAGAGCGGCGACCGTGAAGACGGCTCCCAGGACGGCGATCCTGCGGCGTCCGGCGCGGTTGCGGCCCTTGCGGCCGGGGCCGGTGGAGGAAGAGCGGGGATGTCCGGCCGGCCGGTCCGCCGACGACGGTGTTTCACGTGAAACCGGCGCGCCGTCGTCGCCGGAGGGCGGTGAGACGCCGGCGCCCGCGGCGGTGTCCGTGGTGTCGGCAGCACGGGACTGCAGCAGTGCCTCGGCGGCGAGCGCCGCGTCGATGCGGCCCGCGACGTCGGCGGGCATGCGTGGCGGGCCCGGCAGCGTGCCGAGCAGCCCCCGGATCTCCTCCAACGAGGCGTAGACGTCCGCGCACAGGTCGCACCCGGCGAGGTGACGGCGTACGTCCGTCGTCCGGGACGGCGGGAGGAGGCCCTCGGCGAGGTCGGAGAGCTCCGTGACGTCCGGGTGCCCTGCCGTGTCTGTCGACGTCACGCTCGTCCACCTCCGCCCTTCACCGCGGCTGAGTCGCTTGTTCCTGCGTCCGGCGGTTCCGTGTGGCCGGGGTCCGCTGCCGGTGGGACGGACGTCCCCTGCGTCCGGTTCCGTTCCGCGCCGGGCTTCTTGCCCTTGCCGCTGCTTTCCGGGCGCAGATGGGCCAGCAGCGGCAGGAGTCTGGCTCTGCCGCGGGCGCACCGGCTCTTCACGGTCCCGATCGGTACCTCGAGGATGCGGGCGGCCTCGGCGACGGGGTAGCCCTGCATGTCCACCAGGACGAGCGCCGCCCGCTGATCGGCCGGCAGGGTGCCCAGGGCCTCGATGAGCTGCCGGTGCAGGTCGTTGCGCTCGGCGGGCGCCGACGCCGACTCGTGCGGCTCCAGGAGCTGCTCCAGGCGCTCGGTGTCGTCGACCGGAGCCGTCTTCCGCGAGGCGGCCTTGCGGGCCCGGTCGAGGCAGGCGTTCACGGTGATGCGGTGCAGCCACGTGGTGACGGCCGACTGACCGCGGAACGTGTGGGCCGCCCGGTAGGCGGAGACGAGGGCGTCCTGGACGGCGTCAGCGGCCTCCTCGCGGTCGCCGAGCGTCCGCAGGGCCACGGCCCACAGACGGTCGCGGTGACGGCGCACGAGCTCACCGAAGGCGTCGGGGTCGCCTCCGACATGGCGCGCGAGCAGGTCCTGATCGCTCATCCCGTCATGAGCGGCGCCGTCCGCCATCGGACCCCCTCCCTCGCGGCAGCTGCCGTCAGCTGGTCACCTTGATGTCCGCCAGTCTGCCGCGCCATCGGCCGTCGTCCGCCTGCATCGGCAGATCGGTCAGCCACACCAGGAGGTAGCGGGACTTCAGGGTCTTGCCGGGCTTGAGTTCCACGGTCGTCCCCGAGCCTTCGGCGACCTTGCCGTAGGCGTCGAAGGTCAGCGGCTCGGCGCCCGCGTCCGTGCTCGCGCTGCGCAGTTCGACCGAGGTGCTCCCGACGAACGTCACGGTCACCTTGCCGACCTGCTGGACCTTGCCCAGGTCGAGGATGACGCCGACACCCGGCTTCAGACGGCCGAAGTCCGAGCTCAGGTAGTAGTCCGTCTGCCAGTAGGTGGCCGTGTTGCCGTCGTAGACCTTCCCTATGTCGGACGGCTTCTCGGACCGGTCGGAGCCGAAAGGGTCGAAGTCGCGGGCGCTGCTGATGGCGATCGGCTTGCCGGACGGCGGCTTCGTCGGGCTCTTGTCGTCGCCGTCCGTCGTCTGCGTCCGGTTCTGATCGTCCGCCTTGCCGCCCTGCTCCATGAGCGCGTCCGCCAGCTGCCAGCTGCCCAGGCCGAGCGCGGCGATGAGCAGGGCGGAGACGGCCCACTTCAGCGCCTTGCCGGTGCGGGTCTGCAGCGGGGGCGGCGGGGCGGGGACGGGCTGGGCGACGCCGGGGTGCGGCGCCGGACGGCCGTACGAGCCCTGCTGGTACGTCGTGCGCTGGTACTCGGGCGGGGCGGTGAACGCCGGCTCCGGCGGCCGGATGCGCGGCATCTCGCCGATCGCCTTCACCAGCTCCTCGGGCGTGGTGCAGGGGGACTCGTGGCGGGAGGCGGTGGCGCCGTCGTTGACGAGGGCCCGCATGGTGAGCTCGGACAGACCGCGGTGGACGCCGGCCCGGACCTGGTCGGGCGGGATCAGGCCGATGTCCTTGGGCAGGCCCGAGAGGCCGTAGGCGTCGCTCTCGTACGGCCAGCGCTGCGTGAGCGCCGCGTACAGCAGGGCGCCGATGGACTCGGTGTCGGTGCGCTGCGGGGTGTCGGACCTGATGCCGCGCAGGGCGGCGTTCACGGCGAGGCCGCGGATGCGCCACTGGCCGGTCGAGGTGCGCAGCACGGCGTTGGGGTTCAGGCGCAGGTGGGCCAGGCCCTCGCGGTGGGCGGCGGCCATCGCGCCGGCCACCTGGGTGACCATCTGGTAGGCGTCGTACGGCTCCAGCGGGCCGGCCGCGAGGAGGGTGGTCAGCTCCGTGGCGTCGGGCAGCCACTCGTGGACGACGTAGACGAGGTCGTTGTCCTCCACGGCGTCCAGGACCTGGACGAAGCGGGGGTCGCCGAGCAGGGCGGAGGAGCGGGCCGCGGCCAGGACCGAACGGGCGCGGGAGTGGTCCGCGGGCAGGATGTGGACACCGACGGCACGCCGCAGTTTCTCGTCGACGGCCCGCCAACTGCTGAAACCGTCCAGGCGGGTGACGCACTCCTCCAGACGGTAGCGTCTGGCCAGCTTGTGGCCGCTGTGCAGTTCGGGAGGCGCGGCCTTTCCGGAACTGTCGGTGCGGGCGGTCTCCTGTACCTCGTCGCTGTCCGTGTCCCGCTCCCGGTTCTTGGCCACCCCGTCGGCCGTGGACTGGTCCGCCTGCGCGGTCAGCGACGCCTCGCCGCTGTTGTCTGCCACGTCGACGGCAGCTGTGCTCCGTTCCGCCACCGTCGTTCCTGCCTCCCCATCCGTTGCGCGCCGTCAGACACCCGTGCGCGCCGTCCGACGCCGAAACCAATTGTGCCCACAGTCCGCCGCCATGCACGACACGCGGGGGCCGACGATGGTTGTGCGCGTATCCCCCGCCTCAGCGTCCCAGGCGCCCGCGGACCATGCCGACCAGTGCGTTGAGCTCCGCGATCCGCATGCGCCGGGCAGCGACGAAGAAGACTCCGAACAGTACGGCACCGCCGCCCAGCAGCGCGGCGAGCGACCCCAGGGCGCCCTGGCCGAGCGTGTGGCCGATGCCGTAGCAGGCCGCGCCGCTGAGCAGGGCGGCCGGCACCGACGCGATGCACAGGCGGGCGTACGTCCGCAGGACGCGGGAGCCGTCCAGGTCCCCGCCCAGCCGCAGGCGCAGCCGCCGCCAGGCGACACCGACGCCGATCGCGTAGGCGAGGCCGTAGGCGCCGGCCATGCCGACCACTGCCCAGCGGGCCGGCAGCACGAAGTAGCAGACCGCCGAGGCGCCCGCGTTGACCGCGGCCACGATGACCGTGTTGTAGAAGGGCGTGCGGGTGTCCTCGTAGGCGTAGAAGGCGCGCAGGACGACGTACTGCACCGAGTACGGGATGAGGCCGAGGCCGAAGGCCATCAGCATGTAGCCCATGTTGGTGGCCGCGCTCGTGCCCGAGGAGCCGAACATCAGGGTGCACATCGGGATGCCGAGCGAGACGAACCCGAAGGCGATGGGCACGATGGCGACGGCCGTGTTCCGCAGGCCCTGGGAGATGTCGTCGCGGACGGCGCCGGCGTCGCCCTCGGCCGCGGAGCGGGAGAGGCGGGGCAGCAGGGCCGCCATCAGGGAGACGGTGATGATGGCCTGGGGCAGGCCCCAGATCAGCTGGGCGTTGGCGTAGGCGCTGAAGCCCGTGCCCGCGAGGCTGGTGCCCGCGACCGACGCGGTGGCCAGCTGGGTGACGACGAGCGCGCCCGCCTGGTTGGCGAGGACGAAGAGGATCGTCCACTTGGCGAGCATGGCGGCCTTGCCGAGGCCGTGGCCCTTCCAGTCGAACCGCAGCCGCAGCCGGAACCCGGTCTCGCGCAGGTACGGGATCATCGCCAGGGCCTGGACCACCAGGCCGAGCAGGACGCCGATCCCGAGCAGCCGCTGGCCCTCGGCCGGGATGCTCGTGACGCTCATGTCGGATTCGGCGGCGGTGCCGTAGACCCAGATGAACAGGCCCAGCGTCACGATGATGACGATGTTGTTCAGGACCGGGGTCCACATCATCGCGCCGAACCGGCCGCGCGCGTTGAGGATCTGCCCCATCACCACGTGCACGCCCATGAAGAAGATCGAGGGCAGGAAGTACCGGGTGAAGGTGATCGCGACCTCGTTGGCCGCGGAATCGTCGGCGACGGACGCCGACAGCATGCGGACCAGGAGGGGGGCGCCGAACCACGCGAGCGCGGTGAGCGCCGCCAGGGCGATCATCACCAGCGTCAGCAGACGGTTGGCGTACGCCTCGCCGCCGTCCTCGTCGTTCTTCATCGCACGGACGAGCTGCGGCACGAAGACGGAGTTGAGGCCGCCGCCCACGGTCAGGATGTAGATCATCGTGGGCAGCTGGTAGGCGATCTGGAAGGACTCGCCCAGCATGGCGAGGCCGAGCGCCGAGACGATCAGCACCGAGCGGAGGAACCCGGTCAGGCGCGACACCATCGTGCCCGCCGCCATGACCGCGCTGGACTTCAGCAGGCCGGAGGCGCGGCCGGCCTTCTTCGGCGCCGGTACGGCTGCCTGCGCGGGGCCGGGCTCGGGAGCGGCGGCCTCGTCGACCACGGGCGCCGCCGTGCCGTAGTGCGGGCCCGGGGCCGCGTGCGGGCCGGCGGCCGGGTGGCCGCCGGGCACCGGAGACGGGCCGGGGACGGACGGGGCGTCGTACGACGGGTGGCCGCCGCCCTGCTGCTGGTCCCGGAAGAGATGCGCGAAGGCGTCCGGCTCGTGGCGCTGCTCGCCGGCCTGGGTGACCAGGTCGTCCACGCCCACGAACTGCGTGGTGCGGGGGTCGTCGCCGTAGGGCAGGTACTGGTTCGGGTTCTCCGGCTCGGGCGGCGGGGTCTGCGCCCACACGCGCGGGTCCGGGGCGTACGGCGACTGGGGCGGCTGGCCGTACAGCGGCTGGTGCGTGCCCGGGGGCGGCGGGGGGTGCGCGGCGCGGTCGTAGAGCGCCTCGGCGACCGGGTCCTGCGCGGCGAGGTCCTGCTCGCGGTAGGGGTCCTGGGCGTAGGCGTCCTGGAGGTACATGTCCGCGGGCGGCTGCGGCGGCACCTGGCCGTGCTCGGGCGGCGCCTGGTGGCGGCCCTGCTCGGCGTAGCCGGACTCGGGGTAGCCGGACTCGGGATGACCCGAGTCGCCCACGGCCCGGCCGCGGTCACCGTCGTACGGCGCGTTCATGCTTACCCCACCTCATCGTCCCGGGCCCACCGGCCACGATTTCTCAACGGTCCACTCTCTCACCCGTGCCGGACGGGTCGGCGCTTTCCGCTGCGGTGTCCGGTGCCGGGTCACTCGGCTGCTCCGGCTCGCCCGCCCGGTCGCCGGCCTCGGATTCCTGCGCGGGACGGCCGTCCGGGGCGGGCCCGGGACCGTCGGCGTCCCCGTCCGAGGCCTCGGCGCCGGTCTCGTCGTCCTCGCGGGCCGCGGCACGCTTGCGCTGCGTGTACATCCGGAAGCCGGCGAGGACGAGCAGCAGGACGCCGCCGCCGATGACCAGCATCACCGTGGCCGTGATCTCGGTGACCCGCACGTCGAACCGGACGGGCTCGCCGTACGCGCGGCCGTCCTCGGTGTACAGCTGGGCGATCACCGTCTCGCGGCCGTTGGCGTTCGAGGACATGGTGAACTTCACCGACTGGCTGTGATCGCCGGAGACCGCGACGGGCTGCTCCTCGTAGTCGTCACCGCCGATCTTCAGACGCGTGGGGTTCTCCGAGGTGAGCCGCAGCACCAGGTGCTCGACGCCCTGGACCAGGTTGTTCTGCACGGTCACGGGGATCGTGGCGCTGCGGCCGGAGAGCTTGGTCTCGGACTTCTGGATCAGCCTGACTCCGCCGATGAGCCCGTCGAGGTACGACTCGACGCCGTCGCGGTAGTCGGCCGCGGCACCGGTGCGGCCGCGCCACGAGGTGGACATCTCGCGGTTCATCGCCCGCCCGAACGGAGTGACCACCCGGGACTGGTCGCTGAGGATCACCTTGAAGTTGTCGAGCTTGCCCTGGGTCCGCGCGATCTGGTCGAACACCGACCGCGGCAGCTCCTGCCGGGCGAGCGAGGAGGGGTAGGAGGAGGCCGGCGGCACCTTCGTGGCGGCACCCGGGTCCGGCTTGTCCTTGGCCGCGGCCGCGAGGTCCTGGGACTCCGCCCACGTGCCGTTCTGGAGGGCCGTCAGCGCCTCGGCCATCGCCCGGGCCTGGCTCGCGGACGGCATGCGCTGGGGAGCCACGACGACGCTGCGCTGCCTGTCGGTCTGGCGGTTCAGCATGAGGCTCTGGGCGAGGAAGCGCTGGACGGCCCGGGCGGACGCCGACGCCCTGGTCAGATCGCCCTGGAACGCCGTGGACATCCGGGCGTCCGCGACGACGGCGGTGGCGCCACCGCCGATGGGACGGGCCGCCGAGGGCGTGTACGGCAGCTCACCCGTCTCCTGGAGGCTGTCGCTGCGGGCGATCACCTTGTCGGCACCCGCCGAGGTGGCGACCTTGACGACCGAGGGGTCGACGGCGCCGTCCACGGGCCAGGCGAAGTCCGTGCTCGGCGCGACGTGGAGGATCGACCACACCGTGTCCCAGGCGACGTCGCTGGCCTCCTTGAGGTGGCTCAGCGAGCCGGTGACGCTCGTGCCGCGGTGCGCGAGGGAGGCCAGGTCCGGGTCGGCGTAGGGCAGGGCCACGACCTCCTGGTCGGCCACCGCCTTCTGCAGCTCCAGAAGCCACCGGTTGGCATCCTTCTGGTGCGTGCCGGCGGTGCTCGTGCCGTCCTCGCCCTGCACGCGGTAGCTGCGCGTCATCTTGTCCACCGACGCCAGCAGGTCCGGATCGATCACCCAGGTGACGTCGAGCTCCTTGCCCAGCGCGACCATCTGGTCCAGCCGGCCGCCCGGGGCGATCTCCTCGGCCAGGTCCTCGTTGAGGAAGAACGGTGTCTGCTGCTCGTTGGATGCCGTCTCCGCCGTCATGTGGGCGGTGGAGACCAGCGGCCACAGGAACGTCGTCTTCGTCCTGGTGCCGGCCTCGTCCGGCTGCCACGGCAGGAACGTCCGCTGCATGCCGAGCACCTGCTCCCACGGCCGCGCGGAGGTCTGGCCGGAGAGCGCCACGGCCAGCTGGTACACGCCGTCCTGCCCGAGGTCGAGCTCGTCGACCGGCACGGAGAGGCTGAAGGGCTCGGAGACGCCCGGGGTGAGCTGCGGGAACTCCTTGCCGTACTTGTCCTCGACCGCCCGGCCGGCGGGGGCGTCGACGTCGTCGGGGGCCTTGGCGACCGCGTCGATGTCCGAGCGGGTGTCCAGCTCGGGGCCGACCCGCAGGTCGACGCGGGCGTCGGTGACCGTCTGCTTGCCCTGGTTGGTCACCGTGCCGGAGACGGTCAGCGTGTCGCCGTCCGTGGGGAGGCCGGGGGTGAGCGTGTCGACCGACACGGCCACCGTGCCCGTCCCAGCCGGGGCCTGCGCGGCGTCCTCCCCCACGGCGCCCGCGGGAGCCGCGGCGGGGAGCTGGAGCAGGCCGGCCAGCAGGGGTGCCCCGGCCAGCAGGGCTCCGGTGCGCCGCAGCCACCGGCGGGCAGGTGAGGCACTCGTCCCCTGGAAGTCTGCCGCCTCGGCCACGCGCTCGCCCGTCCCTCGTCTTCGTCAGTGGTCGTCGGAATGTGCGTCCACGCATGGTAACGAGGTGCGCTGAGGGGAAGTGCCGCGGACCGGCCCACAAGATCGGGGGACGGCGCGGGCCTGTCCCGTATGTGCGCGTATGAAGTCGGGCCTCCGCGCGCCGCTTCCGTGCACGTTTTATGGAGACGCGGGCGGCCGCCCGGGCCACGTACCCTCTTACGTTGTGCCGAACGCCAACGAAGAAACCCCCCGTGTCCTCAGCCAGGTGCAGCACCGCGCGGTGAGCGAACTGCTGCGGGTCGCGCCTGTCGCCGACGACCTCGCCCGCCGCTTCCAGGAGGCCGGGTTCTCACTCGCCCTGGTCGGCGGCTCGGTCCGGGACGCGCTGCTCGGCCGGCTCGGCAACGACCTGGACTTCACGACCGACGCCCGTCCCCAGGACGTGCTGAAGATCGTGCGCCCGTGGGCGGACGCGGTCTGGGAGGTCGGTATCGCCTTCGGCACGGTCGGTGCCCAGAAGGCCGGGTACCAGATCGAGGTCACCACGTACCGGTCGGAGGCGTACGACCGGACCTCCCGCAAGCCCGAGGTGTCGTACGGCGACTCCATCGAGGAGGACCTCGTCCGCCGTGACTTCGCGGTGAACGCGATGGCCGTCGCGCTCCCGGAGAAGGTGTTCATCGATCCGCACGGCGGGCTCGACGACCTCGCGGCACGGGTGCTGCGCACGCCGGGCACGCCCGAGGAGTCCTTCTCGGACGATCCGCTGCGGATGATGCGGGCGGCGCGCTTCGCGGCCCAGCTCGACTTCGAGGTGGCGCCCGAGGTCGTCGCGGCGATGAAGGAGATGTCCGGACGGCTCGACATCGTCTCCGCGGAGCGGGTGCGGGACGAGCTGAACAAGCTGATCCTCTCCTCTCACCCGCGTAAGGGCCTGACGCTGCTCGTCGACACCGGGCTCGCCGACCACGTCCTGCCCGAGCTGCCGGCCCTGCGCCTGGAGAGTGACGAACACCACCGGCACAAGGACGTCTACGAGCACACGCTGATCGTGCTGGAGCAGGCGATGGCCCTGGAGGAGGACGGCCCCGACCTGACCCTCCGCCTCGCCGCCCTGCTGCACGACATCGGCAAGCCGCGCACCCGCCGCTTCGAGAAGGACGGCCGGGTCTCGTTCCACCACCACGAGGTGGTCGGGGCGAAGATGACCAAGAAGCGCATGACGGCGCTCAAGTACTCCAACGAGCTGGTGAAGGACGTCTCCCGTCTGGTCGAACTCCACCTGCGCTTCCACGGCTACGGCACGGGCGAGTGGACGGACTCCGCGGTCCGCCGGTACGTCCGGGACGCCGGACCGCTTCTCGACCGCCTGCACAAGCTGACCCGCTCGGACTGCACGACCCGCAACAAGCGCAAGGCGGCCGCGCTGTCGCGTGCGTACGACGGTCTGGAGGAGCGGATCGCCGCGCTCCAGGAGCAGGAGGAGCTGGATGCCATCCGTCCGGACCTGGATGGCAACCAGATCATGGAGATCCTCGGCGTCAAGCCCGGCCCCGCGGTCGGCCGGGCGTACAAGCACATGCTGGAGTTGCGCCTGGAGCACGGGCCGATGGGGCACGACGCGGCGGTGACGGCGCTCAAGGAATGGTGGGCCCAGGAGGGCACGGCCTGAGGCCTCGGCCGGACGGGCCTGATCAGGAACGCCGAAGGGGGCGGCATGTTTCACGTGAAACATGCCGCCCCCTTCGGCATGAGCGCGGGGCTGCGTGCGGTGACCGGTCATGTTTCACGTGAAACACCGACCGTGAAACGCCCACCGGCGCCTGTGCCGCCGGTGACGCGTCAGCCGTGAAGCGCTGCCCTGCCGATCGAGCCGCCTCGGCTCACGCGTCGACTTGGATCACGCGTCGGCGAGGCACAGCAGGAATTCTTCGCCGTCGCCCGTCTCGGCGTAGAAGCCGGTGGCGTCGCTGACCTTGCGGCACTCGGTCTCGGCGGAGAGCTCCGTGAAGTGGCCCTTGACCTTCTTCAGGACCTTGGCCTCGGCCTCGGTCGAGGAACACTCCACGACCTCCATGCGGTCCGAGGACGACGACGCGGCCTTGAGGCAGTCGCCCACGGCGGCCTGGTTCGCGTCGTCCCGGCTGGCTATGTAGCCGCCCACCGCCACGCTGACGACCGCGACGGCGATGACGATGTTCTTGATGGTCTTGAAACCGAACTTCCGGCGCGGCTGCTCCGGCGGGACCGGCGCGTACGGAGCGGTGGCCTGCTGCGGGAAGCCGGGCTGACCCGGCTGCTGGGGGAAGCCGCCCTGCGGCGGGTACGGGGCCTGGGGCTGGCCGGCGGGCTGCTGGCCCTGCGCGAACGGATTGCCCTGGGGCGGCGGAGTGGTCACTTGGGGGTCCCCCTAAGAAGCATGGGTGCGTGACGCGAAAGAGTCGCGTATAAGACCCACGTAAGTTATCGGGCCCCACTGACAACCAGGCGGCCAGAACTGTCTCTGTGGCATTGATGTGACACTTACCGGCGGGCGAACCGGGTCATAGCAGCGGCAACTGATCCGTAGATCACGGCGATCGTGACCACCAGCGGGACCGACCGGCCGTCCGGCGGCAGCATCAGGGCGGCCACGGCGGCAGCGCTCACGAAGGCGACGTTGAACAGGACGTCGTAGACGGAGAAGATCCGGCCACGGAAGCCGTCCTCGACGGACGACTGCACGAGGGTGTCGGTCGCGATCTTCGCGCCCTGGGTGGTGACTCCGAGGACGAACGCCGCGGCCAGCAGGGGGACGGTGGCGAACGGAAGGCCGAGGGCGGGTTCCAGGACCGCGGCGGCCGCGGCGCACACGACGATCCAGCGACCGGGCCCCAGCCGTCCCGCCGCCCAGGGCGTCAGCACGGCGGCCGCGAAGAAGCCGGCGCCGGAGATCCCCAACGCCAGCCCCAGCAGGGCGAGTCCGTCGTCCGTGGTCGAGGTCAGGGCGTACCGGCACAGCATCAGCAGCATCACCAGCAGGGCGCCGTAGCAGAACCGCATCAGCGACATGGCGGCGAGCGCCCAGGCGGCCTCCCGGCGCGGCGGCGCGGCGATGTGCCGCACCCCGGCGGCCAGGTCGCGCGCGGTGCCGCCCAGGGCCTCCGTCAGGCGGGGCCGCACCAACGCGCGCTCGGGGCCCAGCAGTTTCGCGGCCATGCGCAGGGACGCCAGTCCCGCTCCCAGGTACAGGGCGGCCCCCACGAGCACGACGGCCGCGTCGGAGTCCGCGACGACCAGCCGCACGACGAAGGCGACACCGCCTCCCGCGGTCGCGGCGAGCGTTCCCGCGGTCGGGGAGAGGGAGTTGGCGACGACCAGGCGGTCGGCGTCGACCACCCGCGGCAGCGCGGCGGACAGGCCCGACAGGACGAAGCGGTTGACGGCGGTGACGCACAGGGCCGAGACGTAGAAGAGCCAGTCCGGGGCGCGGCCGAGGATCAGCAGGGCCGTCGCCGACGCCAGCAGGGCGCGCAGCAGACTGCCGTACAGCAGGACCTGGCGGCGCCGCCAGCGGTCCAGCAGGACGCCGGCGAAGGGGCCCACCAGGGAGTACGGGAGCAGCAGCACCGCCATCGCGGAGGCGACCGCGGCGGCCGTGGTCTGCCGCTCCGGGGAGAAGACGACGTAGGTGGCGAGCCCGACCTGGTAGACGCCGTCGGCGCCCTGGGAGAGCAGGCGTACGGCGAGCAGGCGCCGGAAGCCCTGGAAGCGCAGCAGGACGCGCAGGTCACGGACGACGGCCATGGGGCACAGCCTCACATACGGGAAGGGTCCCCGGGCCGTGCGACCCGGGGACCCTCAACTGCCCAGCGTGCGGAGGTCTTAGCGCTCGACCTCGCCCGCGATGAACTTCTCGACGTTCTCGCGGGCGACGTCGTCGAAGTACTGGACCGGCGGGGACTTCATGAAGTAGCTCGACGCGGAGAGCACGGGGCCGCCGATGCCGCGGTCCTTGGCGATCTTCGCGGCGCGCAGGGCGTCGATGATGACGCCGGCGGAGTTCGGGGAGTCCCAGACCTCGAGCTTGTACTCCAGGTTCAGCGGGACGTCACCGAAGGCGCGGCCCTCCAGGCGGACGTAGGCCCACTTGCGGTCGTCGAGCCAGGCCACGTAGTCGGACGGGCCGATGTGCACGTTCTTCTCGCCGAGGTCCCGGTCGGGGATCTGGGAGGTGACGGCCTGCGTCTTGGAGATCTTCTTCGACTCGAGGCGGTCGCGCTCGAGCATGTTCTTGAAGTCCATGTTGCCGCCGACGTTCAGCTGCATCGTGCGGTCCAGGATGACGCCCCGGTCCTCGAACAGCTTCGCCATGACGCGGTGCGTGATGGTGGCGCCGACCTGCGACTTGATGTCGTCACCGACGATCGGCACGCCCGCCTCGGTGAACTTGTCCGCCCACTCCTTGGTGCCGGCGATGAAGACCGGGAGGGCGTTGACGAAGGCGACCTTGGCGTCGATGGCGCACTGGGCGTAGAACTTCGCCGCGTCCTCGGAGCCGACGGGCAGGTAGCAGACGAGGACGTCGACCTGCTTGTCCTTGAGGACCTGGACGACGTCGACGGGCTCCTCGGCGGACTCCTCGATGGTCTCGCGGTAGTACTTGCCGAGGCCGTCGAGGGTGTGGCCGCGCTGCACCGTCACACCGGTGGCGGGGACGTCGCAGATCTTGATGGTGTTGTTCTCCGAGGCGCCGATGGCGTCCGCGAGGTCGAGACCGACCTTCTTGGCGTCCACGTCGAAGGCGGCGACGAACTCGATGTCGCGAACGTGGTACTCGCCGAACTGGACGTGCATCAGGCCCGGCACCTTGGACGCCGGGTCGGCGTCCTTGTAGTACTCGACTCCCTGCACCAGCGATGCGGCGCAGTTGCCCACACCGACGATGGCTACGCGAACCGAACCCATTCCGGTTGCTCCCTGTGTGTACGAGTGAGGTCCTGAGGTGGACCTCACGTGGCGGTGTCGTCGGGCGTATCCGGCCGGGGTTCGTCCCCGGTCCGGGGCAGGCCGCCCGGCGCTCCAGATGAGGTGTCCTGCTGAGCGGGCCCCCCGGTGGCGGAGCCCCGAAGGTCCCGTCCGGCCCGCTCGCTCTCGATGAGCTCGTTCAGCCAGCGCACTTCGCGCTCCACGGACTCCATTCCGTGGCGCTGGAGCTCAAGCGTGTAGTCGTCGAGGCGCTCCCGGGTGCGGGCCAGGGAGGCGCGCATCTTCTCCAGGCGCTCCTCCAGCCGGCTGCGGCGGCCCTCCAGGACGCGCATGCGGACGTCGCGCGAGGTCTGCCCGAAGAAGGCGAATCGCGCGGCGAAGTGCTCGTCCTCGTACGCGTCGGGCCCGGTCTGCGAGAGCAGCTGCTCGAAGTGTTCCTTGCCCTCCGCCGTCAGCCGGTAGACGATCTTGGCGCGGCGCCCGGCGAGCGTCGTGGCGAGGGCGTCCTCGGGGGTGTTGCCCGGCTCCTCGATCAACCAGCCGTTTGCGACCAGCGTCTTGAGGCAGGGGTAGAGCGTCCCGTAGCTGAACGCGCGGAACACACCCAGTGACGTGTTGAGTCGCTTGCGCAGCTCGTAGCCGTGCATCGGGGATTCGCGGAGCAGGCCGAGTACGGCGAACTCGAGGATCCCGGAACGCCGGCTCATGTCGCCTCCTCTCTGCCGCGGTCATGCCCTGACGGGCCGGTGGCCGGCTCTGTCCCGAACCGGTGTAGCGCACTGATGTACCGAGCTGATGTATCGGCTCGATACATCACGACGATAGAACGGCCTTCCGCATGCGACAAGAGGGGACATGGTGAACGGGATCACATCCTCGATTCATCAGGGGCAAGTTGCCTGGTTTGGGATGAAGTTCTGGACTCGGCAGGTTTTGGCGGTGCGTAGTCTGTGCGCCATGCACACCACCGGGAACCGAGTGACGCCTGTGAGCGTCTTCGTCTTCGGTGTAGTACGGGCACATGTGGGGTCGGTGAATGGGGAACCGGCCGCATCCGTACTTCGGGGGGACCGGAAACCAGCCGCCGTTTCCAGGCGCGCACGGGTGCGCCTGCCCGAGGAGTAGTCGTTCGATGAGCGAGCACCGTCGCAAACCGCCGCAGCCGCAGGGAGGCGGACGTGCCGCGGCCCGACGCGGCCAGTCCGGCTCGTCCTCCGGCCGCCGTGCGGCACCGCGAGGCGCCACCGGGTCTCCGTCCGACTCCTATGAGTCGGGCTCGTACGGAGGCGGAGGTGAGGACCGCGCGTACGGCGGCCGAGCCGAAGCCCGGCGTGCGGCCCAGAGAAGTACGAACAGCCGCCGCAGGGCGCCCGAGCCGGCCCGTGGCGGCCGGCGTCCCGGTGGTCCGGCAGGACCCGGGCGGGGCAGGGGGCGGGCGACCGATCCCGCCGCGAAGCGGTTCGTCGACTACCCGAGGGCCGGCAAGTACGGCTGGCGCCGCTGGATGCCGTCCTGGAAGCTCGTCTCCGGCCTGTGCATCGGCTTCTTCGGCAGCCTGGTCGCCGTCGCGGGCATCGGGTACGCCATGGTGGGCGTGCCCGACGAGCAGCATGCCGCGGCCGTGTCGGAGAACAACGTCTACTACTGGGCGGACAAGACCCAGATGGTCGCGACGGGCAGCGGCCAGAACCGGCAGAACGTCCCGATCGAGCGGATCCCCGAGGCCATGCGGTGGGCGGTGATCTCCGCCGAGAACAAGACCTTCTACGAGGACTCCGGCGTCGACCCCATGGGCATGGCGCGGGCGCTGGTCAACATGGCCCGGGGCGCCGACGTGCAGGGTGGTTCGACGATCACCCAGCAGTTCGTCAAGAACACCTACCTGAGCCAGGACCAGACGGTCTCCCGCAAGTTCAAGGAGATGTTCATCTCCCTCAAGGTGGGGACCAAGCTCACCAAGGACCAGATCCTCCAGGGCTACCTCAACACGTCGTACTACGGCCGGGGCGCCTACGGCATCCAGGCAGCCGCGCAGACCTACTACGGCAAGGACGCGGAGGACCTCACGCCCAGCCAGTGCGCCGTCCTCGCCGCCCTGCTCAAGGGTCCGACGTACTACGACCCCGCGGGCAACCAGAACCTCGACAGCAAGGCGACGCCCGACGCCAACAAGAAGCGCTCGATGGACCGCTGGGGCTGGATCCTGGAGCAGATGCACCAGGACGAGCACCTCTCGGACGCGGAGTACCAGGAAGCGATCAAGAAGTACCCCATGCCGCAGGGCCGCAAGGCGACCAAGGGCATGACCGGCCAGATCAGCTACCTCGTCGACACGGCCAAGAAGTACGTCCTGAACCACTCCGACATCTCGGAGGCGGAGTTCGACCAGGGCGGCTACCAGATCTACACGACCTTCGAGAAAGACAAGGTCGAGGCCCTGAGCGAGGCCGTCAAGAAGATCGAGAAGGAGAAGCTCGACCCGAAGCGCGAACTCGACAAGCACGTCCAGTTCGGCGCGGCGTCGGTCAAACCCAAGGACGGCGCGATCGTCGCGCTGTACGGCGGCGCCGGCTACGAGAACGGCCACTTCAACAACAACGCGGACACCTTCGGTGTCCCCGTGGGTTCGACGTGGAAGCCATTCGTGCTCGCCGCGGCCATGGAGCACGGCACCTACAAGAACCGTAGTTCGGGCGTCTCGCCGCTCAGCAAGTACAACGGCAACGACCACCTGAAGATCCGGAACAACGACGGCTCCTACGTTCTGAAGAAGGACAACACGCCCTTCTACCAGGAGAACGAGAGCGACTACCCCTGGGGCTACATCACCCTGCACAAGGCGATGGAGCAGTCCGTCAACACGCCGTTCGTCCAGCTCGGCATGGACGTGGGGATGGCGAACGTGGCGGATGTGGCGCAGAAGTCCGGCATCCTCAGGAACTCCTTCGCCGACCTCAACGCGTCGTTCGCCCTCGGCACCTCGACCCCCAGCGCGATCCGCATGGCCGACGCCTACGCGACGTTCGCGGCGTCCGGCAAGCAGGCCGACCCCTACTCGGTGACGGCCGTCAAGAAGAGCGGCCAGGAGGTCCCCGGCTTCGACAAGCCGAGGATCAAGCAGGCGATGTCCGAAGCCGTGGCGAACAACGTCACGAACGTCCTCGAGAACGTGATCGAGAACGGCACGGGCAAGAACGCGCTGGCCCTGGGCCGTACGGCGGCCGGCAAGACCGGTACCACCGACGAGAACAAGTCCGCCTGGTTCGTGGGCTACACCCAGCAGTTGTCGACCTCGGTCGCCATGTTCCGTGAGGACCCCAAGAGCGCCAAGCTGCTCTCCATGAACGGCACGGCGGGCGTGGAGTCGATCCACGGTGGTGACATCCCCACGCTGGTGTGGACCGAGTACATGAAGGCCGCGCTGAAGGGCAAGTCGGACCCCGGATTCCCGGCGGCCGAGGAGATCGGTGAGATCCAGGACGGGGTGGGCGCCCCGTCGCCGACCCCGACCATCACCGAGGAGCCCACGCCGACCCCGTCCGAGACGCCGACCGAGACGCCCAGCGAGACGCCCAGCACTCCGGCGACCCCGTCGCCGAGCGAGACCTGCTTCGGGCTCGGGTGCGGCAACGGCAACGGCAACGACGGCGGCACGGACACGGGCGGAACCGACGAGGGCGGGGTGACGTCCACGCCGACGGCCACGGAGACCGGCGAGACCGGGAGCACCCGGGGCAACGGCAACGGGGGTCTCTTCGGAGGTTCGGAGGAATAGCCGCCTTATCGCCCGGCATGGTCGTTTCACGTGAAACAGGGTGTTGTTTCATGTGAAACGCCGACCGAGGGCCGTCGCACCCGCACGGGTGTGACGGCCCTCAGTGTTTTCCTGGGTGCGTACGGCAGGATGTGCAGCATGCCCAGTGCAGAATCGACGCAAGCGAGCGCCCACGACCCGGGCCCGGTGCGGCCGACCCAGGAGGACGAGGTCGCAGCGGCCGGCAGTGAGCTGATCGGCGGTCCCCTCGGTCGGCATGCCCTGCTCGGGACCTCATGGTGGAGTCCCGTACGGGTGATCGCGCTCGTGGCGATCGGCATGTTCGCTCTCGGGCTGGTCCAGAAGGCGCCCTGCTACAACGGCGCCTGGTTCTTCGGCGCCGGGTCGCAGTACACGCACGCCTGCTACTCGGACATCCCGCACCTCTACCAGGGGCGCGGCTTCGCCGACGGGCTGGTGCCGTACTTCGACAAGCTCCCCGGTGACATGCAGTACCTCGAATACCCGGTGCTGACCGGTGTGTTCATGGAGGTGGCCGCCTGGCTCACGCCGGGTGACGGCAGCATCCAGGACCAGGAGCAGTGGTACTGGATGGTCAACGCCGGGATGCTCATGGCCTGCGCGGCCGTCATCGCCGTCTGCGTGACCCGCACGCACGCCCGGCGTCCCTGGGACGGCCTGCTGCTCGCCCTGGCGCCCGCCTTCGCGCTGACCGCCACCATCAACTGGGACCTGCTGGCGGTCGCCCTGACGGCCGCCGCGATGCTGATGTGGTCGCGGGGCCGCGCCCTCGCCTTCGGTGTCCTGCTGGGCCTCGCCACGGCCGCCAAGCTCTACCCGTTCCTCCTGCTCGGCCCGCTGTTCGTGCTGTGCTGGCGTGCGGGCCGGTGGCGGGAGTACGGGACCGCCGTGGCAGGCGCGGTCGTCGCCTGGGCCGTGGTGAACGGGCCGGTGATGCTCTTCGCCTTCGAGGGCTGGTCGAAGTTCTACACGTTCAGCCAGGAACGCGGCGTCGACTTCGGGTCCTTCTGGCTGATCATGGCGCAGAACTCGTCGGACCCCCTGAGCACCGACACCGTCAACACGCTCGCCACGGTCCTGATGCTGCTGAGCTGCGCGGGCATCGCCGCCCTCACGCTCAGCGCCCCGCGCCGCCCGCGCTTCGCCCAACTGGCCTTCCTGATCGTCGCGGCGTTCATCGTCACCAACAAGGTCTACTCGCCGCAGTACGTCCTGTGGCTGGTGCCCCTGGCCGCCCTCGCCCGGCCGAAGTGGCGGGACTTCCTGATCTGGCAGGCCTGCGAGGTGGCGTACTTCCTGGGCATCTGGATGTACCTCGCGTACACGACCAGCGGGGACGCCCACAAGGGGCTGCCCACCGACGGTTACCACTGGGCCATCGGGCTGCACCTGCTGGGCACGCTGTACCTGTGCGGCGTCGTGGTGCGCGACATCCTCATGCCGGAGCGGGACCCGGTGCGCGTGTCCGGCGACGACGACCCGTCGGGCGGCGTGCTGGACCGCGCCGAGGACGTCTTCGTCCTCGGCCCGGCCGCGCGTCCCGTCCCGTCGGCGGTTCCCTCCGGCGGTGTCCAGGAGGTCGAGTGGGGGACGAAGGGCGCGGAGCCGGTTCCCGGGGACGACGGACGGGCCGCTCCGCACGGCGGCAGGCCGTCCCCGGAGAAGGGCGGGCCGGCCGACGGGCAGACCGGCTGAACAGCCGTTCGCTCAAGGCGAACAGCCGCCCGCCCGGGGACGGGTCGGCCACGGCGGAGCGGACACGAGAAAGGCCGTACACGGGCTCCGTGTACGGCCTTCTTGCCGTCCGCTCCGGGTCCGTCAGCGGTCGACGAGCCGGTCGAACTGGGTGGTGGTGTGCCGCAGATGGGCCACCAGTTCCTCGCCGACCTGCGGCTCCGGGGCGTCGGAGGGCACGAACAGGATCGAGACCTGCATGTGCGGGGGCTCGGCGAACCAGCGCTGCTTGCCGCCCCAGACGAACGGCGAGAGGTTCCGGTTGACCGTGGCCAGGCCGGCGCGGGCGACGCCCTTGGCACGCGGCATGACGCCGTGCATCGCCTTGGGCGCCTCCAGGCCGACCCCGTGCGACGTACCGCCCGCCACGACCACCAGGAAGCCGTCCGAGGCCGCCTTCTGCTGCCGGTAACCGAAGCGCTCGCCCTTGGCGACGCGGGTGACGTCCAGGACCGAGCCGCGGTACTCGGTGGCCTCGTGGTCCCCCAGCCACAGCCGCGTGCCGATGCGGGCACGGAACCGGGTCTGCGGGAACTGCTGCTGCAGCCGCTGGAGTTCGTCGGCCTTGAGGTGGCTGACGAACATCGTGTGCAGCGGCAGCCGGGCGGCGCGCAGGCGGTCCATCCAGCCGATGACCTCCTCGACGGCGTCGGAGCCGTCCGTGCGGTCCAGCGGCAGGTGGATGGCGAAGCCCTCCAGGCGGACGTTCTCTATGGCGGCGTGCAGCTGGGGCAGGTCCTGCTCGCTGATGCCGTGCCGCTTCATCGAGGACATCACCTCGATGACCACGCGGGCCCCCACCAGGCCGTACACGCCGTCGACCGAGGACACCGAGCGCACCACCCGGTCGGGCAGCGGCACCGGCTCCTCGCCCCGCCGGTACGGCGTCAGCACCAGCAGGTCCCCGCTGAAGAAGTCCTTGATCCGCGCGGCCTCGTACGTCGTGCCGACGGCGAGGATGTCCGAGCCCAGCCGGGTGGCCTCCTCGGCCAGCCGCTCGTGCCCGAAGCCGTAGCCGTTGCCCTTGCAGACCGGGACGAGTCCCGGGAACTGCTCCTGCACGTGCTTGTGGTGCGCCCGCCAGCGCGCGGTGTCGACGTAGAGCGTGAGCGCCATGGCCGGACCTGGAACCTTTCTCGTGGCTGCGGTGTAGCAGAGGGAGGGGAGCTGTCGGGAACTGCGCGCGACACCGCCGGCCGTGAACGTACCGGAGCGCCGCGCGCGGTCAGCGGCGCGACATGTAGATGTCGAGCGCCTTGTGCAGGAGCTTGTTCAGCGGGAAGTCCCACTCGCCGAGGTACTCGGCGGCCTGGCCGCCCGTGCCCACCTTGAACTGGATCAGGCCGAAGAGGTGGTCGGTCTCGTCCAGGGAGTCGGAGATGCCGCGCAGGTCGTAGACGGTGGCGCCGAGCGCGTAGGCGTCGCGCAGCATCCGCCACTGCATGGCGTTCGAGGGCCGGACCTCGCGGCCGATGTTGTCGGAGGCGCCGTAGGAGTACCAGACGTGCCCGCCGACGATCAGCATCGTCGCCGCCGACAGGTTCACGCCGTTGTGGCGGGCGAAGTACAGCCGCATGCGGTTGGGGTCCTCGCTGTTGAGGGCCGTCCACATGCGCTGGAAGTAGGACAGGGGGCGGGGCCGGAAGTGGTCGCGCACCGCGGTGATCTCGTACAGCCGCTGCCATTCCTCGAGGTCCTGGTAGCCGCCCTGGACGACCTCGACGCCGGCCTTCTCCGCCTTCTTGATGTTGCGGCGCCACAGCTGGTTGAAGTTCTTGTGGACCTCTTCCAGGGACCGGTTGGCCAGCGGCACCTGGTAGACGTAGCGCGGCTGGACGTCGCCGAAGCCGGCGCCGCCGTCCTCGCCCTGCTGCCAGCCCATGCGGCGCAGCTTGTCGGCGACCTCGAAGGCGCGGGGCTCGATGTGGTCCGCCTCGATGTCGCGCAGGCGCTTGACGTCGGGGTTCTGGATGCCCTGCTTGATGGAGGCGGCCTCCCAGCGGCGGATGATCACCGGCGGGCCCATCTTCACGGAGAAGGCGCCCTGCTGCCTCAGGTGCGCCAGCATCGGCTCGATCCATTCCTGCAGATTCGGCGCGAACCAGTTGATGACCGGGCCCTCGGGCAGGTAGGCGAGGTAGCGCTTGATCTTGGGCAGCTGACGGTAGAGGACCAGACCGACGCCGACGAGCTCGCCGGTTCGGTCGTCGAACCAGCCGAGGTTCTCCGAACGCCACTCCGCCTTGACGTCAGCCCAGGCCGGGACCTGCATGTGGCTCGCCGACGGCAGACTCTGGATGTATGCCAGATGCTGCTCGCGACTGATGGTCCTCAGGGTCAGGCTCATTCGGGGCGCTCCTCGGGCTGGTGTGTCCCCATGGGTACAGGGGCTCCGGCTCTAGCGCCGAAGCCTACTGCGCCTTGTGCGCGCCCCGATTGGGCGTACGGGCCTTCCGGCCCGGCCGGTGGCGGCCGGGGCGCCAGGAGACGGCCCGAGGAGTGTCCTGGCGTAGGTCAGAGACCGCCGAACAGCCCGCCGTGCGCCATGCCGAGGAAGAAGCCGACCGCCGCGGCGCCGAGGCCGATGATCAGGCCGAAGCGTTCGCGGGTCGTCTCCGAGATCCACTGGCCGTACGCGCCCGTGACGATCCCTGCCAGGCCCACCCAGGAGCTCAGCAGGTGCAGGCTGTGGAACATCGCCGTGACGAACGCCGTGATGCCCAGCACCAGGGTCACCGCGAGCAGGGCGTCCTGGCGGGGGTGGGGTTTGCCGTCCGTGGCGAAGAGGCCTCCGGCGGTGTTGGGTCGCATTGCCTGTGCCATAGGGCACCTCCTGCGAAAGTCGGCGCATCGTAGCGCCCTACACACCCGATGTGTACAGATTGACGGCCTACGCGGCCGGATTTCAACCGGAAGCCACCGTGCGGGTACTCTGTACCGTCTGCACCTGTGTCTGCCCGGACAGCACCAGGAACAGTCCGGATCCGTCCGGCCGATCTGGTGGACCGCCGCCCGACCCCGTTGTCAGTGGCGGCTGTTTTACTGACAGGCACGGTTGCGTACGCATCACAACCCTCCTGCCACGGAACGACCGTGGCCGCTGAGTCCAAAGGAGGTGGGTTCCACATGCGTCACTACGAGGTGATGGTCATCCTCGACCCCGACGTCGAGGAGCGCGCTGTCTCCCCGCTGATCGAGAACTTCCTCTCTGTCGTCCGTGACGGCGGCGGAAAGGTCGAGAAGGTCGACACCTGGGGCCGTCGTCGTCTCGCGTACGAGATCAAGAAGAAGCCCGAGGGCATCTACTCGGTCATCGACCTGCAGGCCGAGCCTGCGGTCGTCAAGGAGCTCGACCGCCAGATGAACCTGAACGAGTCGGTCCTCCGGACCAAGGTCCTCCGCCCCGAGACCCACTGAGCTCTTCCGCTCAGTCGGTCCCGGGATTCGAGTAGCAGCACCAGCAGCCAGCAAACCCGCCGAGAGGTTCCCCCATGGCAGGCGAGACCGTCATCACGGTCATCGGCAATCTTGTCGACGACCCCGAGCTGCGCTTCACCCCCTCCGGTGCGGCGGTCGCGAAGTTCCGTGTCGCGTCCACTCCCCGCACCTTCGACCGCCAGACGAACGAGTGGAAGGACGGCGAGAGCCTGTTCCTGACCTGCTCGGTCTGGCGTCAGGCGGCGGAGAACGTCGCCGAGTCGCTCCAGCGAGGCATGCGCGTCATCGTGCAGGGCCGGCTGAAGCAGCGGTCCTACGAGGACCGTGAGGGTGTCAAGCGCACGGTCTACGAGCTGGACGTCGAGGAAGTCGGCCCCAGCCTGCGCAACGCCACGGCCAAGGTCACCAAGACCAGCGGTCGCGGTGGCCAGGGCGGCCAGGGCGGTTACGGCGGCGGTGGCGGCCAGGGTGGCGGCGGCTGGGGCGGCGGCCCCGGCGGCGGCCAGCAGGGCGGCGGCGCTCCGGCCGACGACCCGTGGGCGACCGGCGCTCCCGCCGGTGGCCAGCAGGGCGGCGGCGGCTGGGGCGGCGGCTCCGGCGGCGGTGGCGGCTACTCGGACGAACCCCCCTTCTAGACCTCGGTGCCGGTGCCCGCGGGCCCGGCCCGGGTCGAGGGTGGGTCGTATCCCCACTTCTTGATCACACAGGAGAAACACCATGGCGAAGCCGCCTGTGCGCAAGCCTAAGAAGAAGGTCTGCGCGTTCTGCAAGGACAAGGTCACGTACGTGGACTACAAGGACACGAACATGCTGCGGAAGTTCATTTCCGACCGCGGCAAGATCCGTGCCCGCCGCGTGACCGGCAACTGCACGCAGCACCAGCGTGACGTCGCCACGGCCGTCAAGAACAGCCGTGAGATGGCGCTGCTGCCCTACACGTCCACCGCGCGCTAAGGGAGGGTGACCGACTCATGAAGATCATCCTCACCCACGAGGTCTCCGGCCTCGGTGCCGCGGGCGACGTCGTCGACGTCAAGGACGGTTACGCTCGCAACTACCTGATCCCGCGGAACTTCGCGATCCGCTGGACCAAGGGCGGCGAGAAGGACGTCGAGCAGATCCGTCGTGCTCGCAAGATCCACGAGATCCAGACCATCGAGCAGGCCAACCAGGTGAAGGCCCAGCTCGAGGGCGTCAAGGTCCGCCTGGCCGTTCGTGCCGGCGACGCCGGTCGTCTCTTCGGTTCCGTCACCCAGGCCGACATCGCCTCGGCGATCAAGGCCGCCGGTGGCCCGGAGGTCGACAAGCGCCGTATCGAGGTCACCTCGCCGATCAAGTCGCTCGGTGCCCACGAGACGTCCGTGCGTCTGCACCCCGAGGTTGCCGCCAAGGTCAACATCGAGGTTGTCGCTGCCTGAGTGCTGCCGCACTCGCCGAAGCAGTGAGAGGGGCCGCACCCTGTGGGGTGCGGCCCCTTCCGCGTTGTTCCACGTGAAACCGGCGACAGGTGGCATTCCGCGTGAAACCGGCGGCACCGGTGGTGCGTGCGAAGGGTCAGCGCGTCGCGCCCGTGACGAGCCAGCGCCCCGAGCGGGTGCGCAGCCACAAGGTCACCATCCGTACGGCCATCATCAGCGTCATGGCGGCCCACAGCGCGGTGAGGCCGCCGCCCAGGACGGGAACGAGCAGGGCCACCGGCGTGAACACCGCGAGGGTGACCAGCATCGCCCAGGCCAGGTACGGACCGTCGCCCGCTCCCATGAGGACACCGTCCAGGACGAAGACGATGCCGCAGATCGGCTGTGAGACGGCCACGATCACCAGGGCGAGGAAGGCGGTGTCCTGGACGGCCGGATCGCTGGTGAACAGGGGCAGGAACACCGGCCGGGCGACCACCACCAGAAGGCCGAGGACCGCTCCGACCGCTGTGCCCCACTCCACCATGCGGCGGCACACGGCCCGGGCACCCGGAGCGTCCCCGGCACCGAGGCAGCGCCCGATGATGGCCTGGCCCGCGATGGCGATGGCGTCCAGGGCGAAGGCGAGCAGGCTCCACAGCGTCAGGACGATCTGGTGGGCCGCGATGTCGGCGTCCCCCAGGCGGGCCGCGACGGCCGTGGCGATCATCAGGATCGCCCGCAGGGAGAGGGTACGGACCAGCAGGGGCACTCCCGCCTGCGCGGATGCCCTGATGCCGGCGGCGTCCGGCCGCAGGGAGGCCCCGTGCCGGCGGGCGCCGCGGACGACCACCACGAGGTAGGCCGCGGCCATGCCGCACTGGGCGATGACGGTGCCCCAGGCGGAGCCCGCGATGCCGAGTCCGGCGCCGTAGACGAGCCCGGCGTTGAGGGCGCCGTTGGCCACGAACCCGGCGATGGCGACGTAGAGCGGTGTCTTCGTGTCCTGCAGTCCGCGCAGGACACCGGTCGCGGCGAGCACGATCAGCATGGCCGGTATGCCGAGTGCGGAGATCCGCAGATAGGTGACCGCGTGCGGTGCGGCCGTGTCGGACGCGCCGAAGAGGTCGATCAGCGTGGGCGCCGTGGGCAGGACGACGGCGATGACGGCGGCGCCCAGCAGCAGGGCCAGCCAGATGCCGTCCATCCCCTGCCGGATGGCGGCCGGCAGATCGCCCGCTCCGACCCGGCGGGCGACGGCGGCCGTGGTGGCGTAGGCGAGGAAGACGAAGATGCTGACGGCGGTGGTCAGGAGAGCCGAGGCGATGCCGAGTCCGGCGAGTTGTGCCGTGCCGAGGTGGCCGACGATCGCCGTGTCGGCCATCAGGAAGAGAGGCTCGGCGACGAGCGCTCCGAAGGCCGGAACGGCCAGCGCGACGATCTCACGGTCGTGCTGCCGCCGGGTGGCTCGGGAGGGCGCGGGGGCCTGTGTCATGTGCACCAATCTAATCGTCCACAGGTAAGAGATGCAAAGCTTTTGTGACCCTTACCCGCCGTCTCGCCCCGTGTGCTTTCGAACACCGTCCCCAGGGATCTTGGCCCGACTGGGGAAGTTTTTCTTCTGCACAGCCGGTGGATGTCAAAAGTGCAGGTCAGAAAGGGTTGCGTACGGCAATCGAGGGCTTGTTCACAGGGCTGTCCACTGGGTCGTGCACAGGTTTCGCCGAGTTCTCCACAGCATTGGGGCCGTCGTCCACATGGCCTGTGGATAACCAGATTGGCTGGCGGTGCCGACGGGCCTACGGTGGTCCGGCGCCCGCTCCGTCTGCCGGCTTCCGAAGCACCACGAAACCGCCGGTCAGAACCGGAGACGGGCCTCTCAGTTGTCAGTGCCGTCCCGTAGAACGAAGGGGCACGGCTAGGTCCGCTCGGCGGACGGGAGGAGGTGGCTCGGTGAGCATTTCCGAGCCCTTGGACGACCCGTGGGCCGACAGCGGCCCCAGTGATCGTCTGCCCGCCTCCCGCCGGCGCGGCGACGGTGGCCGGGGCCGCGACGAGCAGCACGACCGCGGCCGGGACAGCGGGTGGGACGGCGGAGGCACGTCGTTCGAGCGGGTGCCGCCGCAGGACATCGAGGCCGAGCAGTCCGTCCTCGGCGGCATGCTGCTGTCGAAGGACGCGATCGCCGACGTCGTCGAGATCCTCAAGGGCCACGACTTCTACAAGCCGGCGCACGAGACGATCTACCAGGCGATCCTCGACATCTACGCGAAGGGCGAGCCGGCCGACCCCATCACCATCGCCGCCGAGCTGACCAAGCGCGGCGAGATCAACAAGGTGGGTGGGGCGGCGTACCTGCACACCCTCGTGCAGACGGTGCCGACGGCGGCGAACGCGGCCTACTACGCCGAGATCGTCCACGAGCGTGCCGTCCTGCGCCGCCTGGTCGAGGCCGGTACGCGCATCACGCAGATGGGGTACGCCGCCGACGACGACGTCGACGAGATCGTCAACCGGGCACAGGCGGAGATCTACGCGGTCACCGAGCAGCGCACCAGCGAGGACTACCTGCCGCTCGGCGACATCATGGAGGGCGCGCTCGACGAGATCGAGGCGATCGGCTCGCGCAGCGGCGAGATGACCGGCGTGCCCACCGGGTTCACGGACTTCGACTCGCTCACCAACGGTCTGCACCCGGGCCAGATGATCGTCATTGCCGCGCGTCCCGCCATGGGCAAGTCGACGCTCGCGCTGGACTTCGCGCGAGCGGCGTCGATCAAGAACAACCTGCCGAGCGTCATCTTCTCCCTGGAGATGGGGCGCAACGAGATCGCGATGCGTCTGCTGTCCGCGGAGGCCCGGGTCGCCCTGCACCACATGCGGTCCGGCACGATGACCGACGAGGACTGGACGCGCCTGGCCCGCCGGATGCCCGACGTCTCGGCCGCCCCGCTCTACATCGACGACTCCCCGAACCTGTCGATGATGGAGATCCGCGCCAAGTGCCGCCGTCTGAAGCAGCGCAACGACCTGAAGCTGGTGGTCATCGACTACCTCCAGCTGATGCAGTCCGGCGGCTCCAAGCGCGCCGAGAGCCGCCAGCAGGAGGTCTCGGACATGTCCCGTAACCTCAAGCTGCTCGCCAAGGAGCTGGAGATCCCGGTGATCGCGCTCTCGCAGCTCAACCGTGGTCCCGAGCAGCGCACCGACAAGAAGCCGATGGTCTCCGACCTGCGCGAGTCCGGCTCCATCGAGCAGGACGCCGACATGGTGATCCTGCTGCACCGCGAGGACGCCTACGAGAAGGAGTCGCCGCGCGCGGGCGAGGCCGACCTGATCGTGGCCAAGCACCGTAACGGCCCGACCGCGACGATCACGGTCGCCTTCCAGGGCCATTACTCGCGGTTCGTGGACATGGCGCAGACCTGACCCGGCCCCGGCGGCGCCACGGACTCGACGCGACGGGCACGGCCGGGTGGACTGGGGCCATGACGACACCTCAGGAAGAACTGCTCCCCGGCACCCGCCGCGCGCTGCTGCACCGGATCGCCGTCGCCCAGGCGGAAGGGCGCGCGCCGTCGCTCGTCGCGACCGTCGTACGGGGCGGGGAGCCCGTGTGGGCGGGTGCGCGGACGTCGGTGGCGGGGCAGGAACCGGACCAGCACGTGCAGTACCGGATCGGCTCGATCACCAAGACCTTCACCGCCGTGCTCGTGCTGCGGCTGCGCGACGAAGGACTGCTCGACCTCGCCGACCCGCTGGAGAAGCACCTGCCGGGCACCGGCGCGGGGGAGGCGACCGTCGCGGAACTCCTCGCGCACACCGGTGGGTTGGCGGCCGAGACGCCCGGGCCGTGGTGGGAGCGGAGTCCCGGCTCCCTGAGGCCGGAGCTCGCCGACGTCCTGGGCGAGCAGCCGCTGCTGCACCCGGCCGGGCGGCGGTTCCACTACTCCAATCCGGGTTACGCCCTGCTCGGCGCGCTCGTCGAGAAACTGCGGGGCGCGCCGTGGGAGGAGGTCCTTCGGCGGGAGGTGCTCGAACCCCTGGGCCTGGAACGGACGGGCGTACGGCCGCAGGCGCCGCACGCCGGTGGCTGGGCGGTGCACCCGTGGGCCGACGTGATGCTGCCCGAGCCGGCCGAGGACCTCGGACGCATGGCACCGGCGGGTCAACTGTGGTCCACCGCCCACGACCTGGCGCGGTTCGCCGCCTTCCTGGTCCGGGGTGACGAGCGGGTGCTGAGTGCCGCGTCCCTGCGCGAGATGCGGACCCCGGCGGCGCCGGTCGAGACGGCGGACGTGGCGAACGGTTACGCCTACTGCCTGGGCCTGGAGATCCGGCACCACGGCGGCCGGACCCTCGTCGGGCACACGGGGTCGCTGCCGGGCTTCCTCGCGTGTCTCGTGATCGGCGAGGCGGACGACGTGGCGGCGGTCGTCCTGGCCAACTGCACCTCCGGGCCGCCGCTGTTCTCGGTCGCCGCTGACCTCGTCCGTATCGTCGCCGAGGCCGAGCCGCGCATTCCCGCGCCGTGGCAGCCGCTGCGTGACGTCGATCCGTCGGTGCTGGAGCTGGCGGGTCAGTGGTACTGGGGGACGTACGGCTTCGCGCTGCGTCTGACGGCCGACGGTCTCGTCTCGCTGGAGCCGTTGTCCGGCACGGGCCGCCGCTCACGGTTCCGGCCGGCCGGCGACGGCACCTGGACCGGGCTGGAGGGCTACTACGCCGGAGAGACCCTGAGAGCCGTACGACGGCCGGACGGGTCCGTGAGCCACCTCGACCTCGGGTCGTTCGTGTTCACGCGTCAGCCGTACGACGAGGGGGCTCCTGTGCCGGGCGGGGTCGATCCCGAGGGATGGCGGGGGATCGGCTGAGCCGGCGGCTCGGCCACGGACGCGCGGTGCCCTGTTTCACGTGGAACAGGGCACCGCGCGTCCTCACAGCGACATCTTGAAACCCACGTGCGAGGCGGTGAAACCGAGCCGCTCGTAGAAGCGGTGGGCGTCGGTGCGGGAGCTGTCGGAGGTCAGCTGGACCAACCGGCAGCCCTGGCGCCGGGATTCCTCGACCGCCCACTCGAGGAGCCGGGTTCCCAGGCCGCTGCCGCGCTCGTCGGCGTGGACGCGCACCCCCTCGATGATCGACCTGGTGGCACCGCGCCGGGACAGCCCGGGAACGATCGTGAGCTGGAGCGTGCCGACGACGCGGTCCTCGCGGACCGCCACGACCAGATGCTGGTGGGGGTCGGCGCTGAGCCGCCGCAGTGCGGCCAGGTACGGGGTGAGGTCGTCCGGTGACTCGCGCAGGGCCCCCAGCGGATCGTCGGCGAGCATGCCGACGATCGCGGGAACGTCGTCGGCGACCGCGGTGCGTATCTCGAGATCTCCCATGACCGCACCCTAGGGGGCACGGCCGGCTGCCCGGAGCAGCCGGCGACAGGGCTTAGGCCGGTACCGGCGCCTTCAGCGTTTCGACCACCCGGACCAGGGGGGCGAGCTCCGGGTTCCCGGCCGCCTCGTCGAGGGCCTCGCGCAGGGCCGTGTCGTTGGTGGGCCGCGCTTCCTGCAGCAGCTTCAGACCCGCCTCGGTGACGTTGGTGTAGATGCCGCGTCGGTCGGTGGGGCACAGGTAGCGCTCCAGGAGCCCGCGGTCCTCGAGCCGGGTGACCAGGCGGGTGGTGGCGCTCTGGCTGAGGACGACCGCGTCGGCGACCTGCTTCATCTGCAGATGGCCCCCGTCGCCGTCGTGCTGGCGGCTGAGCACGTCGAGCAGGGAGTACTCGCGCACGCTCAGGTCGTGCCGGGACTGCAGGGCGCGCTCGATGTGCGCCTCGATCCTCCCGTGCAGCAGGGAGAGGGCGCACCAGCCCTGGGAGAGGGCGGTGAGGGCGGGGTCGGTCGCTGTCATGGGCGTTCCTCCGTCACGGAGCGGCTGACACCAGGGTAGAGCAGTCCCGCAATAGCCGTCGCTTGCATATATCCCGCGTCTGCAATTATTGTGAACGCACGCAAAGCGCTCATGCAATCTTCTGGGAAGGTCTCACCCCCATGCCTCTCGCGCTTCTGGCCCTCGCGATCGGGGCCTTCGGCATCGGCACGACCGAGTTCGTGATCATGGGCTTGCTGCCCGAGGTGGCGAGCGACTTCGGGGTCTCCATCCCGACCGCCGGTTACCTGGTGACCGGCTACGCGCTCGGTGTCGTGCTCGGCGCCCCGCTGATGACGGTCCTCGGCACCAAGGTCTCCCGCAAGCGGATGCTGATGCTGCTGATGGGTCTGTTCATCGCCGGCAACCTCCTCTCCGCCGTCGCCCCCGCCTTCTCCGTCATGCTGATCGGCCGGGTGGTCGCCTCGCTCGCCCACGGCGCCTTCTTCGGCATCGGCTCGGTCGTCGCGGCCGACCTGGTCGCTCCCGACAAGAGGGCCGGAGCCATCGCGATGATGTTCACCGGACTGACGGTCGCCAACGTGGTCGGTGTACCGCTGGGCACCCTCGTCGGGCAGTCCGTCGGCTGGCGCGTCACCTTCGGCATCGTCGCCGCCCTCGGCGTCGTCGGGCTGGCCGGCGTCGCCAGGCTCGTCCCCGACATGCCCAAGCCGGAGGGCGTGCGCCTGCGGCACGAACTGGCCGCCTTCAAGAACGTCCAGGTCCTGCTCGCCATGGCGATGACCGTCCTCGGCTTCGGCGGTGTCTTCGCCGCGATCACCTACATCGCGCCGATGATGACCCACGTGGCCGGTTTCGCCGACGGCTCCGTCACCTGGCTGCTCGTCCTCTTCGGCCTCGGCATGGTCGGCGGCAACCTCGTCGGCGGCCGGTTCGCCGACCGCGCCCTGATGCCCATGCTGTACGTCTCCCTGGGCGCCCTGGCCGTCGTCCTCGCCCTGTTCACCCTGACCGCGCACCACAAGCTGCTCGCGGCCGTGACGATCACCCTGATCGGCGCGCTCGGTTTCGCCACCGTCCCGCCGCTGCAGAAGCGCGTCCTCGACCAGGCCCACGGTGCCCCCACGCTGGCCTCCGCGGTGAACATCGGGGCCTTCAACCTCGGCAACGCCCTGTCCGCCTGGCTCGGCGGGCTCGTGATCGCCGCGGGTCTCGGCTACACCGCCCCCAACTGGGTCGGTGCCGCCCTCGCGGGCGCCGCGCTGGTGCTCGCCTTCCTCTCGGCCGCCCTGGAGCGCCGGGACAGCGCGCCCGGCGCCGTCGTGGCCGGCTCGGTGCCCGCCGAGCGGCGGACCGCCGTCCACCACTGAACCGCACGGCCGGGCGGCTCGGATCAGGGCCGACCCGCACCGCCCGGCTCCCCCCTCATCACCAGCACCACACCACCACCGGATCCAGGAGAACCCCCATGAGCACCACCACCGCCGTCGCCCCGCTGACCGCCCAGGACGCCGAGGTCCTCCTGACCGCGGCGCGGCGTGCCGCCGAGGCCGCCGGAGTCACCGTCAGCGTCACCGTCCTGGACGCCGGCGGCCACCTGCTGGCCTTCAGGCGCGACGACCGCGCCGTGCTGATCTCCGGCGAGACCAGCACCCGCAAGGCGTACACCGCGCTCCAACTGGACGCGCCGACCGCCGACCTCGTCGACGCCGTGCAGCCCGGCGGCCTGTTCCACACCCTGCCCACCGCGCTCGACCGGCCCCTGCTGTTCATCGCGGGCGGCGTCCCGGTCCACCGCGACGGCCGCCTGATCGGCGCGATCGGCGTGGGCGGCGGAGCGCCGGAGCAGGACCACTCCTTCGCCACGGCCGCCGTGGAGGCCCTCGCCTGACGGTGCGCGTGCCAGGCGAACGCCGGTCCCCGTGTTTCCCGGGGACCGGCGTCGTCGTGTCGGCGGCGTGCGTGGCGCCGTGGCTGCGTCAGGGCTGCGCCGGCCGCCGCGCCGCGGACCGGGGAGCACACGTCCGCCGTGCCCGTGACCGGCGGACCACGTCCTCCCGGACGGGTCGCAATTCAGCGCTGCCGGGCGCGGTTCAGCGCTGCCGTGCGCGGTTCACCCCGCATCGGTTCGCTCAGCCCGCCGCGACCGTCACCGGCGCGAAGCGGCGGCGCCAGTCCCCCGGCAACTCCGTGATGCCGTACGTCATCACCGCGTTGAAGGCCACGGACGCCAGACCGCGCTCCTTCGCCCACGCCAGCAGCTCTTCGTGCCGTACGTCGATGTCGGTGCGCAGCGGGCGGTCCGTACGGGCGGCGAGCGAGGTGATGAGGGCCTTCGCCGTGGCGGTGTCACGGGCGATCAGCGGGCCGACCACGTGCGTGTCCATGTTGGGCCAGGCGGCCGCGTATCCGATCAGACGCCCGCCCGCTTCCGCGACGCGCAGCTGGTCGGCGAAGGCCGGCAGCCGGGTGATGACGTGCGTGCGATCCGAGCCGAACACCTCCGCGTCCAGCCGGAGCATCGCGGCGAGGTCCTCCGCCGTCGCCGCGCGGGTGGTGACCTCGGGCTCGGTTCCCCCGGGCGTGAAGTGCCCGCGCAGCATCTCCGCCCGGCCGGTGACCTTGAAGCCGAGCTCCTCGTAGAGCGGCCGGCCGTGGGGCGTCGCGTGCAGGGTCAGGGGTGTGGTGCCCATCGCCGAGACGACGTGGTGCATCAGCCGGCGTCCCACGCCCCGGCGGGCGTGCCGCTCGGCGACCAGCACCATGCCGATGGCCGCCAGGTCGGGGCGCTCCAGCGGCCCGTACTCGGTGATGACACAGGCGGCGACGAGCCCGCCGTCGGGGTCGTCGATGCCGTAGCCCTTCCCGGCTGCGAGGAGGAGGCCCCACTTGTGTTCCTCCCGTGGCCACCCCCGGTTCTCGGACAGGTCGGCGCAGGAGACGAGATCGCGGAGCGTCAGACGGCGGATGGGCAGAGCGGCAAGGGAAGGAGTCGGCACGCAGGTCAGGCTGTCCGACGAGGGCCCTCGTCGTCCACCACTTTCCCCCGAGACGTACGACCTTTTGGCCAGGGAGGACGGCTCCCCACCAAGGCGGGCCGCCGCCGGACGTTTCACGTGAAACACGTCGGAACAGCGGGTGCCCTGCCGCTTCACAGGAGGGGGACAGGGGCTCCCGTCGGCCTCGTACGGACCCTGTGGCGGACCTCGCCGAGGCACAGGGGGCGACGGTCCTCCGGTCGGCGTCCTGGAGGTCCGGGCGGAGCTCGGACGGCGGGGTCCCGGGGCGACTCCCGCACGGACAAGGGTCTGTGGAAAGACTGTGAAGTGGGCTTCCCAGGGCACCAGTTGACGCAACCGAGGGGCCGCGCCGCTCGCTCCTTCCTGACGGGGGAGGGAGGACTTGTCCGCCGGGCGTCGGCCGGTATGGTCGAGTTCGGTTCGCGTGAGGAACGAGGGGGCACTCTCCGCGAGGACCGCACGTGAGCCATGCATGCGCAGACCGACCGCAGGATGTTCGAGGCGAGGCACACCATGGACGCTCCGACCCCCAGGCCGGCCGACAACGGCACGTCCGGCGGAGGGGACGGCTGGTTCACGTCGCCCAGGCCGCCCGCGCCGGCCTCGGACGGTGAGCCCGCGGGGGGCGGCACAGCCAATGAGGACGGCACCCCGCCGGGTGCCGGCGCGCCGGACCCGGAGCGGGAACACACGACCGCGTCGGCGGCCCCCGCCGCACTGGCCCCCGCATGGACGGCCGCGCTCCCGTCACCGCCGCTCTCCCCGGCCGCCCGGCCCTCGGCACTCCGCCCCGTCGCGCCGCCGCCCGCTTCCGCTGCGGCCTCGCGGGGCGGCCCGGGCGTCCCCGCTCAGCGCCTCTCACCCTTCTCGCCAGGCGCCGCACGCGCCGGGGAGGTGTCCGGCGACGCCGTCCTCGTCCGCCGGACCATGGCGCAGATCGCCCCCGTGGCCGACGAGGTCACCTCGTACTTCTACGCGCTCCTCTTCGTCCGCCACCCCGAGCTGCGGTCGCTGTTCCCCGCCGCGATGGACACCCAGCGCGACCGGCTGTTCCGGGCGCTGCTGACGACGGCCGAACACATCGACGACAAGGCCTTCCTGGTCGGCTACCTGGAGAACCTCGGCCGGGGGCACCGCAAGTACGGCACGCGCCCGGAGCACTACCCGGCCGTCGGCGAGTGCCTCATCAGAGCCCTGAGCGCGTACGCCTCCGCCGTCTGGGACGCGGACACGGAGGCCGCCTGGGTCCGGACGTACACCACGATCTCCCAGGTCATGATCGACGCGGCGGCCGCGGACGAACTGCGTGCCCCGGCCTGGTGGCACGCGGAGATCGTCACGCACGAGCTGAGGACCCGCGACGTCGCGGTCGTCACCGTCCGCCCCGACCAGCCCTACCCCTTCCGCGCCGGCCAGTACACGAGCCTGGAAACGCCCTGGTGGCCGCGGATCTGGCGGCACTACTCCTTCGCCTCGGCGCCCCGCTCCGACGGACTGCTCTCGTTCCACGTGAAGGCCGTCCCCACCGGGTGGGTCTCCAACGCGCTGGTACACCGTGCCCGCCCCGGCGACATCATCCGCCTCGGCCCGCCGACCGGTTCCATGACCGTGGACCACACCACCGACAGCGGACTGCTCTGCCTCGGCGGCGGCACCGGCATCGCCCCCGTCAAGGCGCTGATCGAGGAGGTCGCCGAGCACGGCAGGCGCCGGCCGGTGGAGGTGTTCTACGGAGCACGCACCGACCCCGACCTGTACGACATCGACGCCCTGCTCCGGCTGCGGCAGACCCACCCGTGGCTGTCGGTCCGCGCGGTCATCGACCAGCACGCCCACCAGCGGCTCCCGGACGCCCTGCGCGAGTACGGCCCGTGGATCGAGTACGACGCCTACCTCTCGGGCCCGCCCGGCATGATCCGCAGCGGCGTCCACGCCCTCAGGCACGCCGGCATCCCGGCAGAGCGCATACGGCATGACGCGGTGGAGGAACTCGTCGGCGCCGGGAACTGACCCGGCGGGGATCAGCCCAGGTCAGGGGCGTGCATGGCGCGGACTCCCTCGATGTTGCCGTCCAGGTAGTGCCGCAGCGACAGCGGTACGAGGTGGACGGAGGCGATGCCGACCCGGGTGAACGGCACGCGCACGATCTCGTACTCGCCGGCGGGCTCCTCCACCTCGGGGCCGTGCCGCAGCGACGGGTCCATGGACTCCAGCCGGCAGACGAAGAAGTGCTGCACCTTCACGCCGGTCGCGCCGCCGTCCTCACCGATGTGCTCCACGGTGTCCACGAAGCAGGGGACGACGTCGGTGACCTTGGCGCCGAGCTCCTCGTACACCTCGCGGTGCAGGGCGTCGACGACGGTCGGATCGCTCGGTTCGACCCCGCCACCGGGGGTGACCCAGTAGGGGTCCACACCGGGCTTGGTGCGCTTGATCAGGATCAGGTCGTCACCGTCCAGGAGAACGGCGCGGGCGGTGCGCTTGACCACGGGTCGGACGGTCATGGGTGAAATGTGGCCCGGCTGGTTCCACGTGAAACATTCCGGAATGTCACCGTGAGGCGGCCGTGCGTGAGGCCCGCTCCGGCGGACGACGCCCGGGCCGTTTCCTCAGCACCACTCGGCCGCGGCCCGCTGCAACCGCTCGTGGGCGCGGGCGATGTGCGGCAGCGCCAGCGTGCCGGTGCGCACGACCAGGAAGTACGTGCGCAGCGGAGGCACCGCCGGCTCGTGGAGGGCGACGACGTCACCCCGCCGCAGCGCCTCCGCGCACAGATAGCGCGGCAGGACCGCCAGTCCCGCGCCCGCGGCCGCGCAGGTGAGCACCGCGCGCAGGTCGGGGACGACGACGGTGCCCGGGGCGGCCGGGCGGGAGCCGAAGACGGACGCCCAGTAGCGGGACACGAAGGGCAGGGACTCGTGCACCTCGACGACGGGGACGCGGGCGAGGGCCGGGGCCCCGTCCCGGCCGAGCTTCCCGGTGTCGATCTGTTCGGCGCGGGCGGGCGAGGCGACCAGCACGTGCTCCTCGTCGCACAGGGCGGTGCCGGTGAGCAGGGCGCCGCGCGGCCGGGCCGTGCTGACGGCCAGGTCGTGGTGCCCGGCGGCCAGCCCTTCCAGCGTCTCGTCCGCGTTCCCGAAGGAGACACGCAGCGCGAAACCCCGGCCGTCCTGCCCGGTCAGCTCCGTGAGCGCGGGCAGCACGCGCTCGGCGGTGAACTCCGGCGGCCCCGCGAGGTGCAGCGTCCGCAAGGAGGAGTCGTCGTCGAGCCCGGTCTCCGTGATCTCGACCAGGGCGTCGAGGTGCGGGGCGGCCTTGTGGGCGAGTTCGTCGCCGATGGTCGTCGGCGTGACGCCGCGGGCCTGGCGCAGGAACAGAGGGCGGCCCAACTGGCGTTCCAGCGTGCGGATCTGCGAGGTGACGGCCGGCTGCGAGAGGCCGAGCAGGGCGGCGGCACGGGTGAAGGAGCCGGCCCGGTGCACGGTGACGAAGGTCCGCAGCAGGGCCAGATCCACGGCACGCCCTCCCCTCGGCGCGCCCCGCTCCCGGTCCCCCCGGGACGCGCCCGATAAATAAGCCGATGGGCCTCTGCGGCTACTGTGATTGGACACTGACACAGAGTCAACTAGCCTGGTTCGCGCGGTTCTTCGCGCGCGGAACCGAGGGCGGTCCGAGTCCTGAGGGGGGAGACTCGGACCGTCCGCCGCATCGCACCGGAGCGTGCCCAGGGAGCCGCGGCGGGCGCCGCGGGGCAGGGTCAGCCGGCCGACGCGTCCAGGGCCCGCAGCACGTCCGCCACCAGGTCCTCGGCGTCCTCGGCGCCGACCGACAGGCGGATGAAGCCCTCCGGCACCGCGTCGCCGCCCCAGCGCCCGCGCCGCTCGGCCGTGGACCGCACCCCGCCGAAGCTCGTCGCGTCGTCCACCAGCCGCAGCGCGTCCAGGAAGCGGTCGGCCCGCTCCCGCGTGGGAAGCGTGAAGGACACCACGCATCCGTAGCGCCGCATCTGCTGCGAGGCGATCTTGTGCGAGGGGTCGTCGGATAGCCCCGGATAGCGCAGCCCGGTCACCTCCGGGCGCCCGCGCAGCGCTTCGGCGACCGTCAGGGCCGTGGCGCACTGCCGGTCGACCCGCATCTGGAGCGTGGCCAGGGAGCGGTGCGCCAGCCAGGCCTCCATGGGCCCGGGGATCGCGCCCACGATCTTGCGCCAGCGTCGTACGGCGGCCATGGTCCCGGCGTCGCGGCCGGCGACGTAGCCCAGCAGGATGTCGCCGTGGCCGGTGAGCTGCTTGGTGCCGCTGGCCACCGAGAAGTCAGCGCCGAGGTCCAGCGGGCGCTGGCCGAGGGGCGTGGCGAGGGTGTTGTCGACGGCCACCAGGGCGCCCCGCGCGTGCGCCGCCCCGACGAGCCGCCGGACGTCGCACACGTCGAGCCCGGGGTTCGACGGGGTCTCGATCCACAGCAGCTTCGCGCCGTCGAGCACCTCCAGCTGGGCGTCGCCGCCGGTCGGCGCGGTGCGCACCTCGATGCCGTACGCCTCCAGCTGGGCGCGCGCCAGGGGCAGCGCCTGGTAGCCGTCGCTCGGCAGGACGACCGCGTCCCCGGCGCGCAGCTGGGAGAAGAGCACCGAGGAGATCGCGGCCATGCCCGAGGCGAACACCAGCGTCTCGACGTCCTGCCCGGGCGCCTCCAGCTCGCCGATGGCGCGCTCCAGCAGCGTCCAGGTGGGGTTCTCGTCACGGCCGTAGGTGTACGGGCCGGTGGGGTCGCCCGGCAGGTGGAAGTGCGCGGCGAACACGGGGCCCGGCAGGGTCGGCTCGTGCTTGACCGGCTCGGGCAGCCCGGCCCGCACCGCGCGCGTGCCCTCGCCCGCGGCCGGCGCGGCGCGGCGGCCCTCGTCGTCCCCGGTGCCCGTACCGCCGATGTCCTGTGCGTTCATGCCGCCTGCCCTTCCACGTGCTCGCGTACCGCGGCGAGCAGACCGCCGCTCGCCGCCTCCACCATCTCAAGACACTCCGCGAAGCCGTCCGCGCCCCCGTAGTAAGGGTCCGGGACGTCGAGGTCGACACCGGCGGCGGGGTCGTAGGAGCGCAGCAGCCGCACCTTGGCCGCGTCCCGCGGCGTGGGCGCCAGGCGGCGCAGGGACCTGAGGTGCCCGGCGTCCAGGGCGACGACCAGGTCGAGGCGGGCGAACCAGGACGGCCGGAAGCGGCGGGCCGTGTGGTCGAGGGCGTAGCCGTGGTCCTCCAGGACGGCCAGGGTGCGCGGGTCGGCTCCCTCGCCCTCGTGCCAGCCGTCCGTGCCGGCGCTGTCGGCCTCGATCAGGTCGTCGAGCCCGGCCTCCGCCACGCGCGCGCGGAAGACGGCCTCGGCCATCGGGGAACGGCAGATGTTGCCGGTGCAGACGAAGCAGACGCGGTAGGTCACGGTGCTCAGTCCTTGTCGGGCAGGACGACGTTCAGCGCCCAGGAGACGACCGAGATGATCAGGCCGCCCACGACGGCGGTCCAGAAGCCCTCCACGTGGAAGCTGAGGTCCAGGACGTCGGCCAGCCACGAGGTGAGCAGCAGCATCAGCGCGTTCACCACCAGGGTGAACAGGCCGAGCGTGAGGATGAGCAGCGGCAGGCTCAGGAGCTTGACGACCGGCTTGACCAGGACGTTCACCAGGCCGAAGATCAGCGCGACGAGTATCAGGGTGCCGGTCTTCCTGCCCGTGCTGTCACCGGTCAGGGTGATCTTGTCGAGCAGCCACACCGCGACCGCCAGCGCGCCCGCGTTGGCGATCGTCTTGACTAGGAAATTCATCATGTGTCTGATCGTGGCAGACGCGGTCGGACATGAGCAGTGAGTAGGGGCGGACGAGGCGATGAAGGCATTCCGGCTGGACGAACTGGAGGCGGAACGCGCCGCCAACGACGGTGCGTACCTCCAGTTCCTGCGGGAGCGGAACATGTCCGTCGGCCTGTACGCCCTGGACGCGGGCGAGCCCGACCCGCAGAAGCCGCACGACCAGGACGAGGTGTACTTCGTCGTGAGCGGCCGCGCCTCGCTCACGGTCGGCCTGGAGACGACCCAGGTGGCGCGGGGCAGCGTCGTGTACGTCCCGGCGGGCGTCGCCCACAAGTTCCACCACATCAGCGAGGACCTGAGGGTCCTGGTGGTGTTCTCTCCGCCCGAGAGCTGAGCCGCCGCCTCGGGGTTCCCTAAGGGATCGGTCAGGGGAGGACAAGGGGTGCGAGGGCCCCGTCCGGACACCCCTCCGCCCTAGCATCGACAGCGGGGGTCGGAAGATCCCGGACCACTGGAGCGACCCGGCCCGGCGAAGGGCGGAGAGGCAAGGACGAGGGCGATGCGAGAGATCTTCACGGGACTGCCGTGGTGGGTGAAGTGGATCGCGGTGCCGGTCATCGCCCTGGTCGTGTTCGGCGGGCTGATCGCCCACGTGCTCACGTTCGTGATCGGACTGCTCTTCAAGGTGCTGGTGTTCGTGGCGCTGGTGGGCGGACTCATCTACGTCGTACGGAAGTTCACGTCGAGCTCGTCGTCACGAAGCGACTGGTGAGCACCGTGGGGAACCGGTGGGGGTAACAGGAATCACCGGTTCCCTCGCGCGAGGGAAGTTTCCCGAGCGGGCCGTCGGCGCGTGGTGAGGGACGAATAGAGTCCGAAAATCCACGCGGGGGGAGACCCCCGCGAGTGGCGTACACCCCCACCCGTGTCCCGCACGGACTGCCCCCTCGCGCTTCGGGAGTGCCCCTTGGCCACGGCCGACACCGTATCCGTCCCCCTGCACGCCGTCCCCCTCCAGCCCCGCTCGACGGCACCCGCCGCGCCGCAGCCTCCCGGCACCCTCATCGGATCCGTGCAGCGCGCGATGCGCCTGCTGGAGACCGTCGCCCGGCACGAGTACGGCGCCCCCGCCAAGCAGCTGGCCCGCGAGACCGGCCTGGCGCTTCCCACGACCTACCACCTGCTGCGGACCCTCGTGCACGAGGGCTATCTGCACCGCGACAAGGGGCTGTTCTTCCTCGGTGAGGCGACCGAACGGCTGAGCAGCAGCGGAGCACAGCAGAAACGTCGCACCACCGTCGTCGAGGCGTTGGCGCACTGGCGCGACACGCTCGGCGCACCCGTGTACTACGCGGTGTACCGGGAGGGTGAAATCGAGGTCCTGTGCGTCTCGGACACCCCGGGCAATCCCGCGGTCGAGGAGTGGGCCGACTTCCGGGAGACGGGCCACGCGCACGCCATCGGGCAGTGCCTGCTCTCCCAGCTCGACGAGGAGGCCCGCCGCGACCACCTCGCCCGCTACCCCGTCCGGCCCGTCACGCCGTACACCGTGCGCGACGCCCACAGCCTGCTCAGACGCCTGGACCGGATCCGGCGGATGGAACCGGTGATCGAGCGTCAGGAGTACGCCCTCGGCACGGTGTGCGCCGCGATCCCCATCACCGTCGGCACCACGGCGGCCACGATCGCCCTCTCCCTGCCCGTCCACCAGGCCGACCGGCTGCTGCCCGCGGTGCACCGGCTGCAGGAGGAGATGGGCCGGCTGCTGGGCTCGCTTACCCTCTCTATCAGTATCTGAAAACTCACTCCTTGTGATCTGCTGTGTACGTTAAGCAAGATTCCAGGCAAGTTGTCAGGGTTCCATCCCGGCCAGTCACCGGCGAACGACGGGGTAGCGATGCGCGAGTCCGTACAGGCAGAGGTCATGATGAGCTTTCTCGTGTCCGAGGAGCTCTCCTTCCGCATCCCGGTGGAGCTGCGGTACGAGACCTGCGATCCGTATGCCGTGCGCCTGACCTTCCATCTGCCCGGCGACGCCCCGGTGACCTGGGCCTTCGGCAGGGAACTGCTGATCGACGGGGTGGGGCGGCCGTGCGGCGAGGGCGATGTGCGGGTCTCGCCGGTGGAGCCCGACGACCTCACCGAGGTCCTGATCCGCCTCCAGGTCGGCGGCGACCAGGCGCTGTTCCGCTCGTCCACGGCACCGCTCGTGGCCTTCCTGGACCGCACCGACAAGCTGGTGCCGCTGGGCCAGGAGGGGGCACTGGCCGACTTCGACGCGCACCTCGACGAGGCGCTGGACCGCATCCTGGCGGAGCAGGGAGCCGGGTGAAGCGTTACGGCAACCGGGTGGTGTTGGCGTAACGCTTCACCGGCCGCCGCCCGGTCCGCCGGAACGCTTCTGCACGGCAGCGGCCGGCGGCGAGGGCGTCAGCGCTTGCGGCGGCGTCCCCGCCCGCCGCGTGCCGGCGCCTGGGGCTCCGTCACCGGGGCCCGGGAGCCGGGGCGGTCGGCCGAGACCACCAGGGCCGCCAGCGCCGTCGTCACCGGCACCGAGGCGACCAGGCCGATCGAGCCGACCAGCGTGCGCACGATCTCCTCCGCGACCAGCTCACTGTTGGCGACCGTCCCCACGCTGCTCTGCGCGATGGAGAACAGCAGCAGCAGCGGCAGCGCGGCGCCCGCGTAGGCGAGGACGAGCGTGTTGACGACGGAGGCGATGTGGTCGCGGCCGATCCGGATGCCCGCGCGGTACAGCCCGCGCCAGCCCATCGACGGATTGGCCTCGTGCAGTTCCCACACCGCCGACGTCTGCGTGACCGTCACGTCGTCCAGGACACCGAGCGAACCGATGATGATGCCGGCGAGCAGCAGACCGCTCATGTCGATCTCGGGGTACAGGCCGTGGATCAGACCGGTGTTGTCGTCGGTGTTGCCGGTGAGCGCGGCCCAGTCGATGAAGAGCGAACCGAGGACGCCGATCAGCAGCAGCGAGACGAGGGTGCCGAGCACCGCCACCGACGTACGGGCCGACAGTCCGTGGCACAGGTACAGCGCGATCAGCATGATGGCGCTCGACCCCACCACCGCCACGACCAGCGGGTTGGAGCCCTGCAGGATCGCGGGCAGCATGAAGAAGTTGAGCACCAGGAAGCTGATGGCCAGCGCGACCAGCGCCATGACGCCGCGCAGCCGCCCGACGGCCACGACGGCGAGCGCGAAGATGCCCGCGAGCACCGCCATCGGGACGCGGCGGTTGACGTCGGCGACCGAGTACTGGAGGTCCTTCGGCGCGGAGGGCTCGTAGGCGACCACGACCTCCTGGCCCTCGTGCAGCTGCCGGGACTGGTCCGGCTGGACGATCTCCGTGAACGTGCGGCCCTCGTCCTTGCCGGTGTCGACCCGGATCGTCGCCTTCTTGCAGGTGCCCTCGGCCTGCTGCACCGCGGAGGAGCCCTCGGCGGTCGAGGTGTCGCCGGTCGGCGGGACCCCCGAGGCGCCGGCGTCCGCGCAGCTCACCTCGACGACCTCGGTGACCGTGGCCTGCTGCGTCTGCCGGTCGAACCCGACACCGGTGCGCTCGTGCGCCGGGGCGCCGCCCGGCCACAGCACGGCGAGACCGACCAGGACCACCGCGGCGAAGGGGATGAGCACCGCCGCGATGACCTTGCGCAGGTGCAGGGAGACGGGCGCGGCCGGGCCGTGCGCGTGGCTGTGCGAGTGTCCGTGGCCGCCGCCGCCCGGTGCGGGGGCGGGACCGTGGCCGCCGCCGGAGCCGTGGCCGCCTCCTGAGCCGTGTCCGGAGCCGCGGCCGGCATCCGGGCCCCGGCCGTCGCCGGGACCGTCGCCGGGGCCGGGGCCGCCCTGTGCGCCGGGCCCGCTGGGGGAGCCGCGGCCGCCGTCGAACGCGGGAGGGTGCCCGTGCTCGCCGGCGGGACCGTGTCCGTGCCGGCCATCGGGTCCCGGACCGTGTCCGCCGGTGTGGTCGTCGTCGAACCCGGGCCGCTGGAAGCTGCCGCGGTCGTGGCCGGACCCACGACGGACGCCGCCGTTGCCGCCGCCGAAGCCGGGGCGCTGCCCGCCGTCGCCGAACTCGGGACGACGGCCGCCGCCGTGGCCGTCATCGGGCCCGGGGCGCTGTCCGCCGCCGTGGCCGCCGTCGTACGCCCCGGGGCGGTGCCCGCCTCCCTGGCCGCTGTCGAACCCGGGACCGCGCCCGCCGCCGGGAGCGTGCCCTCGGCCGGACGCCGAACCCCCGGACGCCGAACCCCCGGACGCCGGACCCTCGAACCATGAGGCAGCGGGGCCCGGCCGGTCGGACCCCGGGCCCTCGGAAGCCGGTCCGGCCGGCCCTGGACCCGGCCGGCCGCCGTCCTCCCAGTCCGGGCCGGGGCCGCGACCGGGTACCTGGCCTCCACCGGATCGCGGACCAGGGCGCGGACCGGGTCCTGAACCAGGTCCCGGACCAGGTCCCGGGCCGGGCCCCCGGCCGGGTCCGTCGCCGTTTCCGGCGCCGGATCCGTGGGGCGGCTCGGGCGGTGGGTACGGGGGATGCTGCGTCGTGGTCACCGCCCGATCATCGCAAGAACGGCGGGGGCCCTCTGTTCAGCGCGCCAGAACTGACGCTAGCGTGGAGGCACCTTTTGCACACGCGGGAGCTCGGAGCACCGGGCTGAGAGGGCGCTGACCTCCGTCCCGGCGATGTTTCACATGAAACGTCGCCGGAGCCGAGAGATGTTTCACAGGGAACATCGGACCATCGGCAGACGGATACCGCTGCGTCGACCGCCGAACCTGTTACCGGGTAATGCCGGCGTAGGGAGTAGGTCTCATGACCAACAAGGACGCACGCACGCCTGCCTCCACGCAGACCGCGACGAACGGATCGCGGGACGCGGAGGCCGGGAAGTCCATCGGCTGGCACAAGGCGTACGTCGAGGGTTCGCGCCCCGACCTCCGGGTGCCGGTCCGCCAGGTGCACCTCACCAACGGGCAGTCGGTCACGCTGTACGACACCTCGGGCCCGTACACCGACCCGCTCGTCGACACCGACGTCCGCAGGGGACTGCCGCCGCTGCGGGAGAACTGGATCGTCTCCCGCGGTGACACGGAGGAGTACGCGGGCCGTCCCGTCCGCCCCGAGGACGACGGGATCAAGCACACCGCGCCCCGCGGCGGCCTGCGCAACCTGGACGCGGTCTTCCCCGGGCGTCCCCGCCTGCCGCGCCGCGGCCGGGACGGCAAGGCCGTCACGCAGCTCGCGTACGCGCGACGCGGCGAGATCACGCCCGAGATGGAGTTCGTGGCGCTCCGGGAGAACGTCTCGCCCGAGGTGGTGCGCGAGGAGATCGCGGCGGGCCGGGCCGTGCTGCCGGCCAACGTCAACCACCCGGAGATCGAGCCGATGATCATCGGCAAGCGGTTCCTGGTGAAGGTCAACGCCAACATCGGCAACTCCGCGGTGACCTCCTCCATCGAGGAGGAGGTCGAGAAGATGACGTGGGCCACCCGCTGGGGCGCCGACACGGTCATGGACCTGTCCACCGGCCGCAACATCCACACCACCCGCGAGTGGGTGCTGCGCAACTCCCCCGTGCCCATCGGCACCGTGCCGCTGTACCAGGCCCTGGAGAAGGTCGACGGCAAGGCCGAGGAACTGACCTGGGAGATCTACAAGGACACGGTCATCGAACAGGCCGAGCAGGGCGTGGACTACATGACGGTCCACGCGGGGGTGCGCCTGGCGTACGTGCCGCTGACCGCCCACCGCAAGACCGGCATCGTCTCGCGCGGCGGCTCGATCATGGCCGCGTGGTGCCTGGCGCACCACAAGGAGTCCTTCCTGTACGAGAATTTCGAGGAACTCTGCGATATCCTCGCCGCGTACGACGTGACGTACTCCCTCGGGGACGGACTGCGGCCGGGTTCCATCGCGGACGCCAACGACGAGGCGCAGTTCGCCGAGTTGAGGACGCTGGGGGAACTCAACCGGATCGCGAAGCGGTTCGATGTGCAGACGATGATCGAGGGCCCGGGCCACGTCCCGATGCACAAGATCAAGGAGAACATCGACCTCCAGCAGGAGATCTGCGAGGAGGCCCCGTTCTATACGCTCGGCCCGCTGACCACCGACGTCGCCCCGGCGTACGACCACATCACCTCCGGCATCGGTGCCGCGATGATCGCCTGGTGGGGCACGGCGATGCTCTGTTACGTCACGCCCAAGGAGCACCTGGGCCTGCCGAACCGCGACGACGTCAAGACCGGCGTCATCACCTACAAGATCGCCGCCCACGCCGCCGACCTCGCCAAGGGCCACCCGGGGGCCCAGGAGTGGGACGACGCGCTGTCGGACGCCCGCTTCGAGTTCCGCTGGGAGGACCAGTTCAATCTGGCCCTCGACCCGGACACGGCACGGGAGTTCCACGACGAGACCCTGCCCGCCGAGCCCGCCAAGACCGCGCACTTCTGCTCGATGTGCGGTCCCAAGTTCTGCAGCATGAAGATCTCGCAGGACATCCGCCGCGAGCACGGCACCAGCCGGACCGAGATCGAGCAGGGCATGGCCGAGAAGTCCAAGGAGTTCGCGGCCGCCGGCAACCGGGTGTACCTGCCGATCGCGGACTGACCGACGGGACCGGCCGGCACCGGGATCCGGCGCTGTCCGGCCCGCGCGGGGGACGCGGGCCGGACAGCCGGGACCGGCCGGACCGGCCTGACCGGACGACAGGCGGGCGACGGCGGAAGGCCAGGAGAACGGACCGGCCCCGGACCGCCGTCGTAACGGAAAGAACACGTGGCTGCTCGACACCACCAAGATCCCTAAGGTCTGTGCCATGGGTGGGATCGATGTGGCCAACGGAGTGACGGGCGCCGTCCTCGGCATGCTCTGCGCGGTGCTGTTCCAGCAGCCCCTGCAGAACGCCTGGTACCGACTGCGCAGGCGTTCGCGGACCGCGATCCGCAGCATGGGACGCCGTGAGGAGACCGGCCCGGCCTGGCGGACGTTCTCCCTCGGCCCGCTGCACACCTCCGCCCTGATCGTCGAGGGCGACGGCGACTCCCCGATCCCCCCGGAGGCGGTCTTCGTCCACGTGCTCGACGAGGAGGTGCGGCTTCCGCCGGACATGGCCCCCTGGCGGGACGAGATCGCCGAGGAGAGCGAGCACCTGCGGGCGGAGGGCCGTACGCCGCTGTGGAACGGGCCGCGCTACGCGGTCGAGTCGTTCGACATCTCGCGTACCCCCCTGGACGAGACCCCCCAGGTCCACCTGAGGCTGCGCCCGACCGACTACTACACCTTCCTCGCGGCCCAGCAGCTCGACCGCAGGCTCCCCGACGGCACGACACCGCGGTCCCGGTACCTGGACCCCGAGCGTCCGCTGCAGGCCCCGGACTTCCTGCAGTGCAGCTTCGCCGTCAACATCGCGGTGGTCACCGCGGACGACATGCTGGTGGTGAGCCGGCGCAGCGACCGGGTCCGGATGGCGCCGGGCGTCTGGAACTCCTCCGTCAACGAAGGGCTGTCCCGCCACATCGACTCCTCGGGGCGGCGCGGCGCACCGGACCTCCACGCCGTGGCCCGCCGCGGCATGCGGGAGGAGCTGTCCCTGGAGCCCCACGAGTACACGCTCGACCTGCTGGCCTTCGTGCTCGACACGGACAGGCGCCACTGGAGCGGCCACTTCTTCGCCAGGCTGGGGACCCTCAGCAGCCGGGACCTGCAGGAACGCATGAGCCGGGGCGTCCCGGACCGATGGGAGCACGAGACGATCGACTACGTGCCCTTCCGCCCCGCGACGGTGGTCAAGTACCTGCTGCGCCCGGACCGCGTCCACCGGTGGGCGCCGCTGGCACCGGCGCTGTTCCACCTCTCCCTCGTCCACGCGTACAGCCGCACCCTTGTCGAACGCGTGGAGGCGCAACTCGTCCGGCGCCTCTGAACGGTCCGGCCGGCCGGACCGGCCCCGGGCGCTTCGGCGTCCGGCTCCCGCACCCGGAAGGCGGACGTGCCGGGAAGAAGTGGTCCCCCGGGCCCGCCCCCTCCCCATCGCGGCCTCCGGCTCGGCAGACTGAGGCCATGACAGCGATGCCCCTGAGCAAGGGCGCCAACCTTCCCGTCGACGCGTCCGCCGTGCGGGTCGAGCTCACCTGGACCGCGGGACCCGGTGTGCCCGAGGTCGACGCCTCGGCCCTGCTGCTCACCGCAGCCGGACGCGTCCGTGACGACGGCGACTTCGTCTTCTACAACCAGCCGCAGCACGTGTCGCAGGCGGTGCGGCACCTGGGCAAGCAGCGTGCCGGCGGCGCTGTGACCGACGCGGTCGAGGTGAACCTCGGCTCCCTCGAACCGGCCGTCGAGCGCATCGTGCTGTGCGCCTCGGCCGACGGCGGGACCTTCGGCCAGGTGCCCGGCCTGTCGCTGCGGCTGCTCGACGCGGGGACGCGGACCGAGCTCGCCCGGTTCGACATGACGGCCGCGACGGAGACCGCGATGATCGGCGGGGAGCTCTACCTGCGGCAGGGACGGTGGAAGTTCCGCGCGGTGGGCCAGGGCTACGCCTCCGGACTCGCCGGGGTGGCCACCGACTTCGGCATCACGGTCGACGACGCTCCCCCGGCCACGCCCGCCGCCCCGGCCCCCGCCACCCCCGCTCCGCCCACCCCCACCCCACCGGCTCCCGCGCCCCCCACGACCGCACCGCACTCCCCGCCGCCGCCCGCCCCGGCCACCGCGACACCCGGCCCCCGCCTCACCAAGGGCGAGGAGCGCCTGCCCGTCGACATGCGCAAGCGCCTCTCCCTGCGCAAGGAGCAGGTCGCGGTCAGTCTGCGCAAGCACGGGGCGACCGGCGTCACCGCGCGCGTCATCCTGGTCCTGGACGCCTCCGGCTCCATGTCGTTCCTCTACTCCAAGGGCGTCGTGGCCGACGTCGTCGAACGCATGGCCGCGGTCGCCGCGCAGCTCGACGACGACGGCGAGATGCAGGCCTGGACCTTCGCCTCGAACGCCGCCCGGCTGCCCGACCTGCGGCTGGGCGAGCTCCCCGAGTGGCTCCGGCTGCACGTGCGCGTCGGCCAGATCGGCCTCTTCCGCCGGAACAAGCCGCCGAAGGGGCTCCAGGACGGTCAGGTCGACATGCGGGCGGTCGGCATCCAGAACGAGGAGCAGAAGGTGATCGCCCAGGTCCGCGACTTCGTCCGGGACAACCCGGCGGCCGCTCCGACCCTGGTGCTGTTCTTCTCCGACGGAGGTGTCTACCGCAACGCCGAGATCGAGCGGGAGCTCCGCGAGGCGGTGGAGGAACCGATCTTCTGGCAGTTCGTGGGACTGGGCACGTCGAACTACGGCGTGCTCGAACGCTTCGACACGCTGCCCGGCCGCCGGGTGGACAACGTCGGCTTCTTCTCGGTGGACGACATCAGCACCGTCCCCGACCAGGAGCTGTACGACCGTCTGCTGTCCGAGTTCCCCGGCTGGATCACCGCGGCCGGCCGGGCGGGCATCCTCCGGCCGGGTGCCTGACCCCGCGGCCCCGCCGGGCACGCCCCGGCTCGCGCTCCCTCACGACGACCCCGTGCAGGGACGCGCGAGCCGGGCGTGCCCGGCGCACGCCCCGGCAGCCACCGCGCCCCGGCGGCTACTCCGGCTGGTGCTCCGGTCCGCCGAAGTCCGGGCTGGTGTAGTCGGGGCGCGTGAAACGCGGCCTTGTGCCGCTGGCCGTACCGTCGTCGGGGCTGGTGAAACCCGGGCGGTCGTAGCCGAGGTGGGGGATGCGGCCGGGCGGCGCGGCGGGTGCCGTGCGGGGCAGGGCGGCGGCCGCGTCCGGGTCGGCGAGCGCCTCCCGCAGGAACGGCAGGACGCCGCGCTCCAGCAGGGCCTCCCGCCAGGCTTCCCTGGCCCGGTCGACCTCCCCGCTCAGTTCGCCGTACGGGCCGCTCTCGGCCGTCGGCTTGTTGCGCAGGGCGGTGACCAGCAGACCCGCGGCGGCGACCAGGATCGCCAGGGCGGTCACGGCGCCGAACACCCAGCCGGTGGTGAGCAGGGTCCGCGCGAACGCCGGCTCGGGGGTGAGCATCTTCAGGACGTACCCCACGAGCAGGAAGAGCGCCGCGGCGGTGCCGGCCAGGACGGGCGCGAGGACGGCGACGACGGCGACGGCACCCGCGCCGGCGGCCTCGGCGGCTTCCCCCATGCCGGCCGTGAGCCCGGCCGTGCCCCCGCCCGGCTCGCCGGAGCCGGACTCGCGCGCGGGCGACGGGGCGGACGAGGCCGGCCGGCGCAGTTCCTCGCGGAGCGTGACGTAGTGCTGGTACTCGGTGGCCGCGGCCGCCGTGATGAGCGCGGTGGCGTTCAGCGCCATGGCGCGCAGCTGTTCGGAGTCGAGACGCCGGCCGACGGCGGCCAGTTCCGGACGGTGCGGGGCGGAGCGCAGCGCCTCATGGAGGATCCGCTCGTACTCCTGACGGTCCTCGCTCAACAGGTGCTGCGGAACGCTGTTCATGTGCATCCCCCGATGCTCCGTAGGGCTTGGGGCTCGGCATGCTGACGAGCCGTCGGGCAGAAACGGAGGGGAGCCTGCTACGGACAGGCCGATGGTAGAGCGGTGACGGCATGCGGTGACAGGGGGTTTGCCGAAATTGGGCCCTGCCCGGCACCGTCCCCCGCCGGGGGAACACTTGATCGGGGAACGTTCAGATATCCAGGGGCAGTTGCTGGACCAGCAGCTTTCCGGCCATGGTCACGCCGCCGTCCATCGCGATGGCGAGGCCGTCGGCGTAGACGTGCGGTCCCGACACCACCGGTCCGGCGTCGTCCTCGCCGTCCTCGGAGCCGACCTCGCCCAGCAGGTACGGAATGGGGCTGTGGCCGTGAACGATGCGGGTGCCGCCGTACGTATCCAGCAGGGAGCGCACGGCGTCGGCGCCGCCCTCGTCACGGAAGGAGAACCTCTTGGTGAGCTTGCGGAACAGGTCCCAGACCTCGTCCGCGTCGTTGCGCGTGAGCGTCTCGCGGACGGTGTCGTTGACCTCCTCGATGGACCGGCCGTAGTCGAGGTAGGCGGTGGTGTCCGAGTGGACGAGCAGGTGGCCGTCGACCTCCTCCAGCGCGTCCAGCCGGGCCATCCACTGCAGGTGGTGGTCCTGGAGACGGTCCATGTCGGTCTTCTGGCCTCCGTTGAGCAGCCAGGCCGCCTGGAAGGTGGCGGTCCCCGCGCCGGAGTTGACGGGCGTGTCGCCGAACCGCTTGGCGCCGAGCAGCAGCAGCTCGTGGTTGCCCATCAGCGCCTTGCAGTAGCCGCCCGCCGCGGCGGCCTCGGCGGACAGCCGCATCACCAGGTCGATGACGCCGATGCCGTCCGGGCCGCGGTCGGTGAAGTCGCCGAGGAACCACAGCCGCGCGGTGCCCGCGGACCAGTTCCCGGCGGCGTCGATGAGGCCCTTCTCCTGGAGGGCGGCGACCAGCTCGTCGAGGTAGCCGTGCACGTCGCCGACGACGTACAGCGGGCCCGGGCCGGTGGCCGGCTGCGGGGCCGCCGCGACCGCGGGGTCGACGATGACCTGCACCGTGTCGCCCCGGTTGATGACCGGCAGGTCGCGCTGGGTGGGGGTGTACCCCTCCGGGTAGCCCTCGTCGAGGGGCGGGACCACGTCGCCCGGGTGCGTGCCGGCGCCACCGGGACGGACGGGGACGGAGCCCGGGTGCGTGCCGGCGCCCCCCGCGTACGGATTGACCTCACCGGGGTGCGGGCCGGGGGCGTACGGACCGGTCTCGTGGACGTACGCGGGCACCCGGAAGTCGCGCAGCGTCGCCGTCCGCTCCACCTCGGGTCCCTGACCGGCCCCCTGAGTCATCGACCCCTCCACCATCGCGCCGCATCTGCACCGCATCGGACTGCCTGGTCGCAGCGGCCCGCGGTGTCGTGGGCCCATCATAGGAATGCGGATCGCGCCATGTGATGACCCAGGGGTGGTGAATCGGAACAAGAGTCCAGTTCGCCGTGGCTTTCGCCCCGTTTGGACCGGTCTTCGACCGTCCTGCGACCGTCTCCGCACCCTTTCTCCTCGCGGGACCGGCCCCGGTTCTCCGGCGATGCGGAGGCGCCGCGTCCGCATCGCCGGGCGGGCGGTGCCCGCTCAGGTCTCCTCGGGGGACCGCGGCGGGCTGACGGTCGTACGCGGCGGGCGGCGCTGCGAGGAGGTGCGCACGATCAGCTCCGTCGGTATCACCTGCTCGACCGGCCGCTCAGACTCCACGCCCTCGATGGCGTCGATGAGGAGCTGCACCACCGCCGTGCCGATCCGCCGGGGCTTCAGCGACAGGGTGGTGAGGGGCGGCTCGGTGTTGGCGTACACGGTGGACTCGCTGCAGCACACCAGGAGCAGGTCGTCCGGTACCCGCAGGCCGTAGCGGCGGGCGGCGGCCAGCAGGTCGGTCCCGTTCGGGTCGAACAGGCCGTAGACGGCGTCCGGCCGGTCGGGGCGGGCGAGCAGCCGGTCGGCGGCGACGGCGCCCGCGCACGGATCGTGCGCCGGGTAGGCCTCGTACACGGGATCCTGGCCGACGCGCTCGCACCAGCGCAGGTACGCGGTGGTCGACAGGTGGGTGTAGGTGTCGGTGCTCGTGCCGGTCAGCAGGCCGATGCGGCGGGCGCCGGCGTCGGCCAGGTGGTCGAGGATGCCGAGGACGGCGGCCTCGTGGTCGTTGTCGACCCAGGCGGTCACCGGGAGCGCGCCGGCCGGGCGGCCGTCGGAGACGACCGGTAAACCCTGGCGGACCAGTTCGCTGACGACCGGGTCCTGGTCGGAGGGGTCGATGACGACGGTGCCGTCCAGGGCGACGTTCGACCAGACGTCGTGGCGCGAGGTCGCGGGCAGGATGACGAGGGCGTAGCCGCGGGCGAGCGCGGCGGAGGTGGCGGCGCGCGCCATCTCGGCGAAGTAGGCGAACTCCGTGAAGGTGAAAGGTTCATCCCCGTACGTCGTGACGGTCAGGCCGATCAGTCCCGACTTGCCCGTACGGAGGGTCCGGGCGGCGGCCGACGGGCGGTAGCCCAGCCGGTCGGCGACCTCGCGGACGTGGCGCCGGGTGGCGTCCGGGAGCCGGCCCTTGCCGTTGAGGGCGTCGGAGACGGTCGTGATGGAGACTCCGGCGGCGGCGGCCACGTCCCTGATGCCCGCCCGGCCCGGCCGGCTGCCTCGACGTGAGGTTTCCGCGCGGCTCACCTGGTGCTTCCCTGCTGCTGTCATGGCGAGCCGATAGTAGGGCTCATGCGGTGGGGTAGGGCGGACGCATATGCAGGCGTTGACAGGCACGTTTCTGCATGATCATTAAGAATCAATTGCCTACGTTTACAAGGCAGTTGGCCCTCTTCATGCCAGGAGCTGACGTGTCGGCGCATGCGGGCCTGTCGCGTCCCCGATGTTGCGAAGAGGTCTCAACTCACCTGCACGGGGGATGCGCGCCAGGGAGTGAATCACCGGCGCGTAGATATATGTGCGACGCGCCCCCTGGTTCGTGCGCCTTCGTGCGGTGATGCCCCTGATGCCTGCGGGGTACCCGGGACCGGGCCTGCCGTGTCCGCAGAGCGGGCCGCTCGGGCCCGGCGGTGACGCCGGCCGGACAGGGAGGCCGCGCTCACCTATACGCACGGACGTCCAATCCTCATAAGGTGAGCAGTATTGGATGACGGCGGCGGTCATGGGCCGCCGGTCTTCGCGAGGAGGACTGCGGTGAGCGAGACGAGCCCCAAGCTGCGCGCCGAGCTGGAAGGCATTCCCACGTACAAGCCGGGCAAGCCCGCCGCGGCCGACGGCCCGGTGGCGTACAAGCTGTCCTCCAACGAGAACCCCTATCCGCCGTTGCCCGGGGTGATGGAGACCGTGACGGCGGCCGCCTGCACCTTCAACCGCTACCCGGACATGGCCTGTACGGGCCTGATGAACGAGCTGTCCGACCGCTTCGGCGTCCCCCTGACCCACCTGGCCACCGGCACCGGCTCCGTCGGGGTGGCCCAGCAACTGGTGCAGGCCACCTCGGGCCCCGGTGACGAGGTCGTCTACGCCTGGCGGTCCTTCGAGGCCTACCCGATCATCACGCAGATCAGCGGGGCGACGTCCGTACAGGTGCCGCTGACCCCCGGTGACGTGCACGACCTGGACGCCATGGCCGACGCGATCACCGACCGGACCCGGCTGGTCTTCGTCTGCAACCCCAACAACCCGACCGGCACGGTGGTGCGGCGGGCGGAGCTGGAGCGCTTCCTGGACCGGGTGCCCGGCGACGTCCTCGTGGTGCTCGACGAGGCCTACCGCGAGTTCGTCCGCGACCCCGAGGTGCCGGACGGCGTCGAGTTCTACCGCGAGCGGCCCAACGTCTGCGTGCTGCGCACCTTCTCCAAGGCGTACGGCCTGGCCGGGCTGCGCGTCGGGTTCGCGATCGCCCACGAGCCGGTGGCCGCGGCGCTGCGCAAGACGGCGGTCCCGTTCGGAGTGAGCCAGCTGGCGCAGGACGCGGCGATCGCCTCGCTGCGGGCCGAGGACGCGCTGCTCGGCCGGGTGGGCTCGCTGGTGTGCGAGCGCACGCGGGTGGTCGACGCGCTCCGTTCGCAGGGCTGGACGGTGCCCGAGACCCAGGCGAACTTCGTGTGGCTGCGGCTGGGGGAGCGCACGGTCGCGTTCGCCGAGGCGTGCGAGCAGGCGGGTGTGGTCATCCGGCCGTTCCCGGGCGAGGGTGTGCGGGTGACGGTCGGGGAGGCCGAGGCGAACGACATCTTCCTGAAGGCGGCGGAGGGCTTCCGCAAGGAGGTCTGAGCCTTCCCGGGCCGCGGGCGGTCCGAGGACGCGGGGTCGCCGTCATGGCGGCCCCGCACTTTTATGGGCTCGCGGGGCGGCCCCCGCCGTCCCGCGAGATCGGCGGGGGCCGGCAGGAGAACGCGAGGGCGCCGCCGCTCCGGAAGACGGCCCGCTCGGGCCGGCGGCCTCGCGGGCACCGGTTTCACGTGAAACCGGCTTCTGTGGCGAAGCACACTCCTGGTGAGACCCCCCTCCTTTCCTGTGTCGAACGGGCATGCGCCATAATTGCTTGTGAATGTGAACGCGTTCACAAGCTCGTCCCGCTCGTCCTGCCGTGCAAGGACATGAGGGGCGGACTGCCGCTGTGACCACGGCGATGTAAGGAGACTGACGACGTGGACCTGGCTTTGGCGCCGGAGACTCTGGCGCGCTGGCAGTTCGGCATCACCACCGTCTACCACTTCCTCTTCGTGCCCCTGACGATCTCGCTGGCCGCCCTCACGGCCGGACTGCAGACCGCCTGGGTGCGCACGGAGAAGGAGAAGTACCTCAGGGCGACCAAGTTCTGGGGGAAGCTCTTCCTGATCAACATCGCCATGGGTGTGGTCACCGGCATCGTGCAGGAGTTCCAGTTCGGCATGAACTGGTCCGACTACTCGCGGTTCGTCGGCGACGTCTTCGGCGCCCCGCTCGCCTTCGAGGCCCTGATCGCCTTCTTCTTCGAGTCCACCTTCATCGGGCTGTGGATCTTCGGCTGGGACAAGCTGCCGAAGAAGGTCCACCTGGCCTGCATATGGATGGTCTCGATCGGCACGCTGCTGTCGGCGTACTTCATCCTCGCGGCCAACTCCTGGATGCAGCACCCGGTCGGCTACCGGATCAACGAGGCGAAGGGCCGCGCCGAGCTCACCGACTTCTGGCTGGTCCTCACCCAGAACACCACGCTCAACCAGGTCTTCCACAGCTTCTCGGCGGCCTTCCTGACGGGCGGCGCGTTCATGGTCGGCATCGCCGCCTTCCACCTGATGCGCAAGAAGCACGTCCCCGTGATGCGGACCTCGCTCCGGCTCGGTCTGGTCACCCTGGCGGTCGGCGGCCTGTTCACCGCGGTCAGCGGCGACACGCTCGGCAAGGTCATGTACGAGCAGCAGCCCATGAAGATGGCCGCCGCCGAGGCGCTGTGGGACGGCGAGAGCCCGGCCCCGTTCTCCGTGTTCGCCTACGGGGACGTCGACGAGGGGCACAACAAGGTCGCCCTGGAGATCCCCGGCCTGCTCTCCTTCCTCGCCCACAGCGACTTCGAGTCGTACGTGCCCGGCATCCACGACACCAACAAGGCCCTCCAGGAGAAGTTCGGCCCGGGGGACTACAAGCCCATCGTCCCCGTCGCCTACTGGGGCTTCCGCTGGATGATCGGCTTCGGCATGGCGTCCTTCTCGCTCGGCCTGCTGGGGCTGTGGCTGACCCGGAAGAAGTTCCTGCTGCCGCCCGCGCTGCGCACCGGGGAGGACGAGGTGCCGCGCCTGGTGCTGCTGAAGAAGCCGCTCGGGACGAGGCTCACCCGCCTGTACTGGCTCGCGGCCCTGTGGACCATGGCGTTCCCGCTGATCGCCAACTCGTGGGGCTGGATCTTCACCGAGATGGGCCGCCAGCCGTGGGTCGTCTACGGCGTGATGCGGACCGAGGACGCGGTCTCCCCCGGCGTGTCCCAGGCCGAGATCATCCTCTCGATGTCCGTCTTCACCGCGCTGTACGCCGTCCTGGCCGTCATCGAGGTGAAGCTGCTCGCCAAGTACGTCAAGGCGGGTCCGCCCGAGCTCAGCGAGTCCGACCTCAACCCGCCCACGAAGCTCGGCGGCGACCTCCGTGACGCCGACAAGCCGATGGCCTTCTCGTACTAGGCCGAGGGAGCTGCACAGTCATGGAACTGCACGACGTCTGGTTCGTCCTCATCGCCGTCCTGTGGACCGGCTACTTCTTCCTGGAGGGCTTCGACTTCGGGGTCGGGATCCTCACCCGGCTGCTCGCCCGCGACCGCGCCGAGAAGCGGGTGCTGATCAACACCATCGGCCCCGTCTGGGACGGCAACGAGGTCTGGCTGCTCACGGCCGGCGGCGCCACCTTCGCCGCCTTCCCCGAGTGGTACGCCACCCTCTTCTCGGGCTTCTACCTGCCTCTGCTGCTCATCCTGGTCTGCCTGATCATCCGAGGCGTCGCCTTCGAGTACCGGGCCAAGCGGCCGGAGGAGCACTGGCAGCGCAACTGGGAGACGGCGATCTTCTGGACCTCGCTGCTCCCGGCGTTCCTGTGGGGCGTGGCCTTCGGCAACATCGTGCGCGGCGTGAAGATCGACGCCGAGTTCGAGTACGTGGGCGGTCTCTGGGACCTGCTCAACCCGTACGCCCTGCTGGGCGGTCTGGTGACGCTGACGCTGTTCACCTTCCACGGCGCGGTGTTCACGGCGCTCAAGACGGTCGGGGAGATCCGGGAGCGGGCGCGGCGGCTGGCGCTGCGCGTGGGACTCGTCACGGCCGTCCTGGCCCTGGCCTTCCTGGGATGGACGCAGGCCGACAAGGGTGACGCCCTGAGCCTGGCCGCGCTGGTCGTGGCGGTCGCCGCCCTGGTTGCCGCGCTGGTCGCGAACCGGGCGGGGCGCGAGGGCTGGTCGTTCACGCTGTCCGGCGTCACCATCGTGGCCGTCGTGGCGATGCTCTTCCTGACGCTCTTCCCGAACGTCATGCCGTCCACGCTGAACGCGGACTGGAGCCTGACCGTCACCAACGCCTCGTCGAGCCCCTACACCCTGAAGATCATGACCTGGCTCGCGGTGATCGCCACGCCGGTGGTCCTGCTCTACCAGGGCTGGACGTACTGGGTGTTCCGCAAGCGGATCGGCACCCAGCACATCGCCGACCCCGTGCACTGAGGTGTGTTTCACGTGAAACCGATCGACCCGCGTCTTCTCCGGTACGCCCGTGCCACCCGGCTCTTCCTGGTGGCGGTCGTCGGCCTGGGGGCCGTCGGCGCGGGGCTGGTCATCGCCCAGGCGATGCTCATCGCCGAGGTGGTGGTGGGCGCCTTCCAGCACGGGCGGCCGGTCACCGAGCTGCGTGCTCCCCTGCTGGCGCTGGTCGCCGTCGCGGCCGGGCGGGCGCTGGTCGGCTGGCTCACCGAGCTGGCCGCCCACCGGGCGAGCGCGGCGGTCAAGTCGGAGCTGCGGGGGCGGCTGCTGGAACGGGCGACGGCGCTGGGCCCCGGCCGGCTGAGCGGACAGCGGACCGGTTCGCTGGTCGCCCTGGCCACCCGGGGCGTCGACGCCCTCGACGACTACTTCTCGCGCTACCTGCCGCAGCTGGGGCTCGCGGTGGTCGTGCCGGTGGCCGTGCTCGCGCGGATCGTCACCGAGGACTGGGTGTCGGCGGCCATCATCGTCGGCACGCTGCCCCTCATCCCGGTCTTCATGGTGCTGATCGGCTGGGCCACCCAGTCCCGGATGGACCGGCAGTGGCGGCTGCTGTCCCGGCTGTCCGGTCACTTCCTGGACGTGGTGGCGGGGCTGCCGACGCTGAAGGTGTTCGGCCGTGCCAAGGCGCAGGCCGAGTCCATCCGGCGCATCACCGGCGAGTACCGGCGGGCGACCCTGCGCACGCTGCGGATCGCCTTCCTCTCCTCGTTCGCCCTGGAGCTGCTGGCCACCCTGTCGGTGGCCCTGGTCGCCGTGACGATCGGCATGCGCCTGGTGCACGGCGAGATGGACCTGTACGTCGGTCTGGTCATCCTCGTCCTCGCGCCCGAGGCGTACCTGCCGCTGCGGCAGGTCGGGGCGCAGTACCACGCGGCGGCGGAGGGACTCGCGGCCGCCGAGGAGATCTTCGAGGTCCTGGAGACGCCCGTGCCGGAACCGGGCACCGGTCCGGTGCCGACGGCGGGCGCGCTGTCCTTCGAGCGGGTGACGGTGCGCTACCCCGGACGGTCGGCGGACGCCGTGTCGGACGTGTCCTTCACCGTCGAACCGGGGGAGACGGTCGCCCTGGTGGGACCGAGCGGGGTGGGCAAGTCGACGCTGCTGAACGTCCTGCTGGGGTTCGTGCCGCCGACCGGGGGACGGGTGCGGATCGGGGGAGCCGACCTCGCCGGCCTCGACCCGGACGCGTGGCGGTCCCGGATCGCCTGGGTGCCGCAGCGCCCGCACCTGTACGCCGGGACCATCGCCGAGAACGTGCGGCTGGCGCGGCCCGAGGCGGACGACGACGCCGTGCGGCGGGCGCTGCGGGACGCGGGGGCGCTGGAGTTCGTGGACGCGCTGCCCGAGGGCGCCGGCACGGTGCTCGGCGAGGACGGGACCGGGCTGTCCGCCGGACAGCGGCAGCGGATCGCGCTGGCCCGGGCGTTCCTCGCGGACCGTCCGGTGCTGCTGCTCGACGAGCCGACGGCCGCGCTGGACGGGCGGACCGAGGCCGAGGTCGTCGCGGCGGTCGGGCGGCTGGCGGCTGGCCGGACCGTGCTGCTGGTGGTGCACCGTCCGGCGCTGCTGGCGGTGGCGGACCGGGTGGTGCGTCTGGCGGAAGCCGACCTGCCCGCTCCGGTCGCCGCCGCGGAGGCCGTGGCTCCCCCGGTGCGCCCGGTCGCGGGGGAACCCGCGGCCGCGGCCGCCCCCGCCCTGCCCGGCACGGCGCCCGTGCCGGGCGGTGTCCTCGCCCGGGTCCGCGCCCTGGCCGCAGCCCGGCGCGGCCGGCTCGCCCTCGCACTGCTGCTCGCGAGCCTCGCCCTCGGCAGCGCCGTCGGGCTCATGGCCACCTCCGGGTGGCTCATCTCGCGGGCCTCGCAGCAGCCGCCCGTGCTGTACCTGATGGTGGCCGTGACGGCGACGCGCGCCTTCGGCATCGGACGGGCCGTGTTCCGGTACGCCGAGCGGCTCGTGTCGCACGACGCGGTGCTGCGCATGCTGGCCGACACCCGGGTCGCCGTGTACCGGCGGCTGGAGCGGCTGGCGCCCGCCGGGCTGCGCGGCGTCCGCCGGGGCGACCTGCTCTCCCGGCTGGTCACCGACGTGGACGCGTTGCAGGACTACTGGCTGCGGTGGCTGCTGCCCGCCGGTGCGGCCGTCGCCGTCTCCGCCGCGTCCGTCGGCTTCACGGCATGGCTGCTGCCCGAGGCCGGCGCCGTGCTCGCGGCCGGGCTGCTGGCCGCGGGAGCCGGGGTGCCGCTGCTCACCGGCGCGGTGGCGCGGCGCGCGGAGCGCAGGCTGGCGCCGGCCCGCGGACTGCTCGCGACGCGCGTGACGGACCTGCTCACCGGCACCGCGGAGCTGGCCGTCGCCGGTGCCCTGCCCGCACGGGCCGCCGAGGCCCGGCGCGCCGACACCGACCTCACCCGGATCGCCTCGCGCGCCGCCACCGCCACCGCGCTCGGCGACGGGCTCACCGCGCTGGTCTCCGGCCTCACGGTCGCGGCCGCCGCCCTCGTCGGCGCGCAGGCCGTCGCCGACGGGCGGCTGAGCGGCGTGGTCATGGCCGTGGTCGTCCTCACGCCGCTGGCCGCGTTCGAGGCCGTCCTCGGCCTGCCCCTCGCCGTGCAGTTCCGGCAGCGGGTGCACAGGAGCGCCGAGCGGGTCTTCGAGGTGCTGGACGCGCCCGAGCCGGTACGGGAGCCGGAGCGGCCCCGCCCGGCGCCCGCCTCGCCGTTCCCGCTGGCCGTCAGGGGACTGACCGCCCGCCACGCGGGGCAGGACCGGGACGCGCTCGCCGGGCTCGACCTGACCCTGGAGGAGGGCCGCCGGATCGCCGTGGTCGGTCCGTCCGGGTCGGGCAAGACGACCCTGGCGCAGGTGCTGCTGCGGTTCCTCGACGCGGACGCCGGCTCGTACACGCTGGCGGGCGTGGACGCGTCCGCCCTGGACGGTGACGACGTGCGCCGGCTGGTCGGGCTGTGCGCGCAGGACGCGCACCTCTTCGACAGCTCGGTGCGCGAGAACCTGCTGCTCGCGCGGAAGGACGCCACCGACGCGGACCTGCGCGACGCGTTGCGCCGGGCCCGGCTGCTGCAGTGGGCCGACAGCCTGCCCGACGGGCTCGACACGCTCGTCGGCGAGCACGCGGCGCGGCTGTCCGGCGGGCAGCGGCAGCGGCTGGCGCTGGCCCGGGCCCTGCTCGCCGACTTCCCCGTCCTGGTGCTCGACGAGCCCGCCGAGCACCTCGACCTGCCGACGGCCGACGCGCTCACCGCCGACCTGCTGGCCGCGACCGAGGGCCGGACGACGGTCCTCATCACCCACCGGCTGGCGGGCCTGGACGCGGTGGACGAGGTCGTCGTGCTGGACGGGGGGCGTGTGGTGCAGCGCGGACCGTACGCCGAACTGGCGGCGGTGGACGGGCCGTTGAGGACGATGGCCGAGCGGGAGGCGGAGGCGGAGCTGCTCGTCGCGGCGCGCTGAGGCAGCGGGCCTCCGGCTCGGCGACGGTGACGGGACGTCAAACCGGCGGCATGCCGCACCTGTTCGGCCGTACCGCTGGTCCGTTCGGGGCGTGCCGTCCCCCGGCCGTACCACGTGAACAGGGTCCTGCCGCGGGGCGCGGGCCAGGATCGCTGGCATGCGCCTCTTCCGCCGTCATCCGCTGCTCGCCCCGGTGCTGCTGTGCGCGCTCGCCGTGCTCGCGGCCCGTCCCACCGACGTCGACGGCGGTTCCGGGACCGGGACCGGAGCGGAGGTGGCACGGCTGCACGAGGAGGCGGCCGCGGCGACCCGGCGGTACGAGGACGGGCGCCGGGCGGCCGAGGAACAGCGGGCGCGGGCCCAGCGGCTGGAGGAGCAGCTGGACGGACGGCGGCGGGAGATCGCCGTGCTGCGCGGGGACCTGGGCCGTCTGGCCAGCGCGCAGTACCGCGACGGCGGCGGACTGCCGGTCGCCGCGCGGATGCTCCTCGCCGAGGACCCCGACCAGGTGATGCGGGGTCAGCAGGCCCTGTCGCGGGCGCAGGCCGCCCTCGACCGCGCGATCGCCAAGAGCCGCCGCGCCGAGGCCCGGCTCGCCGCGGACGAGGCGCGGGCCGCCGCGCAGTGGCGGGCGCTCGACCAGCGCAACGCCGAACTCGCCGAGGCGAAGCGGGACATCGAGGAGAAGCTGGAGGAGGCCCGGCAGCGGTTGCAGGGCCAGGCCGACACCTCGGCCGCGGCCGGAGCCTGCCGCGGGGCGGTGCGCCTGGACCAGCCGGCCACGGGCTTCACGAGCCAGTGGGTCGCCCCGGTGGAGACGTACGTGCTGTCCGCGTCCTACGGCAGCGGCGGAGCGCGGTGGGCGAACCGGCACACGGGGCAGGACTTCGCGGTGCCGATCGGCACGCCGGTGCGGGCCGTGGGCTACGGACAGGTGGTCCGGGTGTCGTGCGGGGGCCCGTTCGGCATCGAGATCGTGCTCCAGCACGGGGACGGCTACTACACGCAGTACGCCCACCTCGCCGCGGTCGCCGTCGAGCAGGGCGAGCGGGTCGCCCCCGGGCAGTGGATCGGCCAGTCGGGCACCACCGGGAACTCCACCGGCCCGCACCTGCACTTCGAGGTGCGGGTCACCCCGCAGGCCGGTTCGGCGGTGGACCCGGTGGGGTGGCTGACGGCGCGCGGGGTGCCGATCGGATAGGGCGCCGGCGGGTCCGCGAGACCGACGCCGCGGGGACCGCGAGACCGGCGCCGCAGGGCCCGCGAGGCGGCTACGCCCGCTCCGCCAGGAGCCGTTCGATCACGACCGCCACGCCGTCCTCGTTGTTGGCGACCGTCTGTCCCGACGCCGCGGCGATCACGTCCGGATGGGCGTTGCCCATCGCGTACGACCGGCCGGCCCAGGTGAGCATCTCGACGTCGTTCGGCATGTCCCCGAACGCGACGACCTCCTCGTGCGAAATGCCGCGCTCGGCGCAGCACAGCGCGAGCGTGCTGGCCTTGGAGACGTCGGGGCCGCTGATCTCCAGCAGCGCGCTGGGGCTGGACCGGGTGACGTTGGCCCGGTCGCCGATCGCGAGCCGGGCCAGGGTGAGGAAGGCGTCGGGATCGATCGCGGGGTGGTAGGCGAGGATCTTCAGCACCGGCTCGGCGGCGGCGCGGCCGTCCGGGGCGAGCAGCTCCTCGGCGGGTGCGAGGTGGTCGGGGACCTCCATGTGCAGCTTCGGGTAGGCCGGCTCCTGGTAGAAGCCGTACGTCTGCTCGACCGCGTACACCGTGCCGGGCGCCGCCTCGCGCAGCAGCCGCACCACGTCGAGCGCGTTCTCACGGGCGAGCTCGCGCACCTTCACGAAGCGGTGGGCGCCCGGGCCGCCGTGCAGGTCGACCACGGCGGCGCCGTTGCCGCAGATCGCCAGGCCGTGGCCGTGGACGTGGTCGCTGACGACGTCCATCCAGCGGGCCGGGCGGCCGGTGACGAAGAAGACCTCGATGCCGGCCTCCTCCGCGGCGGCCAGCGCGGCGACCGTCCGTGGGGACACCGACTTGTCGTCCCGCAGCAGGGTGCCGTCGAGGTCGGTGGCGATCAGCCGCGGCGGGAGGGCGGCGGCCGGGGTGTCGGTCTCTCGGGTCGCTGAGGTCACCCGGCCATTGTCCCGCATATGCCCGCACGGCCGTGCGGAAGTCCGCACAGGTGAGTGGTCCGGGTCCTCGGGGTCCCGGCAGGGGCGGTGGCGCAGGCGTCCTCAGCGCAGCTGGGCCGGGGCCTCCATGGCGATCTGCTCGAAGACCTTCTCCTCCGCCGCGAAGACCGAGTCGGGGATCGGCCAGTGGATCACGATCTCGGTGAAGCCGAGATCCCGGTGCCGGCCCGCGAAGTCGACGAACGCGTCCAGCGACTGCAACGGCCGGCCGCGGTCCGGGGTGAAGCCGGTGAGCAGGACCCGGTCGAGCTCGGCCGCGTCCCGGCCGACCGTGGCGCACGCGTCGGCCAGCTTCTCGGCCTGGGCGCGCAGGGCCCGGACCGACTGCTCGGGCGTGCCGTTCTCGTACAGCTTGGGGTCACCGGTGGTCACCCATGCCTGCCCGTACCGCGCGGCGAGCCGGAGCCCGCGCGGCCCGGTCGCGGCCACCGCGAACGGCAGCCGGGGCCGCTGGACACAGCCGGGGATGTTGCGGGCCTCGTGCGCCGAGTAGAAGTCGCCGTCGTAGGACACCGAGTCCTCGCTCAGCAGCCGGTGCAGCAGCGGGACGAACTCGGCGAACCGGTCGGCCCGCTCGCGCGGGGTCCACGGCTCCTGGCCGAGCGCGGTGGCGTCGAAGCCGGTGCCGCCCGCGCCGATGCCGAGGGTGATCCGTCCGCCGGAGATGTCGTCGAGCGAGATCAGCTCCTTGGCGAGGGTCACCGGGTGCCGGAAGTTCGGCGAGGTCACCAGAGTGCCCAGGCGCATCCGCTCGGTGACCGCCGCGGCGGCGGTGAGCGTCGGCACGGCGCCGAACCACGGGCCGTCCCGGAAGGTGCGCCAGGACAGGTGGTCGTAGGTGTACGCGCCGTGGAAGCCGAGCTGCTCGGCGCGCGTCCAGGCCGCGGAGCCGCCCTCGTTCCAGCGGCGGTACGGCAGGATCACGGTGCTCAGGCGCAGAGTCATACGGACGAGCCTAAGGGCGCGGCCGTGTTTCACGTGAAACAGTCACCGCTGTTTCACGTGATCCAGGGACCCGCCGCCTGAAGCGGACGCGCTTCAGCGGCCCTGGGGGAAGCGCAGGTATCGCGCCGGTACGGCCTTCGTCAGCCACACTCCGTTGGCGCTGACGTGGAACACGTGTCCGTCGCGGTGCATGGCGCCCGCGTCGACCGCCAGCACGACGGGGCGGCCGCGGCGGGCACCGACGCGCGTGGCCGTCTCGCGGTCCGGCGAGAGGTGCACGTCGTGCCGGTCCATGGGCAGGAGCCCCTCGGCGCGGATGGCGTCCAGGTGGCGGGCCACGGTGCCGTGGTAGAGGTACGGCGGCGGAGCGGCCGGCGGCAGGCCGAGGTCCACCTCGACGCTGTGGCCCTGGCTGGCGCGGATGCGGGTGCCCCGGATCGCGAAGCGCTTCTTGTCGTTGGTGGCGACGACGTGGTCGAGCTCCTCGCGGGTGAAGCGGAAGCCGTGGGCGGCGGCCGCGGCCATCAGCGTGTCGATCTCGGTCCAGCCGCCCTCGTCGAGCGTCAGCCCGATGCGCTCGGGCTGGTGGCGCAGATGCTTGGAGAGGTACTTCGACACCTGCACGGTACGTCGTTCGTCCATGCCACCAGCGTGCCGGGAGAGACGTGAATCACGCGATCGATTTACCTACCGAGGTTTGATCCACAAGCGCACATGGTTTTCCACAGGCTGAGGCCGTTGTTCTGTGGACAACTCCGCGCACGGGGCGGCCCGTTGCCCTCACACCGGCGGCCGCACCCGGGCGATCGCCCGCAGCGCTCCCGGCAGCAGCCGCGACAGCACGTGCGCGCTCCGGGCCTCCGGCGTCACGGGCACCACCGCCTCGTTGCGCACGACCGCCCGCAGGATCGCGTCGGCGACCTTCTCCGGCGGGTAGTTGCGCAGCCCGTACAGGCGGGCCGTGCGCTTGCGGCGGCGCCGCTCCTCCGCCGCGTCGGCGCCCGCGAAGCGCGCCGTGGACGTGATGCCGGTGTTGACGAAGCCGGGGCAGACCGCCGTCACGCCGATGTCCCGCTCCGCCAGTTCGGCGCGCAGGCACTCGCTCAGCATCAGCACGGCCGCCTTGCTGGTGCTGTAGGCGGGCAGCGCGCGGGACGGCTGGTACGCCGCCGCCGACGCGACGTTGACGATGTGGCCGCCCTGGCCGCGCTCGGCCATCCGCCTCCCGAAGAGCCGGCAGCCGTGGATCACGCCCCACAGGTTGACGTCGAGGACCTCCCTCCAGTCCTCGGGGGTGGTGTCGAAGAAGGAGCCAGCCAGGCCGATGCCGGCGTTGTTCACCAGGACGTCCACGACGCCGTACGCGGCGGTGACCCTGTCGGCGAGCTTCTCCATGGCCCGCTCGTCGGAGACGTCGGCCGTCTCCGCCCAGGCCGCGGGCGCTCCGGTCCGGCGGGACAGCTCGGCGGTGCGGGCGGCGGCCGCGGCGTCCCGGTCGACGGCGACCACGCGCGCGCCCGCCCCGGCGAAGGCCAGCGCCGTGGCCCGCCCGATGCCGCTGCCCGCGCCGGTGACCAGGACCAGCTGCCCGCCGAACCGGTCGGCGTGCCGGCCGGAGGCCGTCACGCGGGGCCGTCCGTCCTCGACGGCCGTCACGAACTCGCCGATCCACCCGGCCAGCAGGTCGGGCCGGGTGCGCGGGACCCAGTGCCCCGCGGGGACGGTCCGCCGGGTCAGGTGCGGCGCCCACCGCTCCAGCCCGTCGTAGAGCCGTTCCGACAGGAAGGGGTCCCCCAGGGGCGTGATGAGCTGCACGGGCGCGTGCGCGTAGGCGTCCGGGCGCGGGTGGCGCGTCCGGGGGCGGACGTTGTCCCGGTACAGCCAGGCGCCGTGGGCCGCGTCCGCCGGCAGGGACGCCGTGGGGTAGTCGCCGCCGGGGAGCTTCTCGGCGCGCCGCAGGTACCCGGGCCAGCGCTTGCCGAGCGGGCCGCGCCAGGCCAGTTCGGGCAGCACGGGCGTGTGCAGGAGGTAGACGTACCAGGACCGGGCGCCCTGGCCGAGCAGCTGGCCGACCCGGCGCGGGGTGGGCCGCCGCAGGCGCCGGTTCGTCCAGTGGCCCAAGTGGTCCAGCGAGGGCCCGGACATCGAGGTGAAGGAGGCGATGCGGCCCTCGGTGCGCCGGACGGTGACGAACTCCCAGGACTGCACCGAGCCCCAGTCGTGCCCCACGAGGTGCACCGGCCGGTCCGGGCTGACGGCGTCCGCGACGGCCAGGAAGTCGTCCGTCAGCTTCTCCAGCGTGAACCCGCCGCGCAGCGGACGCGGGGCCGTCGACCGGCCGTGGCCGCGGACGTCGTACAGCACCACGTGGAAGCGGCCGGCCAGCCGGGCGGCCACCTCCGACCAGACCTCCTTGCTGTCCGGATAGCCGTGCACCAGCAGCACCGTCGGCCGCTCCGGGTCGCCCAGCTCGGCGACGCACAGCTCGACCCCGCCGGTCCGCACCCACCGCTCGCGTGCACCGCTCAGCATCATCCGTCCTCGTCTCCGTGAGGTGGCCTCGCCGACTGTGGCACTTGTTAGACGCGCCGTCAACAGGGTCGGAGGCACGTCCCGGGTGCCCCGGACGCCCCGTCCGTAGCTCTCAAGCAGCAGGTCCCCTACGGGCCCGTACGCCTGAGGTCTGATCCGAAGACGGCTCTGCGGTCTGACGACCGGCGTGGTCCGCGTCACTACTGTCGAAGGGTGACTGTGATCGCGACCGAAAGCCTGAGCAAGCGGTTCCCCCGGGTGACCGCGCTTGACCGGCTCTCCGTGGACGTCGGGCCCGGTGTGACCGGACTCGTCGGAGCCAACGGCGCCGGCAAGTCCACACTGATCAAGATTCTGCTGGGTCTCTCCCCGGCCACCGAGGGCCGCGCCCGCGTGCTCGGACTCGACGTCGCCACCGAGGGCGCCGCCATCCGCGAGCGGGTCGGCTACATGCCGGAGCACGACTGCCTGCCGCCCGACGTCTCGGCCACCGAGTTCGTCGTCCACATGGCGCGCATGTCGGGCCTGCCGCCGACCGCGGCGCGCGAGCGCACCGCGGACACCCTGCGCCACGTCGGGCTGTACGAGGAGCGCTACCGCCCCATCGGCGGCTACTCCACCGGCATGAAGCAGCGCGTCAAGCTGGCGCAGGCCCTCGTCCACGACCCGCAGCTGGTCTTCCTGGACGAGCCGACCAACGGCCTCGACCCGGTCGGCCGCGACGAGATGCTCGGCCTGATCCGCCGCATCCACACCGACTTCGGCATCTCGGTCCTGGTCACCTCGCACCTGCTGGGCGAACTGGAGCGCACCTGCGACCACGTCGTCGTCATCGACGGCGGCAAGCTCCTGCGCTCCAGCTCCACCACCGACTTCACCCAGACCACGACCACCCTCGCCGTCGAGGTCACCGACACCGACGAGCACCCGGACGGCACCCGCGCGGTGCGCGACGCGCTGCACGCGCGCGGGGTGACCGTCGAGCACGGCAGCGGCCTGCCGGGCGCCGGCCACGTCCTGCTGCTCACCGCGCAGGGCGAGGAGACGTACGACCTGGTGCGGGACGTGATCGCCGACCTCGGTCTCGGCCTGGTCCGCATGGAGCAGCGCCGGCACCACATCTCGGAGGTCTTCACGGCCGGCGAACAGGGCAGCGAAGCACAGCGGAAGGAGGCGGTCGGCCATGGCGGTTGAGCAGCCCCTGGGAACACCGGTCGCACCGTCGGGCGACCAGACCCGCATCCACAACATCGGCTACCGCAGCTACGACGGCCCGCGCCTGGGCCGCTCCTACGCGCGCCGCTCCCTGTACTCGCAGTCCCTGCGCGGCGCCTACGGCCTCGGCCGCTCGGCGAAGTCCAAGGTGCTGCCCATGCTGCTGTTCGTGGTGATGTGCGTGCCCGCGGCCATCATGGTCGCCGTCGCCGTCGCCACCAAGGTCAACGACCTGCCGGTCGACTACACCCGCTACGCGATCATCATGCAGGCCGTCATCAGCCTGTACGTCGCCTCGCAGGCACCCCAGTCCGTCTCGCGCGACCTGCGGTTCAAGACCGTCCCGCTGTACTTCTCGCGGCCCATCGAGACCGCCGACTACGTGCGGGCCAAGTACGCGGCGCTGGCCTCGGCGATGTTCGTTCTCACCGCCGCCCCGCTGCTGGTGCTGTACGTGGGCGCGCTGCTCGCCAAGCTCGACTTCACCGACCAGACCAAGGGATTCGCGCAGGGACTCGTCTCCGTGGCACTGCTCTCGCTGCTCTTCGCCGGCCTCGGCCTGGTCATCGCGTCGGTCACCCCGCGCCGCGGCTTCGGCATCGCGGCCGTGATCGCCGTCCTGACCATCACCTACGGCGCGGTCTCCACCCTCCAGGCCATCGCGGACGTGCAGGGCAGCACCGGTGCCGTGCCGTGGATCGGCCTGTTCTCGCCGGTGACGCTGATCGACGGCGTGCAGTCCGCGTTCCTGGGCGCGACCTCCGCCTTCCCCGGCGGGACGGGGCCGAGCAGCGCCGAGGGCGCCGTCTACGTCCTGGTGTGCCTCGCCGTGATCGCCGGCAGCTACGCCCTCCTGATGCGCCGCTACAAGAAGGTGGGACTGTGACCACGCTCTCCCTCGACCACGTCTCCCGCTGGTTCGGCAACGTGGTCGCCGTCAACGACATCACCATGACCATCGGCCCCGGCGTCACCGGCCTGCTCGGCCCCAACGGCGCCGGGAAGTCCACCCTCATCAACATGATGGGCGGCTTCCTGGCCCCCTCCACCGGCACCGTCACCCTCGACGGGCAGCAGGTGTGGCGCAACGAGTCCATCTACCGGCACATCGGCGTGGTCCCCGAGCGGGAGGCGATGTACGACTTCCTCACCGGCCGCGAGTTCGTCCTCGCCAACGCCGAGCTGCACGGCCTGGGCGCCAAGGCCGCCCAGAAGGCGCTGGCCACGGTCGAGATGGAGTACGCGCAGGACCGCAAGATCCAGACGTACTCCAAGGGCATGCGCCAGCGCGTGAAGATGGCCTCCGCGCTGGTCCACGACCCGTCGCTGCTGCTGCTCGACGAGCCCTTCAACGGCATGGACCCGCGCCAGCGCATGCAGCTGATGGACCTGCTGCGCCGCATGGGCGACGAGGGCCGCACCGTGCTGTTCTCGTCGCACATCCTCGAAGAGGTCGAGCAGCTCGCCTGGCACATCGAGGTCGTGGTCGCCGGCCGGCACGCGGCCAGCGGCGACTTCCGCAGGATCCGCCGCCTGATGACCGACCGGCCGCACCGCTACCTGGTGCGCTCCAGCGACGACCGCGCCCTCGCGGCCGCGCTGATCGCCGACCCGTCGACGTCCGGCATCGAGGTCGACCACGCCGAGGGCGCGCTGCGCATCCAGGCCGTCGACTTCGCCCGCTTCACGACCCTGCTGCCGAAGGTCGCGCGCGAGCACGGCATCCGCCTGCTCACGGTCTCGCCGTCCGACGAGTCCCTCGAGTCCGTCTTCTCGTACCTGGTCGCGGCGTAGGAGGCCCTGATGTACGACCCCACAGTCGCCCGGCTCACCTACCGGGCCCTGCTCGGCCGCCGCCGGGCCCTCATCCTCGGCGCGTTGCCCCTGCTGCTGATCGCCATCTCCCTGGTGGTGCGGGGCCTCGCCGGGGCCGACGACCAGACGGCGGCCGACCTGCTCGGCGGGCTCGCCCTCGCCACGATGGTGCCGATCATCGGCGTCATCGCGGGCACCGGCGCGATCGGCCCGGAGATCGACGACGGTTCGGTGGTGTACCTGCTGTCCAAGCCGATCAAGCGGCCGACGATCATCTTCACCAAGCTGATCGTCGCCGTCGCGGTGACCATGGTGTTCTCCGCGGTGCCGACGCTGATCGCCGGTTTCGTCCTCAACGGCAACGGCCAGCAGATCGCCGTGGCCTACACGGTGGCGGCCCTGGTCGCGTCCATCGCCTACGCGGCCCTGTTCCTGCTGCTCGGCACGGTCTCGCGGCACGCCGTGGTGTTCGGCCTGGTCTACGCCCTGGTCTGGGAGGCCCTGTTCGGCTCCCTGGTGCCGGGCGCCCGCACGCTCAGCGTCCAGCAGTGGTCGCTGGCCGTCGCCCACGAGGTCGCCGACGGCGGCACCTTCGTGACCTCGGACGTCGGACTGTCCACGGCGGCGGTGCTGCTGGTGGCGGTCACCGTGCTCGCCACCTGGTACGCCGGTCAGAAGCTGAGGTCGCTCACGCTGGCCGGGGAGGAGTGAGGGGTGCCGCCGGGCCCGGCGGCCACCGCTCTTGACGGGGGCTTCACCTCCGCCCGGGCACACTGAGCCCGGCGGATGCACGGGGGACGCGCGGCGGGGAGGACGGGATGACGGAGGAGAAACCCGAGCACGAGGTGCCCGGTCCCGGCGGCCGGCCCGGTCCGGCCGACCGGACCGGCCGGACCGAGGACGTCTGGGACGACCTGGTGCTGGACGACGCGTTCGTCCGGTCCGCCGAGACCTCCGAGCCGTCGGCCCGGGCCCGGATGCTCGCCGCGCGCTGGCGCCGCGAGGAGCCGGAGCCGCAGCCGTGGCGTTCGGACGAGCCGCCGGCGGGCTGGTTCTTCAGCAAGGCGCGCCGCCGGTGGTGGCGGCGCCGGTAGGCGACGCGTCCGTCCGTCCGCCCCCGCCGCCCGTTATTCGGTGGCGCCCGACCCGCCCTCCGGGCACAGTGGTCGATGTCCGCGCCGCCGGATCGTCCGGCGTCACGTACGGGGAGAGGAGCGGGACGATGCCCCTGCACGGCAGTACGTCCCGCTCCCGACAGGGCAGTCCGCGACGGGCTCCGGAGTGATCGCCACTCCTCCGTAGAGCCCGCTCGCACGGGGAACTGCCCGGGGCGGCCGCTTCGAGCACGCGAATCCCACATCGCGTGGGCCGCCCACCCGGAGGATTGGCCGAGTGGTAAGGCACCGGTTTGCTACACCGTGGTCGGGTCCGACAGCCCGCGCACGTTCGATCCGTGCATCCTCCGCCGAACGCCGAACGCCGAACGCCGAACGCCGAACGCCGAACGCCGAACCGCGGGCTGAGCCCGGCTCAGCCCAGCATCCGCTCCAGCACCACCGCGATCCCGTCCTCGTCGTTGGAGGACGTCACCTCGTCCGCGACGGCCTTCAGCGTCCCGTGGGCGTTGGCCATGGCCACCCCGTAGGAGGCCCAGGCGAACATCGGAAGGTCGTTGGGCATGTCGCCGAAGGCGATCGTGTCGACGGCCTTCATGCCGAGGCGGCGGGCCGCCAGGGACAGCCCCGTGGCCTTGGACAGGCCGAGGGGGAGCAGCTCGACGATGCCCTCGCCCGCCATCGTGACGGTGACGAAACCGCCGGCGGTGCGCGTGGCCACCTCGCAGAGCTCGTCGTCCGTGAGGTCGGGGTGCTGGATGTACAGCTTGTTCAGGGGCGCGGTCCACAGGTCCGACGCGTCCGTGAAGGGCGTCGCGGGCAGGGTGCCCTGCACCGCGTAGCCGGGCCCCACCAGCACCTCGCCGTCCAGGCCGTCGCGGCTGGCCGCCAGGTACAGGGGACCGGTCTCCGCCTCGATCTTGGCCAGGGCCAGACCGGCCAGCTGCCGGTCCAGCGTGACCGAGGTCAGCAGGCGGTGCTCCCCGGCGTGGTACACCTGCGCGCCCTGGCCGCAGACGGCGAGGCCGTCGTAGCCGAGGTCGTCGAGGATGTGCCGGGTCCAGGGGACCGCGCGGCCGGTGACGACGATGTGCGCGGCGCCCGCCGCGGTGGCCGCGGCGAGCGCGTCACGCGTGCGCGGTGAGACCGACCCGTCGGAGCGCAGCAGCGTCCCGTCGAGGTCGGTCGCGATCAGCCGGTAGGGAAGGCCCGCGGGGGCGGTCGCCTCGCTCACTTGCCGACCGGTTCCAGGATCTCCCGGCCGCCCAGGTAGGGACGCAGCACCTCGGGCACGTACACGGAGCCGTCGGCCCGCTGGTGGTTCTCCAGGATCGCCACGATGGTGCGCGGCACGGCGCACAGGGTGCCGTTGAGCGTGGCCAGCGGGCGGACCGTCTTGCCGTCGCGGACGCGGATCGACAGGCGGCGGGACTGGAACTCGGTGCAGTCCGAGGTCGAGGTCAGCTCGCGGTACTTGCCCTGGGTCGGGATCCACGCCTCGCAGTCGAACTTGCGGGCGGCCGAGGAGCCGAGGTCGGCCGAGGCGACGTCGATCACGCGGAACGGCAGTTCCAGCGAGGTCAGCCACTGCTTCTCCCACTCCAGCAGGCGCTGGTGCTCCGCCTGGGAGTCCTCGGGAGCGACGTAGGAGAACATCTCGACCTTGTCGAACTGGTGCACGCGGAAGATGCCGCGCGTGTCCTTGCCGTGCGAGCCGGCCTCGCGGCGGAAGCAGGGCGAGAAGCCCGCGTAGCGCAGCGGCAGGCGGTCGGCGTCGATGATCTCGTCCATGTGGTACGCGGCGAGGGGCACCTCGGACGTGCCGACCAGGTACAGGTCGTCCTTGTCGAGGTGGTAGACGTCCTGGGCCGCCTGGCCGAGGAAGCCGGTGCCCGCCATGGACTGGGGGCGGACCAGCGCGGGGGTCAGCATCGGGGTGAAGCCGGCCGCCGTGGCCTGGGCGATCGCCGCGTTCACCAGCGCCAGCTCCAGCAGCGCGCCGACGCCCGTCAGGAAGTAGAAGCGCGAGCCGGAGACCTTGGCGCCGCGCTCGACGTCGATGGCGCCGAGGATCTGGCCGAGCTCCAGGTGGTCCTTCGGCTCGAAGCCCTCGGCGGCGAAGTCGCGGATCGTGCCGTGCGTCTCCAGCGTGACGAAGTCCTCCTCGCCGCCGACGGGCACGTCGGGGTGGACGAGGTTGCCGAGCCGGAGCAGCAGCTCCTGGGTCTCGGCGTCGGCCGCGTCGCGCTCGGCGTCGGCGGCCTTCACGTCGGCCTTGAGCTGCTCGGCCCGCTTCAGCAGGTCGGCCTTCTCGTCCGGCGAGGCCTTGGGGATGAGCTTGCCGAGTGACTTCTGCTCGGCGCGCAGCTCGTCGAAGCGGACGCCGGACGACCTCCGCCGCTCGTCGGCAGACAGGAGGGCGTCGACGAGCGCGACGTCCTCTCCACGGGCGCGCTGCGACGCGCGCACACGGTCGGGGTCCTCACGGAGCAGGCGAAGGTCAATCACGCGGTCAAGGCTACCGGTGCGGGATGACAGCCCACGACTCCCTCTTCCGCGTCAGGGTCCGGACGCGGCTCGTACCCCGGTCCGGGAGGAAATGAGGGCTATGTACCCAGCGGCGAAGGAAAAGCGTCTCACCCTTTGGGACGTAGCGGCGGCGGGGTGCCCGCCGCCCGGATTTCCTTGTGGAGAACGGGACTTGGGATGTGGTTGTCCACAGCCGTCCACACGTCCCGGAGAGTTGTCCACAGGCTGTGTGCAAGATCTGTGGACTTCGGAATTGATCGCTCCGCTACAGGGGCCAGTCCTTGGAATTCTCGGCACAAACCCGTCTCACCCACACTTTCGAGTGGACGTGGGTCACCCTGAAGAGTTACTCGAAGGAATATGATGGACGAAGGGCAGGATGCGTGCAGGTGAGCGCATCGACGGCCTGTAGGGCGATTTGTCGACAGGATCATGTTTCCGTATCGACTTGTCCCCAGGTCGAGAAGCCCACCTGTGGATAACTCCTGTGGATAACGAAACCCGAGGTCGCGCCGGTCAGAACCGGCCGTCCTGGCAGCGCGCCACCCAGTCCGCCGCGGCCGCGAACTCGGCGTCCGACGTCCCGGGCAGCGGCGACCGCGCATCACCCGGCCGCACGTCCGCGCGGGGGTAGGAACCGAGGAACCGGACCTGGAGGCAGATCCGCTTGAGCCCCGTCAGGGCCTCGGCGACCCGGCGGTCGGAGATGTGGCCCTCGGCGTCGATGCAGAAGCAGTAGTTGCCGATGCCGGCGCCGGTGGGCCGGGACTGCAGCAGCATCAGGTTGATGCCCCGGGAGGCGAACTCGCCCAGCAGGTCGCGCAGGGCGCCGGGGTGGTCGTCGCGCTGCCAGAGCACGACGGAGGTCTTGTCCGCGCCGGTCGGCGCCGCGGGCCGGGCGGGCCGCCCGACGAGCACGAACCGCGTCTGGGCGTTCTCCGCGTCGTGGATCCCGGTCTCCAGGGGTTCCAGACCGTACCGGGCGGCCGCGAACTCGCCCGCGAAGGCGGCGTCGTACTGGCCCTCCTGGACCAGGCGCGCGGCATCCGCGTTGGAGGCGGCGGACTCCCAGGTGGCGTCCGGGAGGTTCTTCCTCAGCCAGTTGCGCACCTGCGGCTGGGCGGCCGGGTGGGCGGAGACGGTCTTGATGTCCGCCAGCCGGGTGCCGGGCCGCACCAGCAGCGCGAAGGTGATCGACAGCAGCACCTCGCGGTAGATCATCAGCGGGCTGCCCGCGACCAGCTCGTCGAGGGTGGTGGTGATACCGCCCTCGACGGAGTTCTCGATCGGCACGAACGCCGCCTCGGCCTCACCGGTTCGCACCGCGTCGAGCGCGGACTGCACGGACACGTACGGGATCAGCGCCCGGGTCGCCGCCTCGGGGAGCGTCCGCAGGGCGACTTCGGTGAAGGTGCCCTCGGGACCGAGATACGCATAGCTCGCTGGCATGAGCTCACCCTAATGGGCTTGTGGAAAGCGCATCCGCCACACGCCCACTCAAGGGTGACCCTCATCCCTCCAGCAACTTCTGTCCCACGTACTCGCCCTCCGCGGCCCCGCCGGGCACCGCGAACAGCCCGCTCGCCTCGTGCCGGACGAAGGGCGCCAGGGCGTCGCCGCGGTCCAGCTTGCGCTGCACGGGCACGAAACCGCGCAACGGGTCGGCCTGCCAGCAGATGAACAGCAGGCCCGCGTCGGGCACGCCGTCGGCGTCGATGCCGTCGTGGTACGAGAAGGGGCGCCGCAGCATCGCCGCGCCGCCGTTCTGGTCGGGGCGCGAGATACGCGCGTGGGCGTTGATCGGGACGGCCAGGTCGCCGTTCGCGTCGGTCTTCTCCAGGTCCATCTCGGTCGTCTCGGTGCCCCCGGACAAGGGTGCCCCGTCCGCCTTGCGCCGCCCGATCACGGCCTCCTGCCGCGCGACCGACAGCTTCTCCCAGTCGTCGAGCAGCATCCGGATGCGGCGTACGACGACGTAGGAGCCGTGCGCCATCCACGCGGGCTCGCCACCGGCCGGCACGAAGATCCGCTTCTCGAAATCGGACTCGGAGGGCTTGGGGTTGCGGGTGCCGTCGATCTGGCCCATCAGGTTGCGGGCCGTCATCGGGTGGGCGGTGGCGCCGGGCGAGCGGTTGAAGCCGTTCATCTGCCAGCGGACCCGGGCGGCGGAGCCCGCGTCCTTCTGGAGGGCGCGCAGGGCGTGGAAGGCGACCAGGGCGTCGTTGGCGCCGATCTGCACCCACAGGTCGCCGTTGCTGCGCGCCTTGTCGAGACGGTCGGAGGAGAAGTCCGGCAGCGGGTCCAGGGCGGCCGGGCGCTGCTTCTCCAGGCCGGTCCGGGCGAAGAAGCTGTGGCCGAAGCCGAAGGTGACCGTCAGGGACGACGGTCCGGCGTCGCGGGCCACGTCGGTGTCGTCGTGCGGGGCCGGCTCGCCGGCCATCAGCCGCCGGGCGGTCTGCGACCAGCGGCGCAGCAGGGCGGCCGCCTCCTTGCGGCCCGCACCCGGGGTCAGGTCGAAGGCGACGAGGTGGCCGCGGGCCTGGAGTCCCTGGAGGATGCCGGGCTGATGTTTCCCGTGAAACATCACCTCGTCGCTGCCCAGGGAGGTGAGCGGAGCCGTCTCGGCGGGCCGGGCGGCGTAGCCCACGGCCCCGCCGGCCGCGCCGAGGACGAGACCGGCGGCGCCGGCGGTGCCCAGGAGACGGCGCCGGGAGACGCCCTCCGCGGTGCGGGCGTTCCCGGGTACGGCCTGGTCAGAGGCCTCTTCGGGGGTCGGGGCCTGCGGAAGGGACTGGTCGGGCATGGCGGGGTTCAGCCGATCTGCGCGTTCTTGGAGACGGTCACCTGGTCGACGTCGGAGGTCCGCACGGTCACGGCGACCTTCCAGTCGCCCGCCATGGGAATCTGCACTCCGCTCGCCGACCAGTGTCCGGTACTGAGGTGGTCGGGGACGACGGGCAGCGGCCCGATCTTCTGCGCGGTGAGGGTGAGGGCGACCTTCACCTCGGGGATGTCGAAGGCCCGGCCGTTGGGCCGCTCCACGTAGACGTGCAGGGCGTTGCCGCCCACCCGCGCGGGGTCGAGGTCGATCGTGACGACGCCCTTGCCGTCCGCGCCGCCGGTGTCGAACGGCATGGTCAGGGTCAGCGCCCCCGACGCGCCGGTCGACCGGGCGGCGGAGGACGAGGCGGCCGCCCGGGCCTGCTGTTCGGTACGCCCCGGCTCGGTCTGGGTCAGCACGGTGGTGACGGCGAGCAGCACGACGGCGACGCCCGCCTCGGCGAGCACGGAGCGGCGCAGGCCGGAGCGGTGCGGGTCCGCGTCGCGGGCCCGCTTCTGCCGGGCCGCCGCCACCGCCGCCCGCTGCCGGGCGAGCTGCGCGGCGCGCTCCGGGTCGAGACCGCCGGAGCCGGCCTCGGGACCGTCGGCCGGGCCGGTGCCGGGGGCCGGGTTCTCGTCCCCGGCAGGGTCGGCCGCCGTCTCGCCGTCCCGGCCGCGGTCTGCCGTTCCGTGCGCGTCCTGACCGGAGCCGGCCTCGGGACCGTCGGCCGGGCCGGTGCCGGGGGCCGGGTCCTCGTCCCGGGCGGCGTCGGGGGCCGTGCCGCCTTCCTCACCGCGGTCGGCCGCTCCGTGCGACTTCGGGGCGGAGCCGGCGGCCGCCGCCGTCCCGACGCGCTCCGCCTCCCGTGCGCTCCGGTCCGGGGCGGGGTCCGCCAGGCGGCCCGTCCACCGCCGGGAGGTCCACGCCACCCCGACCAGCACCGCGACGAGGGCGATCTTGACGAGCAGCAGCTGCCCGTACCGGGTGTCGGTGAACGCCGACCAGGAGCCGAGCTGCCGCCAGGACTGGTAGGTCCCGGTGACGACCACGGCGAGCACGCTGCCGAAGGCGAGGCGGGAGAAGCGGCGCACGGCGGCGGACCCGACGGGGGCGTCCGCGGGCGCCCGGTACAGCGCGACCAGCAGCGCGCACAGGCCGCCGAGCCAGGCGGCGACGGCCAGCAGGTGGACGATGTCCACCGGCATGGCGAGGGCCGCCTGGAGCCCGGTCGAGGCGTGCTCGGACATCGCCCAGCTCGCGGCGAGCCCCGCCGCCACGACACCCCCGCCGACCGCGAGTCCGAAGGTCAGGTCCCGCTTCTCCTCTTCCTCCCGCTTGTCGTAGGCGCCGAACAGCACGGCGATGAACAGGGCCGCCGCCGCGAGCAGCAGCAGCCGGGACACCAGCGCCGCGCCCGTCTTGGTCTGCAGCACCTGCCCGAGCAGCGCGAGGTCGAAGACGTCGGCGACCTCCCCGGAGCCGGTGTAGGCGCCGCGCAGGAGCAGCAGTCCCAGCGTGGCCGCGGTCAGGGCGACCCAGCCGGAGACGACCAGCCGCTGCACCGCCCGTACGCCGGAGCCGCGCGGCCAGCAGGCGAGCACGAAGGCGGCCCCGCCGGTCAGCACGACGAACCCGGCGTACGACACGTACCGTCCCAAGCCGTAGAGCCAGCCGACGACCCCGCCGTTCGCGCCCTGGTCGGCGAACGTGACGGAGGTCGCGGAGGGGGCGCCGACGGAGAAGGTGAAGGCGCCGGTCACGGGATGGCTGTCGGCGGACACCACTTGGTAGGTCACGGTGTACGTGCCGTCGGGCAGGCCGCTGTGCAGCGGCACGGCGTACGTCGTGCCGCTCGCCCAGGACGGCTTGCCGGTGTCGACGCGTTCGCCCCGCGGGTCGAGCACGCGCAGCGCGTCGTCGGAGAGCGCGATCGGCTCGGAGAAGGTGAGCGAGACCCGGGCCGGGGCCTCGTCGACCACCGTCCCCTGCCCGGGGTCGCTGCCGGTCAGCGCGGCGTGCGCGGAGGCCGGCGCGGCACCCGCGAACAGCGCGCCCGTGACGGCCAGGAGCAGCAGCACCAGCAGCCGGACGCGGGGGGCGATGGTCGGCGTCACAGTGGTCCTTCCCTCAGTGTCCGGAGTGCGGGGTGTACGTCGCCGGCTTCACCGGTATCTCGACCGTGACGGGGGCGGAGCGGGCGAAGCGCAGTTCGGCGGAGACCGTCTGGCCCTCCTTCGGCTTGCGCTTGAGCCCTTCGAACATCAGGTGGTTGCCGCCGCTCTCCAGCACCAGCTTCCCGTGGGCGGGGATCGTGAGGCGCCCGACCTCGCGCATCGCTCCGCCGGTGGTCTCGTGCACGGTGACCTGACCGGCGATGTCGCTGGTGACGGAGGTCAGCTCGTCGGCCGACCCGCCGTCGTTCGTGATGGTGAGGAAGCCGGCCGCCAGCTCGTCGGAGACCGGCTGCGGCATGTAGGCGGAGCCGACGGAGAGGTCCGCCGTCCCGCCGGACGCGTCCGGGCCGGTGTCCGCGCCGCAGCCCGAGAGGGCCGCCAGGGTCAGCGCCCCCGCCAGGGCCAGGGCCGCCGGGGCGGGGCGCCTCACGGCTTCTCCCCCTTGACCAGCTCGGGGAGGTCCTCGGTGTAGTCGTCGACGGAGGCGTCCTCGCCGTAGAGCACGTATCCGCCGTCGGTCTTCGGGGAGAAGGCCACGACCTGGGTGCCGTGCTCGGAGACCAGCTTGCCGTTCTTGTCCTTCGTGGTCGGCTCGATGGAGATGCCGAGGGTGCGGGCGCCGGCCTGGATGGTCGCGAAGTCGCCGGTCAGGCCGATGAACTCGGTGTCGATGCCGGTGAGCCACTTGCCCAGCTCGGCCGGGGTGTCCCGGTCCGGGTCGGTGGTGACGAAGACCACGCGCAGCGCGTCCTGCTCGGCCTTGGGCAGTGCCTTCTTCGCCACGGCGATGTTGCTCATCGTCGACGGGCAGACGTCGGGGCAGTGGGTGTAGCCGAAGTAGATCAGCGTGGGCTTGCCCGCGGTCTCCTCGCGCAGGTCGTACTTCTCGCCCCGGGTGTCGGTCAGGACGAGGTCGGGCTTCTCGAACGGCTTGTCGAGGACGGTGGCGGCCCGGTCGGAGGCGGCCTCCTCGGAGACGACCGCGACGGGCTTGTCGCTGTCGGCGCCGCTGCCGCAGGCGGTCAGGGTCAGGGAGGCGGCGGCGAGCAGGGCGGCCGCGGCGAAGGTCTTGGTGCGCATAGAAAAATGTCCCAGATGTGAGTGCTCCGGCGGGCACCGGGGTCCGGACCCGTGGTCGGACCCCGGTGCCCGCCGCGAACGGCGGCCGGCCCCGGTGGGCCGGGCCGGCTTCGGCCGGGGCGCCCGCACGGTGCGCGGGCGCCCCCGAACGGATCAGGCAGCGGTGCGCCGGCGGCCGGCGAGCACGCCGTACGCCACGCCCGCCGCACCGACCACGATGCCGACGACGCCCAGGACGCGGGCGGTGGTGTCGGTGTCGTCGGTGTCGGCCTCGGCGGCGGTGGTGTCGGCGGAGGCCTTCTCGGCCTCCTCGGCGTCGCCGGAGGCCGTGTCGTCCGAGGCGCCGTGCGAGTGGCCGTCCTCGGCGTCGGACAGCTCCAGCACCGGGGCCGGCTTCTCGGGCTCCTCCTGGCCCTCCTGCGGCACCTCGATCCAGCGGACGACGTCCTTGTCGGAGTACGTCTGCAGGGCCTTGAAGACGATCTCGTCGGTGTCCTCGGGCAGCGCGCCGACCGAGACCGGGAACTTCTGGAAGAAGCCGGGTTCGATGCCCTTGCCGTCGGCCGTCCAGGTGACCTTGGTGACGGCCTCGGTGATCTGCTTGCCGTGCAGTTCGAGCGGCTTGGGCAGCTTCGACTTGGTGACCTCGATGTCCCAGCCGTCGACCGGGGCGGGCAGCACGGAGGCGATGGGGTGGTCGGTGGGGAAGGTGACCTCCAGCTTGGTGGTGGAGGCGTCGTCGCGCTCGTTGGGGACCTTGAAGTCGACGACCGCGTAGCCGCCCTTCGCGGCGTCGCCCTCGGGCTGCACGGTGACGTGCGCGAAGGCGGGGGCGGACACGGCGAGGACGGCGGTGCCGGCGACGGCGGCGACGGCGGTGATACGGGAAACCTTCATGGCAGGTGCACTCCGCTTCGGATGTGGTGTCGGTGAGGAAGAGGGGCACGCGTGCGCGGGGGTGCCGTCGGCCGGACGGCCCCGGTCCCGGTCCGGCCGGGACCGGTTCCCGGCGGGCTCCACGGAAGAGGCCGCGCAACGGCTTCCGGCCGGCTCCCGAGGGGCTCCGGTTCGGCTTCCGGCCGCCTTCCGGTGGACTCCGGCCGGCTCCCGGCCGGCGCACGCACGCGAGAAGAACGCGGGAACGGGCGCGCACGCGCGTGCCGCTCGCCGACGCTCCCCCCTCCTGCGGCGGAGTGGCGGTCGGGTCGGTCAGGCGGCCAGGGCGAGCGCGCCGGCCTCCGGCGGGCCCCGCCTGATCACCGTGTGCTGGAGCGCGGTGCTGCGGCACGCGGCCGGCGCGGGGGAGTCGGTGCGCGACGGGCGCGGGAGCCTCCCGGCCGCGCCCGGCAGCCCGGCGCGCAGGGCGCGCACCAGGGCGAGTGCCGCGCGCAGGGACCGTACGAGCGCCCCCTCGGCGAGTCCGTGCGCCGACTGGGCGGAGATCTCCATGAGCCGCAGCAGGGCCAGGTCGCCCCGGCGCAGCAGCCACCCGGCGGCGAGCGCCGCCAGGACGTGGCCCAGCAGCATCGGCAGGGACGGCAGCAGCGACGCGGAGGAGTCCGCGGCGGTCGACATGGCGTCCGCCGGGTGGTGGGCGGTGGCCGCCGGGTGGACCCGCGCCTCGACGAGGATCCGCTGGGCCTCGGCCGGGCTGATCGCCGCCGCCGTCGCCCCGCACACCAGCCGGGCGGCCTGCTGGACCAGCGTCGCGTCGGAGACCGTGCCCGCGGAGCCCGCGGCGGCCGCCGTACCGTGCTGGCCGAGCCCGAACAGCGTGTGCAGAACGGTCTGGCCGGCCGCCAGCAGCGCCGCCGTCCCCGGCAGCGACGGCGCGCGCCCGGCGAGCGGCGCCGCGACCGCGGCCGTCCCGAGGAACCCGACGCCCAGCGTCCACAGCGGGATCGCGGCGCACGAGGCCAGCGCATGCCCGGCCCCGGCCAGCACGACGCAGACCGCGGCGAACACCGCGGCCCGCAGCATCCGGAGGTCGAGTCCGGGGCGCGCCGTGCGCGGGTGGGGGGCAGACATGGCGGGCCCATCATCGCACTGGCCGTCCCGCCGCCGTGCGGCAGGTCCGCAAGATGCCGTACGACCGGAACGTCACCTTCTGGCCCGAGCCGCCCCCGCATACACCGGTCACGCCCGGCGCGCATCCGCCGTATGGGCGGCATCATGTCAACTTCACGCTTACACACGGGCACTCAGGGCAATACGTAACGGTATGTCGAGCCGCAGCCAGGAGGCTGGAGCATGAGCATCTGGTGGTCACTCCATCTGCGGCGCGAAGCTGCGAGCGTGCCGCTCGCCCGGCGGCTCCTGATCGGCACGATGGAGACCGCGGGCGTGGACCCCGACATCTCCTACGACCTGTCCGTCGCCCTCAGCGAGGCCTGCGCCAACGCCGTCGAGCACGGCGGGGACACCGCGCGGGAGGGCTCCTCGGAGGCGTACCGGGTGACCGCGTACCTGGACGGCGAGAAGTGCCGGATCGAGGTCGCCGACGCGGGTCCCGGTTTCCCCGGCGCGGGCCGCGCCCGGCCGGGCCGTCCCGAGCCGCCGGACGACGCGGAGCACGGCCGCGGGCTGTGCTTGATCGAACACCTCGCCGACCACGTCCACATCGGCAACAAGCCGGGGCGCGGCGGGACGGTGGTCAGCTTCGACAAGATCCTGAAGTGGCGCAAGGACGCGCCGCTGATGGTGGTGTAGCGCCGGCCGGCCGCCTTCGCGCCGCCGTGCGGCGGGGGCCGTCACCGTTCCGCCGTGCGGCGGGGGCCGTCACCGTTGCCCGCGGCCCCTTCCCAGGCGGCTCCCAGCCCGGACCCGCCTCCCTCACCGGCGGCCTGTCCACGGTCCGGCCCATGACGGGACATCACCAGGACATCCGCGACCAGGTCTTCGCGTCCGGGGCCGTGCACACGAGCGCCCCCGCCGAGGTCGCACGGGCTTCCTCGCCCTCGGCCCCGGCCGCGTCCTGAGCGGGGCGGCGATGCGCGGCCCCGCGGACGAGACGCTCGCGCAGGCGGCCGTGGACGCGCTGACCGGGCAGCTGACGCTGGCCCCGAAGCCGGGGCTGCCCGACCCGCGCGACCTGGCCGCCCGGGCCACCGGCCGGGACCACCGCGCCCTGTGCCGGTCGGCCCGGGCGCTGGCCCCCGGCCTCGCGGCGATGGCCGCCGCGGCCCGCCGCACCGGTGGACCCGGCGCGGGGCTGCGCGCGGAGCTCGGCGCGATCGGGCGGTCCGCCGAGCACTCGGTGGCCCTCGCCGAAGGCGGCCACCGGGGCGCCCTGTGGACGCTCGGGCTGCTCGTCGCCGCGACCGCCCTCGACCCGGGCGCCGCGCCGCGGGACATCGCGGCGACGGCCGGGCGGATCGCGGCGCACCCCGACCGGGGCGCCCCGCGCCGCCCGTCGCGCGGCTCCTCCGTGTCGGCCCGGTACGGCGCGGCCGGGGCCCGCGGCGAGGCCCGGGCCGGCTTCCCGCACGTGCGGCGGGCCCTGGACGCCCTCGCCGGCACCCGGGCCCGCGGCGCCACCGAGGCGCAGGCCCGCCCGGACGCCCTGCTGCCCGTGATGTCCTCCCTCCAGGACACCGAACTGCTCCACACCGCGGTCCGATCGGCCTCCGGCACGTCCGGTCCGGCGCCCGGGCCGTCCTGGAGGCGGGCGGCACGGCGACGGAGGCGGGTGCCGCGGCCCTGGCCGCCCTCGACGCCGACCTGCACGCGCGCGCGTGGAGCCCGCGGGGCAGCGCGGGCCTCCTGGCGGGCGCCCTGTACCTGGACGCCCTGCCGGCCGCGGTCACCGGACCGGGCGGGGCGCGGCCGGCCTGACCGGACGAGCGGGCCGGTCCGACCGGGAGCGGGCCGGCTCGACCGGAGGCATGCCGGCCCGACCGGAAGCGCCCGGCCGACGGCGGAGCCTCGAAGCCGCCGGCGGAGCCTCGAAGCGACCGACGGGGTCTCAAAGCGGCCGACGGGGTCTCAAAGCGGCCGACGGGGTCCCGAAGCAGCCGACAGGATCCCGAAGAGGCGGCTCAGCCCCCGTCCAGCACCTTCCCCAGCACCTCCAGCGCCTCGGGGTACACCCGCTCCCGAGGTGTCCCGTACCCCACGACCAGCCCCTGCGGCCGCCCTTCGCCGGGCGTGTGCCAGTGGTCGGCCAGGCGGCCGAGCGCGAGGCCCTCCGCCTCCGCCCGCGCCAGGACCTCGGCCTCGTCGTCGACGTCGACCAGCGCGTGCAGCCCGGCCGCGATCCCGCGCACCGCGCGCCGCGGGCCGAGCCGGTCCAGGAGCTGGTCGCGGCGGCGCCGGTAGCGCAGCCGGCACGCACGCACGTGCCGGTCGTAGGCGTGGCTCTCGATCAGCTCGGCGAGGGCCAGCTGGCCGATGGACTCGGTGTGGTGGTCGCTGTGCAGCTTGGCCTCGGCGACCTCGTCGACGAGGTGCGGCGGCAGCACCATCCAGCCGAGCCGCAGCGCGGGCCCCAGGGTCTTGGAGGCGGTGCCCAGATAGGCGACCTGGCCCGGCGCCATCCCCTGGAGGGCGCCGACGGGCTGCCGGTCGTAGCGGAACTCCCCGTCGTAGTCGTCCTCGACGATCAGCCCGCCCCGCGCGCGGGCCCAGTCGGTGAGCGCCCGGCGCCGCTCGGGGCGCAGGGTCACGCCGGTCGGGTACTGGTGGGCGGGCGTGACGACGACCGCCCGGGCATCGCCCAGCTCCTCGGCGCGGACGCCGCGTTCGTCGACCCGTACGGGCACCACGGTCCCGCCGTTGCGCCGCACCACCTCCCGGTGGAAGGGCAGCCCGGGGTCCTCCATGGCGACCTCGGCGCCGTCCAGCACGCGCGTCAGGAGCGCCAGCCCCTGCACGTAGCCCGAGGTGATCACGATGCGCTCCGGCGGCGCGACGACCCCGCGGGCCCGCCCGAGGTACCCCGACAGCGCGGTCCGCAGCTCGATCCGCCCGCGCGGGTCCCCGTAGTCGTACGCCAGCGACGGCGCCGTCGCGATGGCCCGGCGCAGCGCCCGCAGCCAGGCCGCCGCCGGGAACGCCCCGACGTCGGGGCTGCCCGGCCGCAGGTCGAGCCGCGGGGCACGCGTGTGCGCCGGCGCGTCCGGCCGTTCGTCGGAGACGGCCGGCAGCGCGGCGACCCGGGTGCCCGAGCCCTGCCGCGCCGTCAGGTACCCCTCGGCGACCAGCTGGTCGTACGCCGCCTTCGCCGTGCCGCGCGAGAGGCCGAGCTCGGCGGCGAGCCGCCGGGTCGCCGGCAGCCGCGTCCCGGGCGCCAGCCGCCCGTCCCGTACGGCGTCCCGCAGAGCCCGTTCCAGCCCCGCTCTGCGCCCCTCCGGGGAGTCGGACTCCGCCCGCAGCCCGTCCCCGACACCCGACCAGAACGCGTCCACCACTACCCCCCGTGAGTGCCCGCGCCGGAGGCGGCGCGGAGCCGTGCCGATGTGCGGCGCGCCGCGAGGGCGCGCCGGCCACCGTCTACCCGCAGACGAGGGGCCGGGCACCTCCCCGGTGCCCGGCCCCTCGGTCCGCCGTCAGCCCTTCAGCGCGGCCATCCACTCCTCGACCTCGTCCGACCGGCGGGGCAGCGCGGCGCTGAGGTTCCGGTTGCCGTCCTCGGTGACGAGGATGTCGTCCTCGATGCGCACGCCGATGCCGCGGTACTCCTCCGGCACGGTCAGGTCGTCGGCCTGGAAGTACAGGCCGGGCTCGACCGTGAGCACCATGCCGGGCTCCAGGGTCCCGTCGACGTACGTCTCGGTGCGCGCGGCCGCGCAGTCGTGGACGTCCATGCCGAGCATGTGGCCGGTGCCGTGCAGCGTCCAGCGGCGCTGCAGACCGAGCTCCAGGACCCGCTCGACGGGACCCTCGACCAGGCCCCACTCGACGAGCTTCGCGGCCAGCACGCGCTGCGCCGCGTCGTGGAAGTCGCGGTACTTGGCGCCCGGCCTGACGGCCGCGATGCCGGCCTCCTGGGCCTCGTACACGGCGTCGTAGATCTTCTTCTGGATCGGGGTGTACCGGCCGTCGACCGGCAGCGTGCGCGTGACGTCGGCGGTGTAGTACGTGTGCGTCTCCACGCCCGCGTCCAGCAGGAGCAGGTCGCCGGCGCGGACCGGGCCGTCGTTGCGCACCCAGTGCAGCGTGCAGGCGTGCGGGCCGGCGGCGGCGATGGTGCCGTAGCCGACGTCGTTGCCCTCCACGCGCGCGCGGAGGAAGAAGGTGCCCTCGATGTACCGCTCGGACGTCGCCTGCGCCTTGTCGAGGACCTTCACGACGTCCTCGAAGCCGCGCACGGTGGAGTCGACGGCCTTCTGCAGCTCGCCGACCTCGAAGTCGTCCTTGACCAGGCGCATCTCGGAGAGGAAGACGCGCAGCTCCTCGTCGCGCTCGGCGGTGACCTTGTCGGTCAGCGCCGCCTCGACGCCGGCGTCGTGGCCGCGCACGACGCGCACCGGGCCGGTGGCCTCGCGCAGCGCGCCGGCCAGCTCCCGCACGTCGGAGGCGGGGATGCCGTAGATCTTCTCGGCCTCGGTGAGGGAGTGGCGGCGGCCGACCCACAGCTCGCCCTGGCCGTCCAGCCAGAACTCGCCGTTCTCGCGGTCGGAGCGCGGCAGCAGGTAGACGGTCGCCTCGTGGCCCTCGCCCCGGGGCTCCAGGACCAGGACGCCGTCCTCGGTCTGGTTGCCGGTGAGGTAGGCGTACTCGACCGACGCGCGGAAGGGGTAGTCCGTGTCGTTGGAGCGGACCTTGAGGTTGCCCGCGGGGATCACCAGGCGCTCGCCCGGGAAGCGCGCGGACAGCGCGGCGCGGCGGGCGGCGGTCCGGGCGGCCTGGGGGATCGGCTCCAGGTCGCGCAGCTCGGTGTCGGCCCAGCCGGTCCGCATGTTCTCGGCGAGCTCGTCGGACACGCCCGGGTACAGGCCGTTCTTGCGCTGCTTGATCGGCTCTTCCTCGGCGGTCTCCGGGGTCTCCGGGAGCTCCTCGGCCACGGTCATCCTCCTCGATACGGCAGTGGACCACCCCCATCGTACGGTCGCGGCGGAAGGGGCCCGGGGCCGATCGGGCGAGGTGCGTCACTCGAAGCGCGCCGCCAGCAGCACCACGTCCTCCTCGCTGTCGGCGCCTCCCCGCGCGTCCGGCAGCACGCCGCGCAGGACGTGGTCGGCGACGGCGCCCGGGTCGCCGCGCAGCGCCCGGGGGACGCCGGCGGCCGCCGCGTGCAGCCGGGCGAAGGCGCGGTCGGTGGCCTCCCCGGTGCGGTGCAGCAGCCCGTCGGTGTACATCAGCACCGTCTCGCCGGGCTCGGCGTGGATCTCCACGCTCGGCGCCTCCCAGCAGGCGAGCATGCCCAGGGGCGCGGAGACGGAGGTCTCCACGAACTCCGTGCGGTGCCGGCCGATCAGCAGCGGCGGGCTGTGCCCGGCCCCGGCCAGGGTGATCTTGCGGGCGGCGGGCTCGCAGTAGCCGAACAGGGCGGTCGCCGACCGGGCGGGCTCGGTCAGCCGCAGCAGCAGCTCCAGGTCGGACAGGACGGCGACCGGGTCCTCGCCCTCCATCACGGCGTACGCCCGCAGGGAGGCCCGCAGCCGGCCCGTCGCGGCGACGGCGCCGGGCCCCGACCCGGTGACCGACCCGACGGCCAGGCCGAGCGCCGAGTCCGGCAGCGGCAGCGCGTCGTACCAGTCGCCGCCGCCGCGCGGGCCGGTGCGGCGGCGGGCGGCGAGCTGGACGCCGGGCACGCGGGGCAGGCGGGAGGGGAGCAGCTCCTCCGTCAGGGTCGCCATGCACGCGCGCGTGCGCTCGACCTCCAGGAGCCGGGCGAGGTGCTCCCCGGCGTAGCGGGCGTACAGGCCGACGAGGTGGCGGCGGCGCTCGGAGGGCTCGGCCGGCTCGTCGTAGAGCCACACGGCGGCGCCCAGGCGGCCGGTGGCGTCGGTGGACAGGGGGAGGGCGTAGCTGGCGGCGTAGCCGAGGCGGGCGGCGACCTCGCGGTGGCGGGGGTCGAGCCCCTCCTCGGCGAACAGGTCGGGCTGGGCGATCTCGCGGTCGCCGCCCGGCAGCCCGTCGAGGATCCGCCCGTACGACAGGGAGCTGCGCGGCACGGTCTCGATGTGGCCGAGGTCGGCGAGGCCGAGGCCGAGGCCGATGGTGGTGTCGGGGCCGCGGCCGTCGGCGGGTTCCAGCACGACGAGTCCGCGCCGGGCGCCCACCAGGGCGGCCCCGGCGCGGAGCAGTTCCTCGAGCGCCGCGGGGAGCACGTCCGTGCGGGCCAGGCGCTCGGTGAGTTCGTGGAGGGTGGTGAGGTCCGACACCCAGCCGGCGAGCCGGTCCTGGAGGACCGCGCCGGGTGCGTTCAGGGGGTTTGGCGGGGCGGTCGGGGAGGCACCCGTCGCGACAGGCGCGACAGTGTGTGCGGGGGCCGGAACCGTCGAGTCGATTCCAGCCACTTTCGGAGGGTGCGGGGCGTTCATGGCGTCCGGCTTTCCGACCGGCACGTACTGCTCAAAAGCATCGCAAACCCCCATGTCATTCTGCGTCGCTAGCAGTGTCTCCACATGTACACGCACTCGTGAGGAGATGTCCAGCATTGTCCTGCTGGGATTCCTGGTGTCCGTGAGGCTGAAGGGAACTTCTTCTCTTCCCCTTGCGGAAATGCGAAGTTGGCTTAAAACTGCCGCAGGGGACGGGTTATTGCGGTCGACTGGGCCTGCTCGACGGAGCGTCACAGCGGTCGTGATGGGTACGTACTCGGTGAAGGCCAGGGGTGGCGGGCGACCGCCCGGAACCTGGTGACGGACCCGGGCGTCCTATCCACCGACGGCCGTGCCCCATCCTCCCGTGGTGGAGGCGGAGAGAAATACGCGCGACGGCAAAACGCCAGACTTCGCCACCCCACGCCAGGCCCGTGCTTTCGACCGACGCAGTAGGGGCGGAGCGGCAGCGGATGCAGCCCGTGCACGGCCCCCAGGGGTTCCCCGTGCCTCCGGCTGGGGTGTGATGCGCCAACAGGTACGCACAGTGAAGTGATCGACACATGGTGTGATGTGACCCACGGTGTTGCCAGGCGTGCAACGGAAAGGAACGAGCGCTCATGCGCGAGATCCTCGGAAGGCGACGCAGGCTCCTGTCCCGGCGGAAGGACGAGGGGTCTGAGGTGATCGGCGCGGCCCTGACCTTCGCGACGCAGTGGCGGTGGCCCGTGCTCCCGGGCGTGGCGGCGGACCCGCAGGGCAGGTCCCGCTGCGGCTGCCCCGACCCGGAGTGCACGGTTCCCGGCGCGCACCCCTTCGACCCCGGCCTCCTCGCGGCCACCACCGACGCCCGCATGGTGCGCTGGTGGTGGACCAACCGGCCCGGCGCGCCGATCATCCTGGCCACCGGCGGCCGGGCGCCCTGCGCGGTCTCGCTGCCCGCCCTGCCGGCCGCCCGCGCCCTCGCCGCCCTGGACCGCCGCGGCATGCGGCTCGGCCCCGTCGTCGCCTCCGCCGAGCGCTGGGCGATCCTCGTCCAGCCGTACTCCATGGAGCGGCTCGGCGAGCTGCTGTACGCCCAGGACTTCGTGCCGGGCTCCCTGCGCTTCCACGGCGAGGGCGGCTACCTGGCCCTGCCCCCCTCCGGGACCGGGCGCGGCGAGGTCCGCTGGGAGCGCGCCCCGCTGCCCGGCTCGGCTGCGCCGTGGGTGCCGGACGTGGAGGCCGTGGTGGACGCCGTGGTCGAGGCCCTCACTCGTACGGGTGTGAGCGCGCCCGAGTTCTGAGGGTGTCGGGCGCGCTCCCGCCCGGCACCCGCCCCGGGGCGTTATCTTCCGGGGCCATGCCGCGTCATGCCGGGGGCCGAGCCCGGGACCCTCGAAGAACCCGTCCCCTCGCCCTCGCGGGCGTGGTGGTGACGTGCGCGGTCGTGCTGCCCTGGGCGGTGGCGTCGGCGGGCTCCGTACGCGAGGAACGGGACGCGGGCGTCCGCACCTTCGCGCCCGGTCCCGTACGCCCCACCCCGCGCGGTGACGGAAAAGCGCCGCCCTCCTCCCCGCTGCCGCTCGGCGCCGGCCTGTCCACCGCCGTGCGCTGCGGTCCCGACCTGGCGTCCCCCGACGGCATCGAGGCGCAGACGTGCGTGCTCGTGCAGGGCACGCGGACCTGGGCGCGGACGTACTACCGCAACGCGACGGGGCGGGCGCTGGGCGCCGTGCTCAGCTTCATGGGGCCGGGCGGCCGGACCGTGCAGATCCACTGCCCGGTGGGCGCCGGGGACGAGCCGGGGACCTGCGAGACGCCGAGGGAGCCGAGCCGCGGGGACCTGGCGGCGTACACCGCGGTCGCGGAGTTCGCGGACCGGATCGGGCGGGGGCCGCTGCTGCTGCGCTCGGGGAGCAACTCGCCCGAGGAAACGGGCAGTTGACGAACGGCTGCGGTGGGTGAGCGGCCGCCGGAACGGAAAGACCCGGTTGCTGGCGACGGGGGATGCACCAGCAACCGGGCTACGGGAACGGTAACAAGAGATCGGCGGTTCGCAAATTCGATCTCGGTCTTTCCGGTCACCGACTGGCTTGTCCGCGCGGGGAGTTGTGCGGTGGCCCGGCCGCCGCGCACGCGCCGGGCCGGGCCGCAGGTCAGCTGAGGGTGACCTGGCGGTTGGTCAGACCGCCGCGCGCCCGGCGCTCGTCCGCGGTGAGCGGCTCCTGGACGGCCAGGGCCTCGGCGAGCCGCTCGGCGAACGCGGCGGCCGGCTTCTCCACGTCCTGCGCGCCGACCTCGCTCGGCAGGTCCCACACCGGCACGGTCAGCCCGTGCGCCCGGAAGGAGCCCACGAGGCGGGTGCCCTCGCCGAGGCTCGACCGGCCCGCCGCGTGCAGCCGCGCGAGGGCGTCCAGAAGCTGCTCCTCCGGGTGCGGCATGACCCAGCGCAGGTGGTTCTTCTCCGGGGTCTCGCACCAGTACGCGGCGTCCACGCCCTGCAGCCTGACGGTCGGGATCGCCGCGGCGTTGGCCCGCTCCAGCGAGGCGGCGACCTCCGGGGTGGCGTTCTCCGGGTCCGGCACCCAGAACTCGAAGCCGCTGTGCACAACTGGCTCGAACCCGCCTTCCGGGTCGAGCAGGTCCTGCAGGCGCGGGCCGTCGGCCGGGGCGCGCCGGCCCTGCACCGGCGTGCCGGGCTGCGCCTGGAGGGCGCGCCGGAGGGTGTCGGCGAGGTCGCGGCTGATGTCGCCGGAGGCGGTGTCGTTCTGCAGGCCGAGCAGCACCGAGCCGTCGTCGCGGCGCAGGGCGGGCCACGCCATGGGCAGGACCGTGGCCAGCGTGACCGACGGGACGCCCTCGGGCAGGCCGTCCTTGAGGGTCAGCCCGACCGTGGCGGCCGGCACCAGCTCGCGCAGCGCCACCCAGTCGCACTCGCCCGGCAGGCCCTCGAACGGGCGGTGCACGAGCTCGGTCGCGGCCTGGGCGGCGGCCCGGCCGTGGCACGCCTTGTAGCGGCGGCCGCTGCCGCACGGGCAGGGCTCGCGGGCGCCGACGACCGGGATCTCCCCGTCCGTGAGCTGCGGGCGCTCGGCCTTCGTCTGGGGTCGCTTCTTGGCCATCGTGGGTGTCTCCCGGTTACGGCGTCTCGTACGGGCGCCGAGCCTAGCCGTTCGCGCGGAGAGCGACGGGATGCCGGAGGGGGCGTGCCGACCGGGGCGGCGACGGGACGCCGCGGGGCCCGCGGTGTAGCGGGGCGCGGGTCAGTCCAGGTCCTCGAAGGCGTCCGCGAAGTCCAGCCCGGGCAGGGAGGACACCGGCGGGGCGGCGACGCGCGTCGCGAAGTCGTCGCGCCGGTGGCCCGCGTCCGGGTCGTACACGTCGTCGTGGACCACCACCCACACCGTGACCTCGCCCCGGACGTCGTCGCGCACGCCCCAGTCGTCGGCCAGCGCGGTGATGATGTTCAGCCCGCGGCCGCCGTGCGCGGTGACCGACGGGGTGGCCGGCGCCGGGCGGGTCGGGCCGCCGCCGTCCGTGACCTCGACGACGAGCCGGCCGCAGGGGTCCACGCGCCAGGCGGCGCGGACGTCACCGTCCCCCGCCAGGGCGCCGCCCAGGGGCCGGCCGTGCTTGCACGCATTGCTCAACAGCTCGGACAGGATCAGTACGGCGTCGTCGATGACCGGTTCCGCGACACCGCCCCTGCGCAGCTGGTCACGCATCCGGTGCCGCGCCTCCCCCACGCCCGCAGGGCCATGGGGTACGGCCATGCTCGACGACGTGGGCACTTCCTGTGCCACCACCAACGCCACCCCCGAGACCTCCTTCGCCCCACGCCACGGTGTGGATGCCCCATTGGCCTGTACCGGAAACCGGCCGGTCGCCTGCCGGAGACGCACCCGCAACGGTCGGACACGGAGCGAATGCGCCGGAGCACTCCCTGTCAGCAGATGGCTGGATTTCGTCGGTGTGGCCGGGAGGTGAGGATGGGGCCGCCGTGCGGCGGGGGTCAAGAGGCGTGCGGGAAATGTGGGACGGACGTGATGTTCGGTGACAGGGCGGGTGGTCAGCGGCCGAGCTGGTCGAGCACCGCGCGCGGCCGGTTGGTGATGATCGCGTCGACGCCCAGGTCGACGCAGCGCTCCACGTCCCGCGGCGCGTCGACCGTCCAGACGTGCACCTCGTGCCCGGCCTGCTTCAGGCGCTCGACGTACGCCGGGTGACCGCGCACGATCCGCACCGAGGGGCCCGCGATCCGGACGCCCGTGGGGAGCCGCCCGTCGCGCAGCCGGGGCGTCACGAACTGCATCAGGTAGACGGTCGGCAGCGTCGGCGAGGCGGCGTGCACGCGGTGCAGCGAGCGCGCCGAGAAGCTCATGACGCGCACCGGCGACTCCCGCGGGTCGGCCGGCGCGTCCAGCCCGAACCGCTTCAGCAGGAGCAGCAGCCGCTCCTCGACCTGGCCCGCCCAGCGCGTGGGGTGCTTGGTCTCGATGGCCAGCTCCACCCGGCGCCCGGCGTCGGCGACGAGTTCCAGCAGCCGTTCCAGGGTGAGGACGGAGGTGGCCTCCCGGTCCTCCGGGCGGTGCTCCCAGTCGGGTTCCTCGTCGCGTCCCCGGAAGGCGTCGCGCGTCTTCCACGAGCCGAAGTCCAGGGCGGCGAGGTCGTCGAGTTCCAGCGCCGAGACCGCGCCGCGGCCGTTGGACGTACGGTTGACGCGACGGTCGTGGACGCACACCAGGTGTCCGTCGGCCGTCAGGCGCACATCGCATTCGAGGGCGTCGGCACCGTCCTCGATCGCCTTCCGGTACGCGGCCAGGGTGTGCTCCGGGGCGTCCTCGGAGGCCCCGCGGTGAGCGACGACTCGGATCAGGTGCTGCCGTGCGTGGGTCACCGCGTCATGGTGCCACCGCGCGCGGGTAGACGTCCGGTCGGACGGACGCCCCGGCGGTGACGGTCCGGACGGAGGCATAGGGATTGCGCCTCTTTCGTTACTAATGCCCTATATAAAGAATGACCCCGGACCCACAGCCACCGCTTATGGTGCCCTGACGGCCCGTGGGAAAAGCTGACGGCATACAAAAGGACAGGCACAGCTGATCGCGCCGGACCGTAACCGCGTGAGCGAACGTGACCGAAAGCGACCGAGTGCGACCTAGGACAACAGCCGTGGATCGAGGAGAGAAGCTGTGAGCACCGAGAACGAGGGCACCGCGGTACCGCCCGCCCCGTCCGCACCCCCCGTGCCGGTGGACGCTCCCGCTGCTCGCACGCACCAGGAGCACGCGGCTCCGGACAGCGGCGCCCCGGCCGCGCCCGGCGACCGGCCCTCCGGATACCCCGGCCCGTCGGCCCAGGCCCCCGTGCCCGATCCGTCGGCCCACGGCTCCGCGCCCGGTCCGGCACCGGCCGGCTCCGGTTCGGCGCCCGACGCCTCCTGGCCCCCGCCCCCGCCGCCCGGCACCCCCGGCCCGGCCTTCGGCGGCGGTGCCGGACCGGGCGCGGGCGGCTGGGGTTCCTCCTACCAGCAGCCGGAGCCGAAGGCGCGCGGCGGCCGCGGCGGCCTGGTCGCCGCGGTCCTGGCGGCGGCGCTGGTCGCGGGCGGCCTGGGCGGCGGCCTCGGCTACACCCTGGCCAGGAACAACGACGACGGCACCGGCTCGACCACGGTCTCCGCCTCCACCAGCGGCGGCGACGTCAAGCGCGACCCGGGCACGGTCGCCGCGGTGGCCGCCAAGGCGCTGCCGAGCACGGTCACCATCGAGGCCGAGAGCTCCAGCGGCGAGGGCGGCACCGGCACCGGGTTCGTCTTCGACAAGCAGGGCCACATCGTCACCAACAACCACGTGGTGGCCAGCGCCGTCGACGGCGGCAAGCTCACCGCGACCTTCCCGAGCGGCAGGAAGTACGACGCCGAGGTGGTCGGCAACGCGCAGGGCTACGACGTCGCCGTCATCAAGCTCAAGAGCGCGCCCTCGGACCTGAAGCCGCTCACCCTGGGCGACTCCGACAAGGTGGCCGTCGGCGACTCGACGATCGCCATCGGCGCCCCCTTCGGCCTGTCCGACACGGTGACGACCGGCATCATCAGCGCCAAGAACCGCCCGGTGGCCTCCAGCGACGGCACCGGCAGCCAGGCCTCCTACATGAGCGCCCTGCAGACCGACGCCTCGATCAACCCGGGCAACTCCGGCGGCCCGCTGCTGGACGCCCAGGGCAACGTGATCGGCATCAACTCCGCGATCCAGTCCACCGGCAACGGCGGCTTCGGCACCGGCCAGTCCGGCTCGATCGGCCTCGGCTTCGCCATCCCGATCAACCAGGCCACGTACGTCGCCCAGCAGCTGATCAAGACAGGCAAGCCCGTGTACGCGAAGATCGGCGCCTCGGTCTCCCTGGAGGACACCTCCGGCGGCGCGCAGATCACCGACCAGGGTGCCGGCGGCTCCGATCCGGTCGAGTCGGGCGGTCCCGCCGACCGGGCCGGTCTGCGGCCCGGCGACGTCATCACCAAGCTCGACGACCGGGTGATCGACTCCGGCCCGACCCTGATCGGCGAGATCTGGACCCACCAGCCCGGCGACAAGGTCACGATCACCTACGAGCGCGACGGCAAGGAGCGCACGGTCGAGCTCACCCTCGGCTCCCGCGTCGGCGACAACTGACCCCCGCGCGCGCCGGCCGACCCGTTACCCTTGTCCCCGCGCCGCCGATCACGGCCGGCGCGGGGAGGCGTGCCCGAGCGGCCTAAGGGAACGGTCTTGAAAACCGTCGTGGCAGCGATGTCACCGTGGGTTCAAATCCCACCGCCTCCGCGCGATGAGCAGTGAGCAGGGCCCCCGACCGAGTGCCGGCCGGGGGCCTTTCGCGTGGCCGGCCCCGCCCGCAGGGGCGGTGTGCTTTCTCGGACGACCACGTCTTTCTCGGACGACCGCATCGCGGCGGAAAAGTATTTTCCGCCCGATGCCACCGGTCGGCAGATATCCGTATTGATTGTCATACAGCGATAAATAGGTTCCGCGGCGACTGCGACAAAATACTTTTCCGTGAATTCCTTCACTCTTTCGCCGCAGTGTCCGTGAAAGTGGGCGGGCGTTAGTTGGTACATGACGAAGGCAACCGAGGTCGGGTTCACCAGGCTTCTCGCAGGTCGGGAGCGAGTGGGTGAGCCGGTCGGCCGAGCGGTGGTACTCGGTCCGTACACGTACATCCCCGCTCCGAGACACTCGTCGGCCACTGTCAACGGAACTCTGACCAAAGGCGGACTGCCGGTGACGCTCCGGGTGACCGAGCCGTTGTTCCGGGAATTCCTGGAGGCGATGAGCCGCCTGGAAGCGGATCTCTCCCGCCGCTGGCTCGGAACTCAGGGCCGCTCCGTTCTCTCCCCGGCGGAATAGTCGGGACGCATCGTGTACGACGAACAGATCGATCACCGTGACCTCTTCGGTCGGCCGGACGTGTTCCAGGAGGCCGGCACGGGCCGGCACCGGGCTCCGGCGGACGTCTTCCTGGACCACCCGGTCCCCGCGGACCTGATCTGGGATCCCGCCGAAGAACTGGCCTTCATGCTGCAGGACGCCATGGAGGAGAACCGCGAGCCGCGCCCGCGGATCCCCGCGGCCCGCCGGGAGGCGCCGGTCACCGATCCGGCGCCCGGCACACCGATGAGCAACCTGCAGGAGATCACGGCGGAACTGCCGCCGCTGCGGCAGGTCTCCGGGGGGCACCGCAGAGCCCGCGGACGCCGGCGTCCCGGCCGCCTGCGCGTGCTCAGCCTGTCCATCGCCGGACTGGCCGCGGTGGTCGCCTCCGCGGTGAGCCTCTTCGGCGGCATCGTCGCCTACAGCCCCCTGCACTTCGTGGCCGCGTCCCGCGCGTCGAGCGGCGTGGTCCCCTGGTGGCCCCTGCTCGTGTACGGGCCCTGGCTGGTGGGAGCCCTCTCCGTCCTGAGGGCCGCGCTGCACCAGCGGCGCGCCGTCCACTCCTGGTGCGTGGTGCTCTTCTTCTCGGCGACCGCGGTCCTGATGTGCGTCCTGCAGTCGCCGAGGTCGGTCACGGGCCAGCTGGCGGCGGCCCTGCCGTGCATCGCGTCGCTGGCCTGCTTCCAGCAGCTGGTCCGCCTGATCACCCTCACCCGTCCCCCGCGGCGCACGACGCCCCGGCACCGGCTGCGGGGTTCCGCCCCGGAAGCCCCCGGCACCGGACCGGCTCCGGCCCCTCCGGGCCGGGCACCCCAGGTGCCGCCCCATAAGGCGCGGTGAGCGGGCCGGCCGGCGCGTCGCGCGGGAACGCCCGCGCGCACCGGCAGGCCACGGCTCGTCACAGGCGGCCGGCGGCCCCGTGCCGTCCCGCGGGGCCCGACCGCGCACCACCGGCGCGTGGCGGCGCCCGGCGGTGATCACGTCCCCCTCGGCGGCGGGGCGGGAGCGGTGGGCGAGGCGGCCCGCAGCAGGCGCAGCCGGCCGATCTCCGCGGCGTTCTCGGTGAGTTCGGTGTTCACCCGGCCGATCATGTGGGCGACGCGGTACCCGGAGCCGGGCGGCCACGGGAACGGGGCCGTGGCGTCCGGGTCCGCGTCGGTGAGGCCGTCCAGGACCGCGAGCCAGTCCGTGCGCAGGCCCCGCAGCCACGCGACGGCCGCGGCGCCCTCGCCGGGCCAGGTGACGTCCGCCCGGTCCCGGGGCGGCAGCCCCCGCGCGTGGTCGAGGGCCGTGCTCCACCACCAGCCCAGGTGCCGGCTCAGCCACGCGACGGTCGGCACGGGCACCGGGTCCGGCTCGGTGCCGGCCCGGTCCGGGACCCAGGTGCCGTCGGCGGCCCGGCGCACCGTCCAGCAGTGCGCCGCGGGTTCCCACAGGAAGTCCTCCGGCTCCAGCCGCTCCGGGTGGTACTCGAACAGGGACCAGGTCAACTCGAACTGCCGGCGCAGCGACCGGGTCCGTGGAACGCGCGCGTCGCTCATGGGCCGACCCTCGCGCACGCGGCCCGGAGGCGACAGCGTCCTCAGAGCTCCTGGTCCCGGGCCAGCGACTCCCACGGCAGCTCGCGCAGGGCCGGTTCCGCGTCGCGGCCGGACGGGAGGCGCGGGGCCTGCTGGAACCAGACCACGGTGAGGCGGGAGCGGTACAGGACCGGGTCGCGGGCCGGGTCGAGGGCCGTGGAGTGGAAACCGCCGACGCAGGCCACGGCCGGCAGCACCTCCACGGGCCCGAGGGCGCCCGCGTACTGGTCGGGACGGTCGCGCGGGGGCGTGAGGAGGTGGACCGGCGTGGCGGGGAACGCGCGCTCGGCGGCCCGCAGCAGGCCCTCGATCCTCAGGTCGTTCACGGGCTTGCAGGGGTAGCCGTCCGGCAGCGCGCCGTACGTCGCGGTGAACCGCAGGTCGGAGAGGTCGACCGAGCGGCCGGAGGTGAGGACGACGCGGGCGAGCGCCAGGGCCGGTCCTCCGGTGCGGTGGTGCATGGGGGTCTTCCGGTGTCCGGGGGCGGTGTTCGGCCCCTGCTCGCGGGCGGGTCGTCCGGCCTTCGCCTCGTCACGGGCCGCGGGCCGCCGTCGTGCTCCGCGACCCGTCCGCGCCGTCACGTGCGCCCCTCCGGCCCGCCCCGCCGGGGCCCGCGCGTCCCGGTCCCGCCCCGGCCGTCCCGTGGCCCCCGCCGCCTCACGGCCGGTGTCCCGTCATGCGGGCCGCCGACGCGATCGTCACGCGGGCCTCGCGTTCGGACAGGCCGGTGCGGCGGGCCGCGCCGACCAGGGACTCGGCCAGGGCGGGGCCGATGCCGTCCTCGTAGGCGCGGCAGGCGGCCCAGAACAGGCGGGTGTTGCGCTGGCCCTCGTGCGCCGCGAGGACGAACTGGACCAGGCCCTGGCCGTGCCCGCCCGCCGACGGGGGCGTGGCGTGGTGCGCGCGGGGCGGCGGGACCAGCAGGCGCAGCAGGGCCGGCGGGCAGGGGGCGGGGGCCAGGTGCAGGGTGCCCGGTGCGGCGGTGTAGAGGCCGTGGTCGGTGCGGGAGCCGGGGCCGACCAGGTAGCCGCCGGCGCCCCGGACGTCGATGCCGGGGGCCAGGCGGCCCGCCGAGTTGGGCACGACGGCGTCGGGCGGGCCGCTCAGCCACAGGTGGCGGCCGCCGCTCGGGGTCAGCACGACCACGGTGGCGGGGATCGTGAACAGGTGCCGCAGGGCCAGTTCGCGCAGTGCGGCCGAGGCGTCCGTGCCCGTCTTCACGTCCAGGTCGATGCCGATCAGGTGGTGCGGGGGCAGGCCGCAGGCGATGCCGTAGCCGGTCGCCCAGGGCGCGGCGGCGAACAGGGCGCGGATGCGGGCCGGGTCGGTGGTGGCGTCGTGGACCCCGTGGCCGGGGCGGCCGCACTCGCCGTGGCAGGGCGGGCCCGCCGGGTCCGGGTCGTCGCGGTGGGGGGAGCGCAGGGCCGGGAGCTTGGTCCGGGACAGGGGGAGGACGGCCAGGCCGCGTTCGGCGGCTGACAGGGCGTGCGCGAGGGCCAGCGTCGTGGCCTGCCGGTCGGGGGTGGCCATGACTCCATGTTCGTACATACGTTCGAAAAAAGGAAGAGGGTGGGAGGCGACACGCCGGGGCGCGGAAAGGGGCGGGATGTTCACCGAAACGATTTCCCTCTTGCGGTGCTTGGGGTGGGGCAGACCGGAGTGTCCCGGCCTGTGACGGAAGGGGCGCAACAGGGTTTATCGACAAGTCATCACGCTTGCGTGCGAAGGGCGGCTTCCGAGGTGGTTCGCCGGGATGCGGTGGGCAACCCTGATCTCGCGACGTCGTGCACCACACCGGGGCGGACGGCCGACTCCCCCGGTGACAGCCGTACTTCACGCACCCACGGCCATGAGCCGGTGCGTACTGGGTTCTGGAGGAACACACATGGCAAGCATCCGTACCGCCCGTGTCATCGCCGCCGTCTCCGCCCTGCCGCTCGCCGCCGCCCTCTTCGCCGGTGTCGCGGCGGCGGACAACGGCGCGCTGGCGGGGGTCGTCGGCAGCGGCGTCGGCGGCGACAACTTCGGCACCTCGGCCACCACCCAGCAGCAGGCCCTGGGCTCCGGTGCCTCGAACCAGAGCAACACCGCCCAGGTCAACGGATCCGCGTTCACGGCCGTCAACCAGGGCAACGACAACGTGGCCGTCTCCTTCACGCCGCTGTGGTGGTGAGCTGAGGGGGCCGGTGCGCCGGCCCCCTCGTCCCCGGTGCAGGTGTGCTCGATGGGGTGACAACGTCCGCGCGGCGGTGCTCCGGCACCGCCGCGCGGACGTTGTGCGCACTCCCCGGGGGTGAACCGCGGCCGCGCCCCGCAGGGGTGAACCCCCAGGGCGCCTCCTCTCCTCCTCCACCTTCAGGAGGTGCGGCCGCCCCGGCCCCTACAACCTGAGGGGGACTCCTCTTCGGCACCTGCGGCCGATCCGCGGGAGGCGTGCCCGCTCATAGCGTGGAGCCATGACCACACCCGTCTGCACCAGCGCCTCGAACGCCGCTGCTCCGGCGACGCAGGCCCTCGCGTACCCGTCGTTCTCGTCGTACGTGAAGGCACGCCGGCCGGTGCTGCTGCGGACCGCCCGGTCGCTCACCGGGAACCCCAGCGACGCCGAGGACCTGCTGCAGACCGCGCTCACCAAGACGTACGTGGCCTGGGAGCGCATCGAGGACCACCGCGCGCTCGACGGCTACGTGCGCCGGGCCCTGGTCAACACGCGGACCTCGCAGTGGCGCAAGCGCCGGGTCGACGAGTTCGCGACCGACGAGCTGCCGGAGCCGGAGACCCTGCCCGGCTGGGGCGGCGACCCGGCCGAGCGGCAGGCCCTGCGCGACGCGATGTGGCGGGCGATCATGCGGCTGCCCGCCCGGCAGCGGGCGATGGTCGTCCTCAGGTACTACGAGGACCTCAGCGAGGCCCAGACCGCCGAGGTGCTCGGCGTCTCGACCGGCACGGTGAAGTCGGCCGTCTCCCGCGCGCTGGGCAAGCTCCGGGACGATCCTGAGCTGGGAATTGTCCGATAGTGGGGCAACGCGTCGCATGACGTCGGGTGATCGATCATCCGTGGCTAGTGACATACCGCGTGGTATGTGCGCAGAATCAGCGCGACCCCTACCGCCACGCAGGCAATGTCGCCCGGGAGGACGCCGTGCTGAGCACCATGCAGGACGTACCGCTGCTGATTTCGAGGATCCTGGCCCACGGGTCGACGATCCACGGGACGTCGCAGGTGACCACCTGGACGGGTGAGGGCGAACCGCACCGTCGCTCCTTCGCCGAGATCGGCGCCCGCGCGGCCCAGCTGGCCCACGCGCTCGGGGACGACCTCGGCGTCGTCGAGGACGAGCGGGTGGCGACCCTGGCCTGGAACAACGCCGAGCACGTGGAGGCGTACTTCGCCATCCCCTCCATGGGCGCGGTGCTGCACACCCTCAACCTGCGCCTGCCGGCGGAGCAGCTGGCCTGGATCGTCAACCACGCCGCCGACCGGGTGATCATCGCCAACGGCTCGCTGCTCCCGCTGCTCGCCCCGCTGCTGCCGCACCTGAAGACGGTCGAGCACGTGGTCGTCTTCGGCCCGGGCGACCGCTCCCTGCTCGCGGACGCGACCGCGCGGGTGCACGAGTACGAGGAGCTGATCGCCGGGAAGCCGACGGCGTACGACTGGCCGGAGCTGGACGAGCGCCGGGCCGCGGCCATGTGCTACACCTCCGGCACCACCGGCGACCCCAAGGGCGTGGTCTACAGCCACCGTTCGATCTACCTGCACTCGATGCAGGTCAACATGGCCCAGTCGATGGGGCTGACCGACCAGGACACCTCGCTGGTCGTGGTGCCGCAGTTCCACGTCAACGCCTGGGGCCTGCCGCACGCCACCTTCATGACCGGCGTGAACATGCTGATGCCGGACCGGTTCCTCCAGCCGGCCCCGCTCGCCGAGATGATCGAGACGCAGAGGCCGACCCACGCGGCCGCCGTCCCCACCATCTGGCAGGGCCTGCTCGCCGAGCTGACCGCCAAGCCGCGCGACGTCTCCTCCCTCACCCAGGTCACCATCGGCGGCTCCGCCTGTCCGCCCTCCCTGATGGAGGCGTTCGACCAGCTGGGCATGCGGGTCTGCCACGCCTGGGGCATGACCGAGACCTCGCCGCTCGGCACCGTCGCCCGGCCCCCGGCGCACGCGGTCGGCACCGACGAGGAGTTCGCCTACCGCCTCACCCAGGGCCGCTTCCCGGCCGGCGTCGAGGCCCGCCTCACCGGCCCCGGCGGCGAGCGCCTCCCCTGGGACGGCGAGTCCGCCGGCGAGCTGGAGGTCCGCGGCGCGTGGATCGCCGGCGCCTACTACAACGGCCCCGACGCCGAACCGCTGCGCCCCGCCGACAAGTTCAGCGAGGACGGCTGGCTGAAGACCGGCGACGTCGGCACCATCTCCCCCGACGGCTTCCTCACCCTCACCGACCGCGCCAAGGACGTCATCAAGTCCGGCGGCGAGTGGATCTCCTCGGTGGAGCTGGAGAACGCCCTGATGGCCCACCCGGACGTCGCCGAGGCCGCCGTCGTGGCCGTCCCGGACGACAAGTGGGGCGAGCGCCCGCTGGCCACGGTCGTCCTCAAGGAGGGCTCCACCGCCGACTTCGAGACCCTGCGCGCCTTCCTCGCCGACGAGGGCAAGATCGCCAGGTGGCAGCTGCCGGAGCGGTGGACGGTCATCGCGTCGGTGCCGAAGACGAGCGTCGGCAAGTTCGACAAGAAGGTGCTGCGCCGGCAGTACGCGGAGGGCGCGCTGGACGTCACCCGGCTCTGAGCCCGGGCCGGGGCGTCACCGCCGTACGGCCGTGGCGCCCCAGCCGGTCACCAGCCACAGTCCCGCCACCGCGCACACCCCGCCCCAGCCCGCGTGGGTGAAGGCGGGGCCCGCCAGGGCCGAGGCGGCGGCGCCGCCCGCGAAGCCGGAGACGACGTAGGCCGTGTTGGCGGCGGCCGGGGTGGTGGTGGTCGTCAGGGCCAGGGTCTGGTTGGCGACGTGCGAGGCCACCAGCGCCGCGTGGATAGCGAGCGCGGCGGCGGACAGGGCCGCCATCAGGTGCCCGCCCAGCCAGAACAGTGGCACGGACACGGCGGCCAGCAGGTACGCGGAGCCGACGACCCGGGCGGCGCCGAACCGGTCGACCAGCCCGCCGGCCAGTGGCGCCACCGCACTGGACGCGAGGCCGAAGAGGCCGAAGAGGCCGGCGGTGGCGGTGGACAGGCCGTAGTCCGGGCCCGTCAGCAGCAGCGCGAGCGAGGTCCACAGCGCGCTCCAGGCGCCGAATATCCCGGCCTGCCGCAGGCACGCGCGCCACAGGTCGGGCGAGCGGCGGACCAGCGACGGCAGGGTGGCGAGGACGGAGAGCGGGGAGCCGGCCCGGGCCCGCCGCCCGGACGGCAGGACGAAGGCGGTCGCCAGCCCCAGGGCGGCCGTCAGCACGGCGGCCCCCGCGAACACCCACCGCCAGCCGAACGCCTGCCCGGCCAGTCCGCCGAGCACCCGGGCCGCGACGATGCCGGTGAACAGCCCGGCGACGACGGCCGCGACGTGGCGGGCGCGGCGGTCGGCGGGGGCGCGTTCGGCGACCAGCGGGACGAGCAGCTGGGGGACGACGGTGGCGGCCGAGGCGACGAAGACGGCCGCGGCCAGCGCGGTCGTCCCCGGCGCCGCCGCGCTCGCCGCGAGCGCGAGGGTGGTGACGAGCGTGAGGGCGGCGACCAGGCGGCGCCGGTTCACGCTGTCGCCCAGCGGGGCGAAGAAGAGCAGGCCGACGGCGTAGCCGGCCTGCGCGACCGAGGCGATCCAGGCGACGGCCGAGGGGGCCGAGCCGAAGTCGCGGGCCATCAGGGACAGCAGCGGGGCGGCGAGGTAGATGTTGGCCGCCGTCACCGCGCTGCAGACGGACAGCAGGGTGAGGAAGAGGGCGGGTGCCGCGGCGCGCGGCCGCCGGGCGGACCCTGGGCGGGCGGTGCGGCGGGCGGTGTTCGCTGAGGCCATGAGCCGGGGACTCCTTCGAGCCTGCTCCAGTAACCAACCGGTTGGTTGGACTTCGGGTGGAACAGTGTGCGGAGGGTTCCCATTCCCTGTCAACCAAACAGTTGGTTACCCCGCGCGCTACCCTGTGCCCATGGCAACAAGGGACCCCGAGGCCACCAGAGCCCGCATCTTCGAGGCGGCGGTCGCCGAGTTCGCCCGGCACGGCATCGCGGGTGCCCGCATCGACCGCATCGCCGCCGAGGCGAAGGCCAACAAGCAGCTCATCTATGCCTACTTCGGCAACAAGGCGGAGCTGTTCGCGTCCGTCCTGGAGAAGAAGATGGTGGACCTCGCCGAGGCCGTCCCCGTCGACCCGGACGACATCGAGGGCTGGGCCGACCGGCTGATGGACTACCACGCCGCCCACCCCGAACTGCTCCGCCTGCTCTTCTGGGAGGGCCTGGAGTACGGCACGGCGGAACTGCCCCACGAGGACGAGCGCCAGGAGCACTACGCCCGCAAGGTCGCCGCCCTGCGGGACGGCCAGGACCGGGGTGTCGTCACCGACGCCGTCCCGGCACGGGACCTGCTGTTCCTGCTCACCGCGGTGGTCAACTGGGCCGTGGTCGTCCCGCAGATGCGGCGCATCCTGGTCGGCGACCGGGAGGCGGACCAGGAGCGGCTGCGGGCGTCCGTGCGGGAGGCGGTCCGCCGGCTGGCGGCCACGGGCTGACGCCCCGGGCCGCCCCGGGGCCGCCCGCTCAGTTGGTGCCGATCCGCGCCAGCAGGTCCACGATCCGCGCCTGCACCTCGCCGCTGGTGGACCGTTCCGCGAGGAACAGCACCGTTTCGCCGGACGCCAGACGCGGCAGGTCGGCCGGGTCGACGGCGGCGGTGTAGACGACGAGCGGGGTGCGGTTGAGCTGCCCGTTCGCACGCAGCCAGTCCACGATCCCGGCCCGGCGCCGGTGCACCTGCATCAGGTCCATCACGACCAGGTTCGGCCGGAACTGCCCGGCCAGGGCCACCGCGTCCGCGTCGCTCGCGGCCCGCGCCACCTGCATCCCGCGCCGCTCCAGGGTCGCGGTCAGCGCCAGCGCGATCTCGGCGTGCTCCTCGATGAGCAGCACGCGCGGCGGGTGCTGCTCGCTGTCCCGGGGCGCGAGCGCCTTGAGCAGGACGGCGGGGTCGGCGCCGTAGGCCGCGTCCCGCGAGGCCTGCCCGAGCCCGGCCGTCACCAGCACCGGCACCTCGGCGGCCACGGCGGCCTGCCGCAGCGACTGCAGCGCCGTGCGCGTGATCGGACCGGTCAGCGGGTCCACGAACAGCGCGGCGGGGAACGCCGCGATCTGCGCGTCGACCTCCTCGCGCGAGTGCACGATCACCGGCCGGTAGCCGCGGTCGCTCAGCGCCTGCTGCGTGCCGACGTCCGGCGCGGGCCACACCAGCAGCCGGCGCGGGTTGTCCAGCGGCTCGGGCGGCAGTTCGTCGTCCATCGGCTGCGGCCGCGGCGGGTCGGCGACCTCGACGGCCCCGCCGGGCCCGTCCAGCGGCTCGGGTCCCTCGGCGGCGTTCTCGTCGGGCGCGCCTATGGCGTACGACCGGCCGGCGCCCTCGGTGCCCGGCGCGAGCCGGGACTGCCCGGCCGGCGCGTGCTGGAGGTGCGGCTGGGCCGCGGCCTGCGCGGCCTGCGGCGGCTGTCCGGCCTGCTCCGGGCGCGCGGCCGGCTCGGGCGGCGTCCCGAGCTTGCGGCGGCGTCCCGAGCCGCCCGGCTGGTGCGGCGCGGGCGTGGCCGACGGCTGCGGTGCGGGACCGGCCGCGGGCTGCTGGACCTGGGCCGCCTGCCGGTTGAACGGCACGCCCTGCCCCAGCGTCCGCACGCTGATCGCCCGCCCCTGCGTCGAGTTCGGGTCCACCGGCGCCCCGGCCTCGGCGGGCAACGGCTGCGCCACCCGCCGCGCCGCGCCGTCGGGCGGCAGGGGGGTGCCGGGCGCGGGCGTCGCCTGCGGCGGGACCGGAGCCGGTACGGGGCCCGCGTCCGCGTGCGGGGGGACGGCGGGCCGAGCGCCGTCGGGCGGCGGTACGGGGGTGGGGCCGGTCGCGTGCGGCGGGACCGGGGTGCCGGGGTGCTGCGGTACGGGCCCGGTCTCGTGCGGCGGTACGGGCGTCCCGGCACCCGGCGTGCCGGCGGCGGGCCACGCCTGCGGGCCCGGGCCCTGCCCGGCCGTCAGCGGCTGGTCGGCGGCGGGCCGGTCCGCCGCCGGCGGGACCTGACCCGGCGCGGCGGCCTCGGCCGGGATGCCGGCGGGCGCCTGCCCGGGTGCGGCCGGCTGCGGCAGCGGCTGACCGGCGGGGACGGCCTGCTGCGCGGGCAGCGCCACCTGCCCGGACGCGTCCTGCGGGACGGCCTGCGGCGGGGGCAGCGGCTGTGACTGCGGCTGCGGCTGACCGTGGGGCTGGGGCTGCGTGACGGGGGCCGGACCGGCGGCCGGCACGCCCTGGGCCGGGGTGGCCTGCGGGGGTACGGGGACGCCCTGCGGGGACACCGGGACGCCCTGCGGCGGCACGGTGTTGCCCTGCGCGAGCACAGGTGCGCCCTGCGGGGGGACGGGAGAGCCCTGGGGCGGCACGGCGTCGCCCTGCGGCGTCAGAGCCGCGCCCTGCGGGGGAACGGGGGAGCCCTGCGGGGCCACGCCCTGCGGAGACACCGCGTTGCCCTGCGGCGGCACGGCGACACCCTGCGGCGGCACGGCCGCGCCCGGCTGCGCCACCGCGTTCCCCTGCGGGGGCACCGCGACTCCCTGCGGCGGCACCGCAAGGCCCTGCGGGGCTACCGCCACACCCTGAGACGGCACGGTGTTCCCCTGCGCGGGAACCGCCACGCCCTGCCCGAGGGCCGGAACCCCCTGCGGAGGCACGGGGGCACCTTGCGGGGGTACGGCGTTGCCCTGGGCGGGAGCCGCCACGCCCTGCCCGAGGGCCGGAACCCCCTGCGGAGGCACGGGGGCACCCTGCGGCGGTACAGGCGCACCCTGCGGAGGCACGGCGTTGCCCTGGGCGGGAACCGCCACGCCCTGCGGAGGCACCGCGGCGTTGCCCTGGGGCGCCACCGCCGTACCCGGCGCCGGGGGAGTCGCCTCCACCGCGCCCGCCTGTCCGGGCACCCCCTGCGCGGCGGCCGCCTGCGCGGGGATCCCGGACGCCCCGGGATCCCCGGTCGCCTCCGCCGGCCGGGCGACCGCCCGTCGGCGGCGGCCCGTCGGCGCACTGGTGGGATGGGGCTGCGGCGGGGTGTGGTCGTCGGACCGGTCGTGCGGTACGGCGTCGTGCCGCTCCTCGTCGATCAGCGCGTCACCCGAGGCGGCGGGCCCGGGGACGGGCGCCGGCACGGCGCCGGGCACCGTGCCCACCTGCGCCGCGGACGCCGCCGCGTCCGGCCCCTGGTCCGCCTCGGCCGGCGGCAGGGCGAACACCGCGCGGGGCGCCGCCTCCTGCGCGGCGGCCCGCTCGTTCGCGGCGGCCAGGGCCCGCCGGCGCCGCCCGGTCGGCTGGCTCTGGGTCTGTGTCTGCTCCTGGGCCTGCGGAAGCTGGGCCTGCGGCGTCCCCGCCCCGCCGGACGGCGCGGGCAGCGCCGGCGGCAGGGCGTGTTGTTCGCCGGTGTCGCGCCGGGCACGCCGTCCCGACGGCGCGGGCACGCCCTGCGGCGGTACGGTCCCGCCCAGCCCCGTCCCCGAGGCGGCGGTCCCGGCGGCGTGCTCGGCGGCCGTGACGACGGCCCCCTCCGAGACGCCCGAGGACGCGGGCACTCCCGTACCGGCGCCGTCCTCGGCGGGCTCCGCGCCGACGCCCTCGGCGGGACGCCCGCGCCGCCGCCCGGTACCGCCCGAGACGGCACCGCCCTCGGCGGCCGCCTCCGCCGCCCGGTCCTGCGCGGCCGGCTCCGCGGCCGCCGCCCGCCGCCTGCGCCGCCCGGTCGGCACCGCGCCCTCCGCACCGGGGCCGCCGGCGCCCTCGGAGTCCTCCGCCGCCTCGGCGCCCTCGGCCCCGCCCGGGACCTCGCCGTCCAGGAAGGCGTCGACGGAGGCCCGCCGCGCCCGGCGCCGCCCGCCGCCCGGGGCCGGCTCCGCGGCGGAGGCCTCCGCCGCGGCCTCCTCGCCGGCCGGACCCAGCGCCGGAGGCCCGGCCTGAGCGGGCGCCCCGGCCGCGACGGCCCCCGCCCCGCCCCCGAGCGGCACCTCCAGCACGTAGGCGCTGCCGCTCATGCCCGGCACCTCGTGCGTCTGCAGCACGCCGCCGTGGGCCCGGACGATCCCGCGCACGATCGGCTCGTGCACCGGGTCGCCCCCGGCGTACGGCCCGCGCACCTCGATGCGGACGACCTCGCCGCGCTGCGCCGCCGCCACCACGACGGTGTTGTCCATGTAACCGCCCGCGGAGACGGGCGCGTTGCCGGTCGCGTCGACGCCCGCCACGTCCGCGACGAGGTGCGCGAGGGCGGTGGCGAGCAGCCGGGGATCGACCTCGGCCTCGATGGGCGGCGCGTGCACGGCGAACTGGACCCGTCCGGGCCCGACCAGCTCGACGGCCCCGTCGACACCGGCGGCGACGACGGCGTCCAGCATCACCTTCGTCCGGGCGACCGCCTCGCTCCCGGTGTCGAGCCGCTGGTAGCCGAGGACGTTGTCGATGAGGGTGGTGATCCGCGAGTAGCCCGCCGACAGGTGGTGCAGCACCTGGTTGGCCTCGGGCCACAGCTGCCCGGCGTCGTCCGCGGCCAGCGCCGACAGCTCGCGGCGCAGCTCCTCCAGGGGGCCGCGCAGCGACTGCCCGAGCAGCGTCAGCAGCTGCTCGTGCCGGGCGGCGAGCGCCTCGTACCGGTCCTTCTCGCGCTCCCCGAGCGCCGCGTACCGCTCCTCGCCGGCGGCGAGCTCCTCCGCGTGCTGCTCGGCGAGCTCCTCCAGCTCGGTGACGTGCTTCTGGCGCAGGGCGGTGAGTTCGGAGGCGTGCTCCTCGGCGATCCGCTCCAGCTCCTCGGCGTGCCGCTTCTCCGCCTCCTCCTTCTCCGCCACCAGCGCGTCGTACGGCCGCCGGTCGGTGAAGGTCATCACGGCGCCGACGAGCTGGTCGCCGTCGCGCACCGGCGCGGTCGTCAGGTCGACGGACACCTGGTCGCCGTTCTTGGCGTACAGCACCTGCCCGCGCACCCGGTGCTTGCGCCCGGACTTGAGGGTGTCGGCGAGCGGCGACTCGTCGTACGGGAAGGGGGAGCCGTCGGCGCGCGAGTGCAGCACGAGGGTGTGCAGCTCGCGTCCGCCGAGGTCGCTGGCCCGGTAGCCCAGGATCTGGGCGGCGGCGGGGTTGACCAGGACGATCCGGCCGTCCGTGTCGGTGCCCACCACGCCCTCGGCGGCGGCCCGCAGGATCATCTCGGTCTGCCGCTGCGACCGCGCCAGCTCGGCCTCGGTGTCGACGGTGCCGGACAGGTCGCGCACGACGAGCATCAGCAGCTCGTCGCCGGTGTAGCCGTAGGTGTCGTAGGCCTGCTTCCCGGTCTCCAGATTCGCGCTCGTGACCTCGACGGGGAACTCGCTGCCGTCGGTGCGCCGCGCGATCATCCGGGTCGGCTTGGTCCTGGCCCGCGGGTCGATGTGGTCGGGCCGCCGCATGGAGCCCGGGATGAGCTTGGAGTCGAACTGCGGCAGCAGGTCCAGCAGTCCCCGGCCCACCAGCGCGGTCCCCGGCGTCTCGAACGCCTCCAGCGCGATGGTGTTGGCGTTGACCACCGTCCCGTTGGCGTTGACCAGCACCAACGCGTCGGGGAGCGCGTCCAGTATGGCTGCGAGGCGAGCAGCGCCTCGGGATGGCCTGCTGCTCACGAGACGCTTCCTCCCTGTTACCGCACCTTGCCGACCGCTCGGGCCATCTTGCCAACCGGTCCGCAGCGTGTCACGCGAGGGAGTCTAAGGGCTGGGATTGCGCTCGCGACGCCGGATGAGAGGGAGGTCGCACGAGGAAGTGACGCGGAAGCGACGCCCGTACGGCGTACGGCGCGCGCCCGTCGGCCGCCCGCCCGCCGACTGCCTGCACGGACGTCGCGGGACCCGCGCGGGACCTTCACGCGCCCCTTGCGCGAAGTCCTCTTTCCGGCCGTTCCGGACGGCCGCCGCCGCACGTCCCGCGACCGCCCCGCGTCCTACGGCCGGCCCGCGGAGCCCACGGCGGGCAGGAGGGGGACGAGCCGGTCCCAGCGGGCGATCCCGCAGCCGTCGCCGCGGTCGTAGGAGGCGTCGACGGGCCGCCCCGCCCAGGTGCCGGTGACGTGCGCGGTGGCCGGGCCGCCGTACTGCATGGTGCACAGGGTGCCCTCGGGCACCGGGGCGAAGGCGTCCCGCCCCCACCGCGTGCCGCTCTCGACGGCGGCACAGGCGTCGGCCGGGTCGGGGTGGGTGCCGCCCGCGGGGTGGCAGTACAGCTCGAACGTCCCGTCCGCCCCGCCTCCCGCGTTCCGCACGGTGACGGTGAGGTGGTCCCGCTCCTCGCCGCGGACCGGGACCGCCGGCGCGCCGGCGGCGGGCAGGGCGTACGCGGCCGGCGGCGCGGCGGACAGCGAGGTGACGGCGGCGACGGAGGCGGCGGCGCCCGCGACGAGACGCCGCAGCACGGGGCCGGCGGTGGACCGGGAAGCGGGCCGGGCGACGGCCCGGCGGTTGACCTGTGTCATGACCCGACTAACGCGGCACGCCCCGGGACGTTGCGCGCCCGTCCCCCGCCCGGCGGGAAGGGCTTTGCCCTGTGGCCTTTCCGCCTAGTACCGTGGGGGGCGATTGGTGACAGCACGCTCGACTGTGTCATCATCGGCACGCACGATCCGCTCGCGCTCGCGCGGGACGTTGTGCTGGAGGCGTCGCCTAGTCCGGTCTATGGCGCCGCACTGCTAATGCGGTTTGGGCCTTAAAGCCCATCGAGGGTTCAAATCCCTCCGCCTCCGCGGTCGATCACGAAGCCCCGGTCCCTCGGACCGGGGCTTCGTCGTTGTCGCCGCCGGTACCGCGATTCCTGCCCCGAGAGACGTTTTCCCAGGTCACAAGGGGTGGGGCAATCGGATTTCACATGGCGGCGGCAGTCATGTAATGTTCTTCCTGTCGCCGCGAGCGGGCCGGAAGGGCCGGGAGCGGCGAAACAACAGAACAAGCACTCGTAGCTTAACGGATAGAGCATCTGACTACGGATCAGAAGGTTGCAGGTTCGAATCCTGCCGAGTGCACACAGAGCGAAGGCCCCGGAGAGATCCGGGGCCTTCGGCGTTCCGGCCCGGGGGCACGGCGCGGTCCCGGGGGCGGTCCTCCGGTCACGGCTGGGAGGGGACCTCGCGCCGTGGCGCGCACAGGGCCCAGATGATGAACCCGTCGATGACGATGAGCACGATCGCCCAGACCGGCGCGTACGGCAGCCACACGAAGTTGGCGATCATGCTGAGCCCGGCGAGCGTGACGCCCACGGCCCGGGCCCAGGTCGCGCCGTTGAAGAGGGCGATCCCCGCCGCGGTCACCACGACGCCGAGGATCAGGTGGATCCAGCCCCAGCCGGTGAGGCTGAACGCGTAGGTGAAGTCCCGGGCGACGACGAAGACGTCGTCCTGGGCGATCGCGGCGATGCCCTGGAAGACCGCCATGATCCCGCCGAAGATCATGAGGATCGCGGCGGCCGCGGTCCATCCCGTGGCCCAGGCGCTCGGAGCCTCCCAGTCGGTCCGGTGACCACGGGTCCCGCTGACGTTGCCGGCCATGCGCCCGCCTTTCGGAGAAGCGTGCCGCAGCCTCCGCCGGTGCCCCCGAGCGCTGCGGCGTTCCCTTCAGGTTGGCACCGTCCGGGCCGCTCGGCACCTCGGCGCGGGGGCGTCGCCCGCCTCCGCGGTGCTCCTCCCGGTACGCCGCCGCCAGGGCGCCCGCGCGGCCGAACCGGTCGTGCGGGACGGCGGTCCCGCCGGGGCCGCGGTCGGCGGACAGGACGGGGCCGCGGTCGGCGGACAGGGCGGTGAGGCGGGCGTCGTACGGCGCGTGCGCGGTTCGTGCACCTCGCGGGCGCGGGCCGCCGCGGGAGGTCATGCAGCCGGAGCCGGGGCGGGCCGGCGGCGGACGGGAGCGCCGGTGCCCGTGGCGGTGGCCGCCGGGAGCGGACGCGGCGCGGCTGGGGAGTCTGCGGACTGAGGGGGGGCCGCCAGCGGGAGCCCGTTGTCGGTGCCGGGTCCTAGGCTCGGCGGTGATGGCACGGACGTGGACGTGTGCGGGGCTGCGGTGGTCGGCGGACGGTCCCGCGCTGGCGTGGGACGGCGGGCGGCGCAGTGCGCTGACCCGGGGGAAGCGGGTGGCCTTCGCGGTCGCGGCGGGGGACGGGCGCAGGTGCGTGGGGGCGCGGGGGCATCCGTGTCCGGTGCGGGCGGGGGTACCGGCGCGGAGCACGGGGGCGCGGTGCGAGGAGTGCGCGCGGCTGGACCGGGCGCACTCCGTGGCCGCCGACACCCTCGCGGACGATCCGCGGCCGTACCACGTGTACCTGGCGTGGTTCGGGCCCGGCCTGGCCAAGGTCGGGATCACCGCGGTCGAGCGGGGCCCGGCCCGGCTGCTGGAGCAGGGCGCCGTCTGCTTCAGCTGGCTCGGGGCCGGTCCGCTGATGGCCGCGCGGCGGGCCGAGGAGCTGCTGCGGGCCGCGCTGGGCGTGCCGGACCGGATCCCGTACGCGCAGAAGCGGGTGGTGCGCTCCGCGCTGCCCGGCGAGGAGGCGGGGCGGGCGGCCGAGCTCGCGGAGCTGCACGCGCGGGCGGTGGCGCTCGGCGGGTGGCCGGAGGCGCTCGCGCCCCGGCCGTTCCGGCCCGTGGACCACGTCGGCGTGTTCGGGCTGGCGGACCTGCCCGCCGCCGTCGGCGAGGTGAGCGCACTGGTCGCCGGCGGGGCGGTGGGCGGGGAGCTGGTGGCGGCCGCCGGTCCCGACCTGCACCTGGCGACGGAGCGCGGGGTCGTCGTGCTCGACACGCGGCTGATGACCGGGTGGCCGCTGCTGCCCGCCGGGGGGAGCGGCGGGCCGGCCGTGCCGGTGCGGGAGTTCCCGCGGGCGACGGGGATGCAGGACGGGCTGTTCTGAGGTCCGGGCGGGGCAGGAGGGCGGGCAAAGAACCGGATCCCGTACGGATCCCTTTCGGCAATGCGGTGGACCCGCCGCCCCGCCAGGGCCGATCGTGGGCCCCATGAGCGATCACGACGATCAGCCCGGTCCCCCCGATCACGCCACGGCACCGGACGGCCCGCCGGACCCGGCCGTGCCCGTCCCCGCCCACCGGCCGCCGTACTACGCGGTCGTGTTCACCTCCGTCCGCACGGACGACGACGACGGCTACGGCGAGACCGCCGATCGGATGGAGGAGCTGGTCCGCGGGATACCCGGATTCCTCGGCATGGACCACGCGCGGACCCCCGGCGGCCTGTCGATCACCGTCGGCTACTTCCGCGACGCCGCCGCCGTCGAGCGGTGGCGCGCCGACGCGGAGCACCGCACGGCCCAGCGCAGGGGACGCACCCAGTGGTACGAGCGGTACACCCTGCACGTCGCCAAGGTCGAGCGCAGTCACACCTTCGAGCGGGCGGGCGCGGAGGCGGGTGAGGCGTCCGAGGGCGAGGAGGCCCGGCCGTAGGACCGGCGAGGGGGGCTCCCGTCCGGTGCGGCCGCAGGACCGGCGGCGGGGCTCCCGTCCGGTGCGGCCGTGGCGTTCCCAGGTGCTCCCTGAGAGGTGCCTGTGCGTTTCTCAGGGAAATCACAGGTTCCCGAAAGGACGCTCTCAGAGCGCCCCGCCAGGGTGTGGAGCATGACCACGACCTCGCCCCAGGGGCGCACCGAACTGCTGAGGCCGGACGGGAGCCCCGTCCGCGTGCTGGTGGTGGACGACGAGCTGTCGATCACCGAACTGTTGTCCATGGCCCTGCGGTACGAGGGCTGGCAGATCCGCACGGCGGGGGACGGCCAGGGCGCCGTCCGGACCGCGCGCGAGTTCCGGCCCGACGCGGTCGTGCTGGACATGATGCTGCCGGACATGGACGGACTGGCCGTGCTCGGCCGGCTGCGCCGCGAACTGCCGGACGTGCCGGTGCTGTTCCTGACCGCCAAGGACGCGGTGGAGGACCGGATCGCGGGGCTCACCGCGGGCGGCGACGACTACGTCACCAAGCCGTTCAGCCTGGAGGAGGTCGTCGCCCGGCTGCGCGGGCTGATCCGCCGCTCCGGCGCCGCCGACCGGCGCTCCGACTCCCTGCTGGTCGTCGGCGACCTCACCCTGGACGAGGACAGCCACGAGGTCACCCGGGGCGGGGACTCCATCCACCTGACCGCCACCGAGTTCGAGCTGCTGCGCTTCCTCATGCGCAACCCGCGCCGGGTGCTCAGCAAGGCGCAGATCCTCGACCGGGTGTGGTCGTACGACTTCGGCGGCCAGGCCAACGTCGTCGAGCTCTACATCTCCTACCTGCGGCGGAAGATCGACGCCGGGCGGGAGCCGATGATCCACACCCGGCGCGGGGCCGGTTACCTGATCAAGCCCGCGGTGTCGTGACCGGGCGGCGACGGCCGCGGACGCGGCAGCGGGCGGGCGGGCAGCGGCGCACGGCCGTGCGGCGCACGGGCAAGCCGCGGACGCTGCGGACCCGGCTCGTCGTCGCGTCCCTGGTCCTGATCGCCGTGGTCTGCGCGGTCATCGGCACGGTGACCGCCGTCGCGCTGCGCTCGCACCTGTACGAGCAGCTGAACGGGCAGGTCGCCGAGGCCGGCAAGCGCCTGTCGGCGCCCTTCAAGCCCGGCGAGGGCAAGCCGGACGACGCGGACGGCACGGAGGACACGGAGGACACGGAGGGCACGGACGAGCCGGACGAGGACCGGCTGGAGAACTTCGTCACCCGGGGGCCGACCCAGGAGAACACCGTCGCCGCGGAGATCGGGGCCGACGGCGAGGTCGGCCGGGCGGTCGTCGCCAAGGAGTCCGAGGACGGATACCGGCGCACGACGGCCGTCGACCTCGGCGACGCCCAGAAGGCCGCGCTCGCCTCCGTGCCCCGGGACGCCGAGCTCCACACGGTGGACATCCCGGGCCTGGGCGAATACCGCGTGATCTTCACCGTCACCCCGGGCGGCGACGGCGACTCCTTCTACGCCGCCCTGCCCACCGCGTCCGTCACCGGCACCGTCAACACCCTGATCCTCGTCGAGGTGAGCGTCACCGGCGCCGGCCTGGTCGCCGCCGGCATCGCCAGCTCCGTCCTGGTCGGCGTCGCCACCCGCCCGCTGCGCAAGGTCGCCGCGACCGCCACCCGCGTCGCCGAACTCCCCCTGCACACCGGCGAGGTGCACCTCGGCGAGCGCGTCCCGGAGTCCGAGTGCGACCCGCACACCGAGGTCGGCCGGGTCGGCGCCGCGCTCAACCGGATGCTCGACCACGTGCACGGCGCCCTGCACGCCCGCCAGGAGAGCGAGACGCGGGTACGGCAGTTCGTCGCGGACGCCAGCCACGAGCTGCGCACCCCGCTCGCCTCCATCCGCGGCTACGCCGAACTCACCCGGCGCGGCCGGGAACAGGTCGGCCCCGACACCCGGCACGCGCTCGGCCGCATCGAGTCCGAGGCGGGCCGGATGACCCTGCTCGTGGAGGACCTGCTGCTGCTCGCGCGCCTCGACGCCGGACGGCCGCTCCAGTTCGAGCAGACCGACCTCGTCCCGCTCGTCGTGGACACCGTCAGCGACGCCCGCGCGGCCGGCATGGACCACACCTGGCGGCTCGACCTGCCCGACGAACCGGCCCTGGTCTCCGCGGACGCGGCCCGCCTCCAGCAGGTCCTCGTCAACCTCCTCGGCAACGCCCGCACCCACACCCCGCCGGGCACGACCGTCACCGCGCGCGTGCAGCGGCGCGGCCCGTGGCTGTGCGTGGACGTCGAGGACAACGGCCAGGGCATCCCGGCCGCGCTCCTCCCGCACGTCTTCGAACGGTTCGCGCGCGGCGACTCCGCGCGGTCCCGCGCCACCGGCTCGACGGGCCTGGGCCTGGCCATCGTGCAGGCCGTGGCGACCGCGCACGGCGGTGCCGTGACCGTCGACAGCGCGCCCGGACGGACCGTGTTCACGGTGCACCTGCCGGCCCTCGCCCCGCAGCCGCTGTCGCAGTCGCAGCCGCAGTCGTGGTCCGGCACGGACCGGCACCCGTACTCACAGGCACGGCACAGCACCACCACACGGGCACGACAGGGCGTCTGACGAGAGTCGGCTCCATGCGAACCGACTCTTCTCCCGGCACCCTGCCGGCGCGGGAGCACCTCCCGGCCGCCTCAGCCGGTACGCCTGTCCTGGACGTAGTGATCCCCGTCTACAACGAGGAGAAGGACCTCCAGCCGTGCGTCCGCAGACTGCACGGGCACCTCGCGCGGACCTTCCCGTACGCGTTCCGCATCACGATCGCGGACAACGCGTCGACGGACACCACCCCGCAGGTGGCCGCGCGACTGGAGGCGGAGATCGCGGAGGTGAGGTCCTTCCGCCTGGAGCAGAAGGGGCGCGGCCGGGCGCTGCGGGCCGTCTGGTCGGCGTCCGACGCCCCGGTCCTCGCCTACATGGACGTGGACCTGTCCACCGACCTCAACGCCCTGCTGCCGCTGGTGGCGCCGCTGATCTCCGGCCACTCGGACCTCGCGATCGGCTCCCGCCTGAGCCGCAGCAGCAGGGTGGTGCGGGGCGCCAAGCGGGAGTTCATCTCCCGCTCCTACAACCTGATCCTGCGCGGCTCGCTGCACGCCCGCTTCTCCGACGCCCAGTGCGGCTTCAAGGCGATCCGCCGCGACGTCGCCCAGGTGCTGCTGCCGCTGGTGGAGGACACCGGCTGGTTCTTCGACACCGAGATGCTGGTGCTGGCCGAACGCGCCGGGCTGCGGATCCACGAGGTGCCGGTCGACTGGGTCGACGACCCGGACTCCACCGTCCACATCGTGAAGACCGCGACCGACGACCTCAAGGGCGTGTGGCGGGTCGGCAGGGCCCTGGCCACCGGCTCGCTGCCGCTGGACCGGCTCGCCCGGCCGTTCGGCGACGACCCGCGCGACCGCGAACTGCCGGACGTGCCCGGGGGCCTGGCCCGCCAGTTGGTCGGTTTCTGCGTGGTCGGCGCCCTGTCCACCCTCTTCTACCTGCTGCTCTACACCGTCTTCCGGCAGGCCGCCGGCTCGCAGGCCGCCAACGCGCTGGCCCTGCTGGTCTCGGCGGTCGCCAACACCGCCGCCAACCGGCGGCTCACCTTCGGGGTGCGCGGCCGCGGCGGCGCCGTCCGGCACCAGGCGCAGGGCCTGGTCGTCTTCGGCATCGGCCTCGCCCTCACCAGCGGCTCGCTCGCCGCCCTCGGCGCGGCGAGCTCCGACCCGGCGCACTCCACCGAGCTGGCGGTCCTCGTCGCCGCCAACCTCGCGGCCACCGTGCTGCGGTTCCTGCTCTTCCGGGCGTGGGTGTTCCCCGACCGGCGCGACGAGCGGACGCCCTCGGCGGTGGTGACCGGGCACCACCCGTCCGGCCCCGCCCACCCCGCCGCGCAGCCCCCGTCGTACGGCCCGCTCCCGCAGCGCCGCCCGTACGGGACGACCCTGCCGCACACCGGCGGGACGGCGGACCGCGCCTGGCAGGACGCCACCCTCCAGCTCCAGCCGGTGCGCCCGGCCGACACCGACCCCGGGGACGCCCGATGACGACACACCACGACCGGCCGGCCGGCACCACGACGGCCGGCACCACGACGACCGGCACCACGACGACCGGGGACCGGGCAGACGCCGGCGGGACGGCGGCGGGCGCGGACCCCGCCACCTGGGGTCCGCCCCCGGCCGCCCCCGCGCGGGCCGCGGCCCCCCGGCGGTCCTTCCCGCGCCGACTGTGGCGCGGCCGCCCCGAGGACCCCCGCTGGGCGCGCCCGGCCCTCCTGGCGCTGCTGCTCGCCACCGGCCTGCTCTACCTGTACGACCTCAGCGCCTCCGGCTACGCCAACTCCTTCTACTCGGCGGCCGTCCAGGCGGGCAGCCGGTCCTGGAAGGCGTTCTTCTTCGGTTCGCTGGACGCCGCCAACGCCATCACGGTCGACAAGCCCCCGGCCGCGCTGTGGCCGATGGCGCTGTCGGTGCGGCTGTTCGGCCTCAGCTCCTGGTCGATCCTCGTCCCCGAGGTGCTGATGGCCGTCGGCACGGTCGCCGTGGTGCACGCGGCCGTGCGCCGCCGCTTCGGACCCGCGGCGGGCCTGATCGCGGGCGCGGTCCTCGCGCTCACCCCGGTCGCGGCGCTGATGTTCCGGTTCAACAACCCGGACGCGATGCTGGCCCTGCTGATGGCCGTCGCCTGCTCCCTGCTGCTCCGGGCGCTGGAGGACGGCCGGACGAAGTGGCTGGTGTGGGCCGGTGCCGTGATTGGCCTGGCGTTCCTCGCCAAGACCCTCCAGGCGTTCCTGATCCTGCCGGTGCTGGCGCTGGTGTACGCGGTGTGCGCGCCGGTGCCGCTGGCGAAGCGCTTCGGGCAGCTGGCCCTGGGCACGCTCTCCCTGGTCGTCTCGGCGGGCTGGTGGGTGGCGGTCGTCGAGCTGTGGCCGGCGTCCTCCCGCCCGTACATCGGCGGCTCGCAGAACAACAGCTTCCTGGAGCTGACCTTCGGCTACAACGGTCTGGGCCGGCTCAACGGCGAGGAGACCGGCAGCGTCGGCGGCGGGGGCGGCGGCTGGGGCGAGACCGGCTGGGACCGGCTGTTCGGCGCGAACATCGGCGGCCAGGTCTCCTGGCTGATCCCGGCCGCGCTGATCCTGCTGGCCGCGGGCCTGGTGGCGACCCGGAAGGCCCGCCGTGCCTCGGCGGCCCGCGGGGCGTTCCTGGTGTGGGGCGGCGCGCTGCTGATCACCATGGCGGTCTTCAGCTACATGCAGGGCATCTTCCACGAGTACTACACCGTGGCCCTGGCCCCCTACATCGCCCCGCTGATCGGCATGGGCGCGGTCACGCTGTGGCGGGAGCGCGCCGGGGCCTGGGCCTCGCTGACCCTGGCGGGCGCCATGACGGCCACCGCGGCCTGGGGGTACGTCCTGCTCGACCGCTCCTCCGACTACCTGCCCTGGCTGAAGTGGCTGGTGCTGACCGGCGGGCTGACGGCCGCCCTGGGCCTGGTCTTCGCCGGCCGGCTGGGCCGGCCCCTGGCCGTGGGCGTGGCCGGACTGGGCCTGGCGGCCGCGCTGGCCGGTCCGACGGCGTACACCCTCACCACGCTGAGCGAGGGCCACACCGGCTCGATCGTCACAGCCGGCCCCTCGGTCGCGGGCGGACGCGGCGGCCCGGGCGGCGGGGGCTTCCCCGGCGGCGGTCCCGGGGGCTTCCCCGGCGGCGGCCCGAACCAGCAGAACGGGAACGGGACCGCGCAGGGCCAGGGCCGGCCGGGCACCGGCTTCCCCGGCGGCACGCCCGGGTGGAACCGGCAGGGCGGCGTGCCCGGCGGGCGGACGGGCGAGCGCGGCGGCACGGGCGGCGGCATGGGCGGTCTGCTCGACGGCGCGAGCGTCGGCGCGGAGGCCAGGAAGCTGCTGGAGACCGGTGCGGACCGGTACACCTGGGCCGCCGCGGCGATCGGCGCGCAGAACGCGGCGAGCTACCAGCTGGCCACCGGCGAGCCGGTGATGGCGATCGGCGGCTTCAACGGCACCGACCCGTCCCCGACACTGGCCCGGTTCAAGGAGTACGTGGCGGCCGGAAAGATCCACTACTTCGTGGCGAGCGGCACGGGCGGCGGCCCGGGCGGCGGCGACGACGGCACGGCCGCGCAGATCACCGCGTGGGTCGAGGCCACCTTCGAGCAGGTCACGGCGGGCTCGGCCACCTTCTACGACCTCACCCGGCCGACCGGGGACTGAGCAAGGGGGCGGTGGCCGGCAAGGGGGGCGGTGGCAGGACCACCGCCCCCTCCCTCTTTTCCGCGGTACGCCGTACGAGACCTGTTCTACGGTGTACAGCATGACGACGTCCCCCCAGGAACAGGCCCCGCGCCAGGACCGGACACCGGCACGGCCCGAGGGACACCCGCAGCGCTGGCTGATCCTCGGTGTCATCTGCCTGGCCCAGCTGACCGTGCTGCTCGACAACACCGTGCTCAACGTCGCCATCCCCTCGCTCACCCGCGAGATGGACGCGACGACCTCCGACATCCAGTGGATGATCAACGCGTACTCGCTCGTGCAGTCCGGGCTGCTGCTCACCGCGGGCAGCGCCGCCGACCGCTACGGCCGCAAGCGGATGCTGTTCGCGGGCCTGGCCCTGTTCGGCGCCGGCTCGCTGGTGGCCGGACTCGCCGACACGACCGGCCAGTTGATCGCCGCCCGGGCCGGCATGGGCGTGGGCGGCGCGCTGCTGCTCACCACCACCCTCGCCGTGGCGATGCAGATCTTCGCGCCCGAGGAGCAGCCCAAGGCGATCGGCGTCTGGAGCGCGGTCAACGCCCTCGGCTTCGCCACCGGCCCGCTGATCGGCGGCTTCATGCTCGACCACTTCTGGTGGGGCGCCATCTTCCTGATCAACCTGCCGGTGGTGGCCCTCGGCCTGCTCGCCGTCGTGGTCCTGGTCCCGGAGTCCAAGAACCCCCAGGGCGACCGCCCGGACCTGCTCGGCGCGCTGCTGTCCACCGTCGGCATGGCCTCCCTGGTGTACGCGATCATCTCGGGTCCCGAGCACGGCTGGACCTCCGGCCGCGTCCTGCTCACGGCGGGCGTCGCGGCGGTGGTCCTCGGCGCCTTCGCGTACTGGGAGAGCCGGATCCCGTACCCCATGCTGGACCTGCACTTCTTCCGGGACCGCCGGTTCACGGGCGCGGTGGCCGGCGCGGTGCTGATCACCTTCGGCATGGGCGGCGCGCTGTTCCTGCTCACCCAGCACCTGCAGTTCGTGCTCGGCTACGGCCCCCTGGAGGCCGGACTGCGGACCGCCCCGCTGGCCCTGGCCGTGGTCGTGCTCAACTTCTCCGGCCTGTCGGCGAAGTGGACGGCGAAGCTGGGCACGCCCGTCTCCATCGCCCTCGGCATGGTGCTGATGTCGGGCGGACTGGTCTCCATCGCCACCCTCGCCTCCGGCGGGTACGCCGGCACGCTCCTCGGCCTGCTGCTCATCGGGGTGGGCTGCGCGATCGCCAACCCGGCCATGGCGCACGCCATCATGAGCGCGATCCCCCGGGAGAAGGCGGGCGTGGGCGCCGGGATCAACGGCACGCTGGCGGAGTTCGGCAACGGCCTGGGGGTCGCGGTGCTGGGCGCGGTCCTCACCTCGCGCTTCGCGGCCCTGGTGCCCTTCGCGGCGGGCTCGCTGCCCGCGGCGCTGGCGGGGGCGGACGGCGCGGCCGAACGGGACCGGGTGGTGGACGCGTTCTCCTCCGGGCTGGCGACCAGTCAGCTGGTCGGCGCGGTGGCCGTGCTGCTCGGCGGGCTGGTGGCCGCGGGTCTGCTGCGCAGGGCGGAGCGGGCCGGCCGGGAGGCGGCGGGTGCCTGAGAGCCCGATCGGCTGGGTAGTCGTGCGGCTGCGGGTCGCGGGCGGTCGATCGCGCGGTTCCCGGGCCCCTCTCGGGGGCACCTAGCATGACCGGCAGCGAGAGTCGAGGAAGGTGCGCCATGGCCAAGGCAGCCCAGGGGGCGGTGCGGACCAGTGTCTGGCTGGAGGGCAAACCCCGCCGGGGCGGGCGCGGCGGGGGGCAGCCGTCGGGGCTGGACCGGGAGCGGATCGTCGCGGTCACCGTGCGGCTGCTGGACGCCGAGGGCCTGGCCGGGTTCTCCATGCGCCGCCTCGCGGCGGAGCTCAACGTCACGGCGATGTCCGTCTACTGGTACGTGGACACCAAGGACGACCTCCTCGAACTCGCCATGGACGCGGTCATGGGCGAGCTCGCGCTGCCCGACCCGGAGGCCGGCGAGGACTGGCGCGACCAGCTGCGCGCCCTGGCCCGGGAGTACCGCGGCCTGCTGGTGGGCCACCCCTGGCTGTCGCCGCTGGCCGGCACCTACCTCAACATCGGCCCGAACTACCTGGCCTTCTCGCACACCGTGCAGCGCGTGATCCGCCGCACCGGGCTGCCCGAGCACCGGGTGACCAGCGCGATCTCGGCGGTCTTCCAGTTCGTGTACGGCTACGGCACGCTGGAGGGCCACTTCCTCGCCCGGGCCGCCGCCACCGGCATGGCTCCGGACGACTACTTCCGGCACGCCCTGAGCACGGTCACCGGGGCCCCGCAGGCCGCCGAGGTCATCCAGGAGTCCCGCAGGATCATGACGGCCCGCGGCGGCGACACGGTCCAGGAGATGATGGAACGCGACTTCGAGTTCGCCCTGGACCTGCTGGTCGCGGGCATCGAGGCGATGGTCGCCCGCGGCTGAGACGCCCCTCCGGCGGGCGGGCGCCCGCCCGGCGGCTCACCCCTCCTCGGCCAGCCGCGCCGGGAAGCCCCCGGTGGCCACGGGGCCCCACTTCTCCGGGGTGATCCGGATGATCGACTTGCCCTGCTTCAGCATGGCCGCGCGGTACTCGTCCCAGTCGGGGTGCTCCCCGGCGATGTTGCGGTAGTACTCGACGAGCGGCTCCACGGAGTCCGGTGCGTCGATCACCTCGGCCGAGCCGTCGATCTGCACCCACGGGCCGTTCCAGTCGTCGCTGAGGACGATCAGGCTGACCCGCGGGTCCCGCTTGGCGTTGCGGGTCTTGGCACGCTCCGGGTACGTGGACACCACGATCCGGCCCGAGTCGTCGACCCCGCAGGTCAGCGGTGACCCCTGAGGGCCGCCGCCGGCCCGCCGGGTCAGCAGGACCGCCCGGTGCCGAGGGCGTACGAAGTCGAGCAGCTCGTCCAGTCCGACGCGGGTGTTGGTCGCGATGTGGGGTGCCATGGGGTCAGCCTAGGCCGCCAGGGCCTCGGGAAGGTTGTCGTACACCGGCACGTCCCTGCGCAGTCCGGTCAGCTCCAGCACCCGGCTGGGCACGCCGTCGGCCTCCGCCACGACCAGGACCCGGGCGCCCGGGTACAGCAGCGTGCGGACGTCGTTGACGAGGCGGACCCCCTGGGAGTCCATGAAGGAGGTCGTGGAGAAGTCCAGGACCAGGACGCGCAGCCGCTCGGCACGGGCCCGGGCCGCGGACATGATGAGCGCGAGGAGCTCGGTGGCGTTGCAGGCGTCGATCTCGTGCGGTAGGGCGAGCAGGACGCGACCGGGATGGTCGCGCGGCTCGGTGGGAGGCGGAAGGAAGGTCACGGCACTCACCTGACAGACGTGCGTCTGGGTTTCGGGAGGCCGCTTCCTGACCTGTCCGCCCATTGCACCACGGCGGAGGGGGCCCGCGATAGCGCTACCGGCCGCCCGTCGGCCGGACGTCACCTCGTCGCAACCGAGCAGCTAAAGTGCTGTCCGTCCTGTGCTCGCAGTCGGGAATGTGCTGCGGAGCTCTCCTGCGCACGGTTTGCGGACCGTGCACGCCGAAGAGGTTCGTGGTGGCTGCGTCCGAGTTTTCTGATTTGCCCCGGTTTCCGGCTGCCTTTGAGTTGGCCGAAGCGCTGACGGTGGCGGCTCGGCAACTGCACGAGACGCCCACGCCGCACAGCACGCTGCGCGCCGCGGTCCGCCTGGCGGTGCACCTCATGCCCGGTGCCGAGCACGCCGGGGTCTCCGTCATCGAACGCGGCAACCAGCGCCGCACCATCGCCTGGACCGACGAGATCGTGCGCTCCGCCGAGACCCTGGACACCGACCGCGGGGAGCAGCCGTACTGGGACCGGCTGTGGGCCCACCCCGTGGTGCGGATGGAGGACAGCGAGGCCGACGACGGCGGTGACGTGCTGTCCGGCCTGGGGCTGCGCTCGGCGCTGTCCCTGCGGCTGCGCGCCGACCGCCGCCGGCTGACCGTGCTCACGGCGTACGCCCGCAAGCCCGGCGCCTTCGACGAGGACGCGACGAGGATCGGCCGGCTGTTCACCGCGCACGTCAGCATCGCCCTGGACTCGGCGACCGTGCGCGAGCAGCTCACCGAGGCGATGCAGACCCGGGACCTGATCGGGCAGGCCACCGGGATCCTCATGGAGCGCATGGACATCGACGCGGCCGGGGCGTTCGAGTCCCTGGTGCGGGCCTCGCAGCGGGAGAACGTCAAGCTGCGCGACCTGGCCCGCCGGATCGTGGGAGCGCACGACGAGGTGTGACGAAACGGTGAACGGCGACCCGGCGTCAACGCTCCGTGACGGGATACCCGTACGGTCATGAGCTCCGAGACGTCCGACGCGCTGGAGACGGCGATGGTGCGCAGCGGCGGGCTGGACACGCTGCTGCGCGATCTGACCGACCGGGCGGTGCAGGAGGTGCCGGGCGCCGCCGCGTGCAGCATCACGGTGCGCCGCGCCGACCGGCTGCTCACCCTCGCCGGCAGCCGGGGCCTGCCCAGCGGCCTGGACCAGCGCCAGTACGAGAACGGCTCGGGGCCCTGCGTCGACGCCGCCGAGAGCGGCACCGAGCAGTACGCCCCCGACCTGGCCGAGGAGACCCGCTGGCCGGAGTACACGCGGTACGCGCTGTCCGCCGGCGTGTGCTCCGTGCTGGCGGTGCCGCTGAAGGTCGAGGGCGACAAGGGCGCCGCCCTCAACTGCTACGGCGTCCGGCCCGGCGCGCTGGAGGCCGGGCGGGAGGCGGCCCGGGCCTTCGCCGCCCGGGCCACGGACGCCATCGACGTGGCCCTGCGCGTCGAGCGCACCCGCGCCTCGGTCGCCGACGTCCGCACCGCCCTGCTCTCCCGCAGCGTCATCGACCAGGCGATCGGCATCCTCATGGCCCGCGAGCGGATCGACGCCCGCATCGCGCTGGAACGGCTGCGCCGCGTCTCGCAGGACCGCAACGTCAAGCTCCGCGACCTGTGCGCCCGTCTGGTGGAGAGAGTCACCGAGGAGGCCGGCGCGCCGTCACGCCGCCGGCAGTGAGGCGCCCTGCACCGCCTGGATGTCCAGCTCCACCCGCAGCGTGGTGCCGATGGCGGCGATGCCCGCCTGGAGCACCTGGTTGTAGTTCATCGCGAAGTCCTCGCGCCGCAGTTCGGCGGTGGCGCGGAACGCCGCCCGCACCCCGCCCCACGGGTCCGGTCCCGTGCCCAGGTACGCCAGGTCCAGGTCGACGGGCCGCACCACACCGTGCAGGCCCAGCTCGCCGTGGACCGTCCAGCGGTCGGAGCCGGCCACGGTCAGGCCCGTGGAGCGGTAGGTGATCTCCGGGTGCCGCTCGACGTCCAGGAAGTCCGCGGACCGCAGGTGGGTGTCGCGCATGCCGTTGCCGGTGTCGATGGACGCGGCCCGGATCACCGCCTCCACCCGGGACTTCGCGACGTCGTCGGGGGCGATCTCGATCGCCCCGGAGAACTCCGTGAACCGGCCGTGCACGCTGGAGATGCCCAGGTGCTGCGCCACGGCCGCCACGCTGGAGTGCGCCGGGTCGACGGTCCACGGCCCCGGCGGCGGCAGCTCGGTGCCGCCCTGCCGGGCCAGGGTCACCGTGCCCACCTCGGCCCGCCCGCTCGCGGTGACGATCGCGCTCGCGGCGGCGGGCGCGTAGCCGACGGCCGTGACGATCACGGTGTACGCGCCCGGCGCGAGCGGGGCCGCGTCCCGCACGGCCCCCTCGGCGTCCGCCTCGGCGCGCAGCACCTGCGCGCCGGTCATGTCGGTCACCGTGACGACCGCGTGCGACACGGCCCATCCGTCCCGGGTGCGGATCCTCGCGGTCAGTCCCATCCCGTTCTTCTCCCTCGTGGAGGCGCACCGCGCCTCCGCACACTCGAACTTTGCCGAACCAGCAGAAATCGGTCGTAAGGAACCGGCCCGCGGCGGGGCGCGCCTCCGCTCGGAGCGCGCTCGCCCGCCGCGGGCCGGGGCGTGGCTACTCGCCGGGGTGGGCGAGCGTGATGTCGTGGTCGTCGACGCCGGGGCCGGTCACCGTCAGGGCGGTCGCCACCGGCGGGTAGCCCGTGGCGATGACGGTGTACTCGCCGCCGTCCAGGTCCGTGAAGGCGTACGCCCCGTCCGCGCCGGTGGTGGCCGAGCCGACCACGTTGCCCGCCGCGTCGACCAGCGTCACCCGGGCGTCGGCCAGCGGGCCGTGCGGGGCCCGGACCACGCCCTGGAGCCGGGCGCCCGCCTCCAGGTCGACCTCGACGCGGGTGACGCCGGTGCCGCCCACCTCGACGGGCAGGGCGCGCGGCCGGAACCCGGCGGCGTTCACCGCGACGGTCACCGTGCCCGGCACCAGCTCCGTGAAGGAGAAGCCGCCCTGCTCACCGGTGGCCTGGGTGGCCAGCAGGTCGCCGCGCACGTCGGTGACGATCACCATCGCGTCCTTCACCGGCAGCCCGCTCCCGGCGGCCCGCACCAGGCCGGTCAGCCCGCTGGTGCCGCTGAGCAGGATGTCGTAGGCGACCGGCTCGCCGTTCACCACGACGGTGGAGGCCTGCGGCTGGTAGCCGTCGGCGGAGGCGATCAGGACGTACGACCCGGCGCCCGGAGCGTGAAGCGCGTACGAGCCGTCGGCCTGCGCCACGGCGCGGCCCAGCTGGCGGCCGGAGAGCGAGATCAGCGTGACGGCGGCCTGCGGCACGGGGGCGGACTCGGCGCCGCGCACCGCGCCGCGCACCGGGACGCCGCCGCCCGCCGGGCCGGACGGCTCCCCGGGGCGGACGGCCGTGGCGACGGCCGCGAGCCGCTGGGCGGCCGCGTCCTCGCCGAGGACCCCGGCGTCCGCGACGGACCGGGCCGGGTCCTGCTGCGGCGCGGGGGCCGCGGCGGCCGCGGCGGGGGCTCCCGCCGGAGCGGCGGCCTCGGCCGCCTGGGCCAGCGCGCCCGTGGTCCGCAGCGGGACCTCCTTGATGAACAGCGTCACCAGGAAGGCCAGCGCGGCGATCGGCGTGACGTACAGGAAGATGTCGGCGATGCCGTGCCCGTAGGCGCTCTCCAGCCAGGTGCGGACGGGCGCGGGCAGCGCGTCCATGTCGGGCAGCCGGCCGCTGCCCATCGCCTTGCCGGCGGCCGTTCGCTCCTGCGGGGCGAGCGTGCCGATGGTGTCCTCGGCGTAGTGCGCGATCCGGGTCGACATCACGGAGCCGAGGGCGGAGACGCCCACCGCGCCGCCGAGCGACCGGAAGAAGGTGACCACCGAGCTGGCGGCGCCGAGCTCGTGCGGGGCGACCTGGTTCTGCGTGGACAGCACCAGGTTCTGCATCATCATGCCGACGCCGAGGCCCATGAGCGCCATGTAGGCGCCGATCTTCCAGTAGTCGGTGTCGTAGCGCATGGTGCCCAGCAGGCCGAGGCCCGCGGTCAGCAGCACACCGCCGACGACCAGCCAGGACTTCCACTTGCCGGTCTTGGTGATGATCTGGCCGGAGACGGTCGACGACACGAACAGGCCGGCGATCATCGGGATCGTCATGACGCCCGACATCGTCGGGGACTTGTCCCGGGCGAGCTGGAAGTACTGGCTGAAGAAGACGGTCCCGGCGAACATCGCGATGCCGACGAGCAGCGACGCGAGCGAGGCCAGCGTGATGGTGCGGTTGCGGAACAGGTGCAGCGGGATGATCGGCTCGGCGGCCCGGGTCTCGACGAGGAGGAAGACCAGCGTGAGCAGGAGCGCGCCGCCCACCATCGCGTACGTCTGCCAGGACAGCCAGGCGTACTTGTCGTCCGCGAAGGTGACCCAGATCAGCAGCAGGCAGACGGCCGCGGTGACGAAGAAGGCACCGGCCCAGTCGACCTTGACCCGGCGCCTGGTCTCCGGGAGGTGCAGCGTCTTCTGGAGCACGAACAGCGCGATCAGCGCGAAGGGCACCCCGACGTACAGGCACCAGCGCCAGCCGAGCCAGTCGGTGTCGGTGATCACGCCGCCGACCAGCGGGCCGCCGACGGTGGCGACGGCGAAGGTCGCGCCCAGGTAGCCGGAGTACCGGCCGCGCTCCCGCGGGGAGATCATCGCGGCCATGATGATCTGCGCCAGCGCGGTCAGACCGCCGGCGCCGAGGCCCTGGACGACCCGGGCGCCGATCAGCATGCCGGAGTTCTGCGACAGGCCGGCGATCACCGAGCCGACGATGTAGACGCACAGCGCTATCTGGACCAGCGCCTTCTTGCTGACCAGGTCGGCGAGCTTGCCCCACAGGGGGGTCGAGGCGGTCATCGACAGCAGCGCGGCGGTGACGACCCAGGTGTACGCGCTCTGGCCGCCGCCGAGGTCCTGGATGATCTCGGGCAGCGCGTTCGAGACGATCGTGGAGGACAGGATGGCGGCGAACATGCCGAGCAGCAGCCCGGACAGCGCCTCCATGATCTGCCGGTGCGTCATCGGAGCGTGGCCGCCGGAGGAGCCTCCCCCGTGCTTGGCATGAGCCCGCACACCGGCTGGTGTGGTCGTTGCCATGGACTTCCTTCTCTTACGTGCTTGCGGGTGTACGGGTGGTCCGTTCGAGTACGGGAGACGGGGGCGGCGGTGCCGTCCGGGGCGCGGCCCGGCAGTCGCCGAAGCTGTCCCGCAGCCGGGCCATCAGCCGGGTGAGCCGGCCGACGTCCTCGTCGGACCAGTCGCTCAGGCGCTCGGCCAGGACCTGCGTGACCCGCAGGGACAGGTCGTCGAGCTGGGCCCGGCCGGCGGGGGTGAGGCGCAGGATGCGGGAGCGCTTGTCCGCGGGGTCGGGGGAGCGCTCGATCCAGCCGCGTTCGGCCAGATGGGTGACGTGGCGGCTGGTGACGGACATGTCCACCGCGAGCAGCTCCGCGAGCTTGCTCGTGCGCATGGCGCCGTGGCGGTCGAGCAGCGTCAGCACGGCCGCGGAGCCGCTGGGGCAGTCGGCCGGCATCAGGCGGCCCAGCTCCCGCTTCACCGCGCCGAAGGCGCTGAACTGACGGATCAGCTCCTCGTACTGCGCCCTCCCGGCCATCGCGCCTCCCGTGATCGTTGCTTAGGGCAACCATAGAAGCCGTTGGTTGCTACAGGCAAATAAAAAGGGCGACTGCGGGACAAAAACTTGGCAAAGGCAAGTATTGCGACAGTAAACGTCCAGGTGAGGGCGGCCGGCGGCCCGGGGCGCCCCGCGCTTGGGCCGCCACCGCTCATTCGCTAGGGTCTCGGGCCATGGCTAACAACCAGGGCCCCCAGGGCAATTACGACCCCGCCGGCAGCACCCAGATGTTCCGCGCGTTCGTCGACGAGGCCGCCCCGCAGTCCCGCCAGGCCGCCGCTCCGGCCGGCCCGCGCATCGGCCTGATCATCGGGATCGTCGCCGCGGTGGCGATCGTGGCGGCGGTGGCGTGGCTGGCGCTGAAGTAGGAGGCACCGCCCGGCCGGGACGGCGCCGCCCGCGCCTCCCGGAAGGGTCACGACACACGACGGCCGCCGCGACGCTCACCACGAGCGTCACGGCGGCGATGGCCGTGGACCGAGCCGGGACCGTCAGTCGGAGATGAGTCCGTCCCGCAGCTGCGCCAGCGTCCGGGTCAGCAGCCGGGAGACGTGCATCTGCGAGATGCCGACCTCCTCGCCGATCTGCGACTGGGTCATGTTGGCGAAGAAGCGCAGCATGATGATCCGCCGCTCGCGGGGCGGGAGCTTGGCCAGCAGCGGCTTGAGCGACTCGCGGTACTCCACGCCCTCCAGGGCCGTGTCCTCGTAGCCGAGGCGGTCCGCCAGCGACCCCTCGCCGCCGTCGTCCTCGGGGGCCGGTGAGTCCAGCGAGGAGGCCGTGTACGCGTTGCCGACCGCGAGCCCGTCGACGACGTCCTCCTCGGACACGCCCAGCACGGCGGCGAGTTCGGTGACCGTCGGGGAGCGGTCGAGCTTCTGGGAGAGCTCGTCGCTGGCCTTGGTGAGCGCCAGGCGCAGCTCCTGGAGCCGGCGCGGCACCCGCACCGACCACGACGTGTCGCGGAAGAACCGCTTGATCTCGCCGACGACGGTGGGCATCGCGAACGTCGGGAACTCGACGCCGCGCTCGCAGTCGAAGCGGTCGATCGCCTTGATCAGGCCGATGGTGCCGACCTGGACGATGTCCTCCATCGGCTCGTTGCGGGAGCGGAAGCGGGCGGCGGCGTAGCGCACCAGCGGGAGGTTGAGCTCGATCAGGGTGTCCCGGACGTAGGCGCGCTCGGGGCTGTTCTCGTCGAGCGCGGCGAGCCGCAGGAACAGGGAGCGGGACAGGGTGCGGGTGTCGATGTCCTCCGTGGCCGGCAGGGCCGGGGCCGGCACGGCCGGGAGGACCGGGGCCGGCGAGGCCTGGAGGGCCGGGACGTCGTCGATGGGGCCGAGCGCGGCGAGCGCATGGGGCGCTTGGTCGCTCTCCGCGAGCGTGAGCACCTTCGAGCTGCCCTGTTCTGCGGACATGCCACCCCCTTTGGGTCGCGGGACGGTCGCGGCTCACGCTCCCACATCAGGAACGCAGCCTTCACCTGAATACCGGAGCCGGAGCTCCGGCAAACGCGCTTCACGCAGAATGTCACATGTCGGCAACACGCTGTAGTGACATGTCGACATGCGAGATGCGAAACGGCCCTGCAAACAAGGGGTCTGACGGTGTTTCGGCCCGGATCGGCCCGGAAGAACCCCGCTGGGCGATTCGCTCGCCCCGGTGATGCTTCGATCGCGTATTCGGTTACGCGTCGATCCGGTTCGCGGACCGCAGCCGCTGGAAGCTGCGCGCGAGCAGCCGCGAGACGTGCATCTGGGAGACGCCGAGCTCCGCGCTGATCTGCGACTGGGTGAGGTTGCTGTAGTAGCGCAGCAGCAGGATCCGCTGTTCCCGCTCGGGGAGTTGGACGAGCAGGTGCCGGACCAGGTCGCGGTGCTCCACGCCGTCCAGGGCGGGATCCTCGTAGCCGAGCCGGTCGAGCAGCCCGGGCAGCCCGTCGCCCTCCTGCGCGGCCTCCAGCGAGGTGGCATGGTAAGAGCGCCCCGCCTCGATGCAGGACAGCACCTCCTCCTCGGTGATGCGCAGCCGCTCGGCGATCTCGGCGGTGCTGGGGGAGCGCCCCAGGGTGGTCGTCAGGTCCTCGGTCGCGCTGTTGACCTGCACCCACAACTCGTGCAGCCGGCGCGGGACGTGCACCGTGCGGACGTTGTCGCGGAAGTACCGCTTGATCTCGCCCACCACGGTCGGCATCGCGAAGGTCGGGAACTGCACGCCCCGGTCCGGGTCGAAGCGGTCGATGGCGTTGATCAGGCCGATGGTGCCGACCTGGACGACGTCCTCCATCGGCTCGTTGCGGGAGCGGAAGCGGGCGGCGGCGTAGCGCACCAGCGGGAGGTTGGCCTCGATGAGCGCCCCGCGCACCCGGTGGTGCTCCGGGGTGCCCGGCCGGAGCTCCTTGAGCTGGGCGAAGAGCACCTGGGTCAGCGCCCGGGTGTCGGCGCCGCGGCGTTTCGCCGGGGCCGGGGCCTCGGGCTCGTCCGGCGCCGGGGCCTGGGCGGGAACCTCGTCCTGGGGCGGCGCAGTACTGGCCGACACGGTCAACGCCACCTCTTCATCCGTCAACTCATCCGTCAATCCATCCGTGAAAAGCGGTCATAGCATCACAAGACATGTCCACTGTGTGCAAGCACCGCATAACGCCGTGTTGAGGGACAAGTTGGGGCATCGAGTGCGGAAAAGCCCTCCGTCGTACCGGCGGAGGGCGTGGCGGGGCGGTGTCTCAGAACGGGTAGTCGGCGATCACCCAGGTGGCGAACTCGCGCCACAGGGCGACACCCGCCTGGTGCGCGGGGTGCTCCACGTAGCGGCGCAGCGCGTCGGCGTCGTCGAAGGCGGAGTTGATCGCGAAGTCGTGGGCGACGGGCCGGTCGCTGACGTTCCAGCCGAGCTCCCAGAAGCGGATCTCGGGGATCTGGCCGTCCAGCGCGCGGAAGGCCTCGACGCCCTCCGCCACGCGCGGGTCGTCGCGGTCGACGCCCTCGTTCAGCTTGAACAGGACCAGGTGGCGGATCATCACTTTCCTCCGTTGGCGACCCAGGTCGCGAAGTCGCCGAGGGCCTTGGCGGCGTCCGAGATGCCCTCGAACCCTATCTGGACGTAGTCGGCGGCCTTGGCCGGGTCCGTGATGATCACGTACAGCACGAAGACCGCGAGGACGTAGACGGCGATCTTCTTTGCGTTCACCGCCATCGCGGTCTCCCCCTGTCACTCCTGTCACCGGTGTGCGCCGAGCGGGCTCATGATCGCACGAAGGGCCCCGTCTTTCGACGGGGCCCTTCCGAAGCGGTAGCGGAGGGATTTGAACCCTCGGTGACTTGCGCCACACTCGCTTTCGAGGCGAGCTCCTTCGGCCGCTCGGACACGCTACCGAGGGAGACCCTACAACAAGGTGGGCGCTGGGTTGAAATCGGTAGGCGGCGCCCCAGGCGTTCAGCGTTCCCGGAAGAAGTCGGTGAGCAGCCGGGCGCACTCCCCGGCGAGCACGCCCTCGATCACCTCGGGCCGGTGGTTGAGCCGGCGGTCGCGCACGACGTCCCACAGGGAGCCGGCCGCGCCCGCCTTGTCGTCGCGGGCGCCGTAGACGACCCGGTCCACCCGGGACTGCACGAGGGCGCCCGCGCACATCGTGCAGGGTTCCAGCGTGACCACCAGGGTGCACCCGGTCAGCCGCCACTCGCCGAGCTCCGCGGCGGCCCGCCGGACGGCGAGGACCTCCGCGTGGGCCGTCGGGTCGCCGGTGGCCTCGCGTTCGTTGTGACCGGCCCCGAGCACGGTGGTGCCGTCCGGGGCCAGCACGACGGCGCCGACGGGGACGTCCCCGCCCCGGGCGGCCCGGTGGGCCTCGTCCAGGGCGAGCCGCATCGGGGCACGCCAGGGGTCGCGCACCGGGTCCGGGGGGACCGCCGTGGTCTCGTCGGTCAGCGGACGGCCTCCAGGGTCTCCGAGGCGCCCAGGGCCTCGGCGATCTCGGTGACCGCGTCCGAGGTCAGCGAGCGCAGTTCCTTCTCGCTCACGCCCAGGTCGTCCAGGACCCGGGCGTCGCCGACCGGGCCGTGCGGCACGGACTCGGCGGAGCCGGCGGCCGCGCCGCCCTCGTCGGCGTCGTCCGCGTCCTCGCCGGGTTCACCGTCCTCGGTGCCGTCGAGGTCGAGGGCGTCCAGGTCGGGGCCGTCGTCGCCGGGCTCCCGGCCGAGCAGCTCGTCGGTGAGCAGGATCTCGCCGTAGCTGCTGCGCGCGGCCGCGGCGGCGTCCGAGACGTAGATACGAGGGTCCTCCTCGCCGTCCACCCGGACGACGCCGAACCACGCGTCCTCCTGCTCGATCAGCACGAGCACCGTGTCCTCGTCGGGAGAGGCTTCCCGGGCCAGGTCGGCCAGATCCGACAGGGTCTCCACATCGTCGAGCTCCGTGTCGCTCGCTTCCCACCCGTCTTCGGTGCGCGCGAGCAGTGCGGCGAAGTACACCGTGACTCTCCCACTGGTCATAGGCGTGCCGGTTGGGATTCCCCCCGGCGGAGGTTGCGGGCGGGGAGTGCTGCTCCGAGCCCCGCCCACTCGGAAATCGTGGCAGAAACAAGGCGCTCAGGGGACGTCTTCGGCTCCCTGTGTCCGGCAGTTTCGACCGCGCGTCCCCGAGGAGGTCCGCGAGCCCGTCCGTGCAGGACTCACCGGCGCACTCGTTGCCGCCACCTGCGGATCGTACGCGGCTTTCCCCGCCGGCCACGCACGCCCGTCGGGGCAACGCCCGAAAGCCGCCCGATCTTCCCGCCGGACGCGCCCGGCGCGGCGGGCCTCCTACCAGCGGAACGTGCGCATGCGCATCGCGTGCCTCAGGCGTGCCGTCTTGGCGCGGCGCGGCTGGACACGGGCCCGCAGGGCACGGGCCTCGGCGAGGTCCCGCAGGAACTCGGCCCGGCGCCGACGGCGTTCGGCGTCCGTCTCGGCCGCCCCGGGCCGCGCGCGCCGCGGCGGATCGTCTCGGGAATCCCGCTCGGACATCGGCTCACCACCCCAGTTCCGTCCCTCCACCTTCCCCCGGACGAGCGGTTTGACGCCAGTGAAAGGGTGGCGGCGGGCCGGCGCCCGTGCCCCGCGCGGGGACGCCGGGCCCATCCGGCCCGGTTACTGTGGGGGACATGCGTCTCCACGTCGTCGACCACCCCCTGGTCGCCCACAAGCTCACCACGCTGCGCGACCAGCGCACCGACTCCGCGACCTTCCGCCGTCTCGCCGACGAGCTGGTCACCCTGCTCGCCTACGAGGCCACGCGCGACGTGCGCACCGAACAGGTCGACCTCCAGACGCCGGTCGCCAGGACCACGGGCGTCAAGCTCTCCCACCCGCGCCCGCTGGTGGTGCCGATCCTGCGGGCCGGCCTGGGCATGCTCGACGGCATGGTCCGGCTGCTGCCGACCGCCGAGGTGGGCTTCCTCGGCATGATCCGCAACGAGGAGACGCTCCAGGCGTCGACGTACGCCACGCGCATGCCGGAGGACCTGTCCGGCCGTCAGGTGTACGTGCTGGACCCGATGCTCGCCACCGGCGGCACGCTGGTCGCCGCGATCCAGGAGCTCATCAAGCGCGGCGCGGACGACGTGACCGCCGTGGTGCTGCTGGCCGCGCCGGAGGGCGTCGAGGTCATGGAGCGCGAGCTGGCCGGCACCCCGGTGACGGTGGTGACGGCGTCGGTCGACGAGCGCCTCAACGAGCACGGCTACATCGTGCCGGGCCTCGGCGACGCGGGCGACCGGATGTACGGGGCGGCCGAGTAGGTCCGGCTGCCACGGGGCCGCCCGGCGCGTCGTCGCCGGGCGGCCCCTTCTTTCCGTCCCGGTTCCTTCTCCGTCCCCGCTCTTTCCGCACCGGGCGGCTCCCGGTCTCGTCCGGGCCGCCGCCCAGCGGTGTTCCGGGCGACCGCGGTCCTCCTCGGGCTCCCCCGGCCGCCTCCCGAGGCCGTTCGGCCCGTTCCCGGCGGGTCGCTCAGCAGCCCTTCTTCGGGGTGGCCGCCGGCTTCGGCTCGGTCAGCGCGGTCAGGGCCCGGTCGGCGTCCGCCTTCGTCGTGAGCGCCTTGAAGCCGTCGCCGATGATCAGGTCGACGGCGGCGCCCTTGCGGGCCGCGTCGGTGCGGCGCTCGGCGCCGGGCAGCTGGGTGGCGAGGACGGGCAGCGAGGTGTCCAGGGCGGCGGCGGGGCCGAGCAGGACGCCGGTGCCCTTGACCTTCTTGTCGTACTCCTTGCTGGCGTTGCCCACGTCGCCGATCCTGAACCCGCGCTTGCGCAGCTCGTCCGCGGTCTTCTTGGCGAGGCCGCCGCGGGTGGTGGCGTTGAGCACGTTGACGGTGATGCCGCGGGGCTCGGGCAGCGGCCTGGCGCTGGGCGAGGGGCTCGGTCCGGCGGCGCAGCCCGCCTTGGTGCCGACCGTGGAGGCGTGTCCGCCGCTGCCGGTGAACACGTCGATGAGCTGCACCGTGCCCCAGCCGACCAGGCCCAGCGCGGCCACGGAGGCGGCGCCGAGGAACACGAGCCTGCCGCGTCGCCGGGGCCGGCGCATCCGCGGGTACTTGTCCCCCGTGATCCGGTACTGGCCGCCCATGCCAGGGGGAGTCAGCATGCTCATGGGCGCAGCGTAGTGCTCCCGGGCGGCGATGCCTACTAGATGATCATTCGACGCCGCGGTCCAACCCGAAAGGGCCAAGGGCGGGGTGCGGCCCGGTCAGTCGAGTTCGAGGACCCGGGCGTGCAGCACCTGGCGCTGCTGGAGGGCCGCGCGGACCGCGCGGTGCAGGCCGTCCTCCAGGTACAGGTCGCCCTGCCACTTCACGACGTGCGCGAACAGGTCGCCGTAGAAGGTGGAGTCCTCGGCGAGGAGGGTCTCCAGGTCGAGCTGCTGCTTGGTCGTCACGAGCTGATCGAGGCGGACCGGGCGCGGTGCGACGTCCGCCCACTGCCGGGTGCTTTCCCGGCCGTGGTCGGGGTACGGCCGGCCGTTTCCGATGCGCTTGAAGATCACACGGAAAGCCTACCGGTCGAGACGTTCCGGGCGCAGCCATGGCGACGTAGTGCGACGCTGAAAAAGACATCGGAAATACGGGCAAAGGGGAACCGCGGCCCGGGGTGGGCGGGTGCGGGACCGTGCGCGCCGTCCGGTGCGGCACGGCGCGCCGGGGCGGAGGCGGCGGCCCTGCGGCCCGCCTCCGCCGTCCGGCGCCGCCGGTCAGGCGCGTTCTCGCTCCTTCTCCCGGCTCTGCCGTTGCTGGTGATCGGGCTTGGGCTCCGGCTTGGGGGTGCTGCGGGCCGCCTCGGCGCGCAGCAGGGCGCGCATCACCGCGTAGGGGTCGTGCATGGCTGTGCCTCTCCTTCTGTGCGGGGACCTGGCTGGGTGAGGGGACCGTGACCGGTCCGGTCAGCAGCGCAGGACGACACAGCGCGACGGGCGCGGGGCGTACGGGGAACGCGGCGCCGCCGGCGCGGGGCACGGCACGGCGCACGGGGGACGGGCGGCCGGGCGGCGGTGGCGGGGCGGTGCTCCGGCGGGCCGCCGGGCGGGCGGCGCGGGGCGCGGGGCGGTGTCCGGGACGTCGTACTCGACGGCCGTGCCGCCGTGCTCGCCGGCCGGCGCGGCCCGGGCCTCGGCGCCCGCGCCCGCGACGAGCAGGGCGAGCAGCAGGGCGAGCACCCGCAGCCGGGCGCTCCGGCGTATGGCGCACGGGGAAGGCGCCGCGGTGCTCACGGGACGTCACCGCCCGGGCCGCGCACGTCGGTCACCCGGCCGGCTGCGAGATCCGCCCGCTCGGCGCACGGCGGGCCCGGATCCGCAGGGCCGTGACGATCTCGACGGCGCCGACCGCGAGGAGCCAGCAGCCGGCGACCACGGTCAGGACGGCCACGGACTCCACGGGGGCGACGACCAGGACGACCCCGGCGACGGCCGTGAGCAGCCCGAGGAAGAGCTGCCAGCCGCGGGCGGGCATCGCCGGGTCGTGGGCGGCGGCCAGGGCCTGCGCGATCCCGCGGAACAGCCAGCCGATGCCGATCCACAGCCCCAGCAGCAGGATCGACTGCAGCGGGCCGCGGAAGCAGAACAGGCCCAGCAGGATCGACAGGGCGCCGCTGACGAAGGCGAGGACCCGCAGCGAGGTGGTGCGGTGGGTGCCGAAGGCGGAGGCCAGCTGGAGGACGCCGCTGAGGAGGAGGTAGAGGCCGAACAGCACCCCGGCGGCGAACAGCGAGGCGCCCGGCCACACCAGGACCAGGACCCCCAGGACCAGGGAGCAGACGCCGGTGACCAGGACGGCCTGCCAGGCGGCGCGGGACAGCAGGGTCAGGGGTCCCTGGAAGGGCGGTTCCGGCTCGCGCCCGCCCGGCGCGGCGGACGGGCCGTGGGCTCCGTACGGCCCGTGCGGGTCGGTGGGGGAGTGGTCGTACGGGTCGCGCGGGGCGGGGCCGTCGGGCGGGGCTCCCGGGACGGAGCCGCGGGGTCCGGCCGGCGCGGAGCGCGGGCCGGGGCCGTGGGCGGTGCCCGGCCGGCGGGGGGTGCCGTGCTCGGGGTCCCAGGGGGAGCCGCTGGGTGGCTCGGTCATGCTCCATGCTGGGACCGGCCGCGCGCGGCCCGCCAGCCGGGGCGGGCCACCCGGCTGACGGCTACCGCCCGGCGGCCTCCCGCCGCCCCGCGGGGCGCGTGCGGAGCGGGGCGGGGGGCGGCGCGGTCACTCCGCCCGCCAGTACCCCAGCGCGTGCATCCGCTGCCGGGGCACGCCGAGTTCCTTGCGGACGTACGACGAGAGCGTCCGGGTCGTGGCGGCGTCGCAGGCGATCCAGACGTACGGGTCGGGGGTGCTCCGCAGCAGGCCGGGCAGGGCCGACCGGACCTCGTCGGCCAGCCGGGAGCCCTGCCGCGGCACCTCGCGGACCTCGTGGCGGGCCGGGTCGGCGTGCCAGGGCAGGCCGTCCAGGGCGCCCTCGAACCAGACGGTCGCCGGGGCGGAACCCAGGGCGCCGAGCAGGGAGTTGATCGCCGGGAGGGAGGCCGGGTCGCCGACGGCGAAGACGTGCGAGGGGGCCGGGTCCGGATGGGTGAAGCCGGTGCCCTGCACGGTGGCCTCGACGGTGTCGCCGGGCCGCGCCGCGCGGGCCCAGTCGCTGGCGCACCCCTCGTGCAGGGCGAACTCCAGGGCGAAGGTGCCGGCCGCCGGGTCGGGGTCGACCAGGGTGTAGGCCCGCTGGTGGGGCCGGCCCGCGTTGTCGAACCACAGCCGGACCCACATCGTCGGGTGGACGCCGGTCGCCGCGAGCAGGCCGCCGTCGGTGAACCGCAGCCGCCGGTAGTGCGCGGTGACGTCCTCGGCCTCCGTCACGGTGCACACGAAGTCCTTCGCCCGCAGCAGCTTGAGGACCGTGCCCTCCCAACCCCGCCCCTGCCCCATGGCTTCTTCACCCTTCGCGTACGATTCCGGCACCATTGACTTAGGCGAGCCTAACCTAAAGGAAAGCAGGGCACAGGGTGGCGATCGAGATCTACCGCGATGCCTGGGGCATCCCGCATCTGCGCGCGGGCAGCGCGGCCGAACTCGCCCGCGCCCAGGGCCGCGTCACCGCCCGGGACCGGGCCTGGCAGCTGGAGGTCGAGCGGCACCGCGCCCAGGGCACCTCGGCCGCCTTCCTCGGCCGCGAGGCGCTGGCCTGGGACCGCTTCGCGCGCCGCGCCCGGCTCGACGACACGGCCCGCCGCTGCTGGGCGCGGCTGGAGAGCCGGGACCCGGAGACGGCCGACTGGGTGCGGGCGTACGTCGACGGGGTGAACGAGGGGCTGGCGGACACCACCGCCCCCGAGTTCGCCCGCACCGGCCTCGTCCCCGGCCGCTGGGAGCCCTGGAGCCCGCTCGGCGTCTGGCTCGGCACGCACATCCTCTTCGCGGGCTTCCCCGCCAAGCTCTGGCGCGAGCAGGTCGCCGCCCACCTCGGCCCGGACGCCGTCGGCCTGTTCGCCACCGACGGGCCCGGCACCTCCGGCAGCAACGGCTGGCTGGTGAGCGGGGCGCGCACCACCACCGGGCAGGCCATCGTCGCGGGCGACCCGCACCGCTTCATCGAGGACCCGGGCGTCTACCAGCAGATCCACCTGTCCTGCCCCGAGTTCGACGTCGTCGGCCTCGCCGTCCCCGGCGTCCCCGGCATCGCCCACTTCGGGCACACCGGCACGGTCGCCTGGGCCATCACCAACGCCATGGCCGACTACCAGGACCTGTACCGGGAGCGGCTGCGGCGCACCGGCGCCGGCGTGGAGGCCCTCGGCCCGGACGGCGGGTGGCACCGCGCCGCCCGGCACACCGAGGTCGTCGAGGTGGCGGGCGAGGAGCCCGTCGAGGTCGAGGTGATCGAGACCGACCGGGGGCCGGTCGTCGCCGGCGGCCCGGAGGGCCTGGACGACGGGGTGCCCGAGTCCGGCGGGCCGCCCGTCGCGATCGCCCTGCGCTACCCGCCCCGCGTCACCGGCGACCTGGGCTTCGGCGCCCTGCTGCCGCTGCTGCGCGCCCGCCGGGTCGCCGACGTGGACCGGGCCGCCGACCTGTGGGCCGAGCCCGTCAACGTGGTGCAGGCCGCCGACACCGAGGGCGGCCTGCTGCACCGGGTCGCGGGCCGGGTGCCGGTGCGCGCCGCGGCCAACCGGGTCCGGATCGTGCCCGCCTGGGAGCCCGGCCACGCGTGGCGGGGCTGGCACGAGATGCCCCGCGCCGGGCTGACCGACGGCGTCGCCGTGATGGCCAACCAGCGCGGCCCGGCCGCCCCGCTCGGCGTCGAGTTCGCCCCGCCGCACCGCGCCGAGCGCATCGCCGCCCTGCTCGCCCGCGAGGAGCGCTGGTGCGCCGCCGACATGGCCGCGATCCACACGGACACCCACCTCGCCTCGGCCGCGCCGCTGCTGGAGCTCGCCGAGGGCCTGGACGGCCTGTCCCCCGAGGCGGCCCGGCTGCGGGACCGGCTCCTGCGCTGGGACCGCCACATGGACGCCGACAGCGCCGACGCGGCCTCCTACGCGGCGGTGCGCGGCGCGGTCGTACGCCACCTGGCGGCGCAGCCCGCGTTCGCCGCGCTGGCCGTGCCGCCGGCCTACCCGGAGGTGTTCCTGCCCTGGCTGGCGCTGCTCCCGCGCGTCGGCTACGCCCTGGAACACCTGCTGACCGCCGACGAGCTGTACGGCATCGACCGCCCGGCGGCGGTCCGCGCGGGCCTGGAGGAGGCGGCCGCACGGCAGCGGGCCGCCGCCGGCACCGCGCAGGCCGGTCCCGGGGCCGGCCCGGAAGCCGCACCGGAGGCCACGTGGGGGGACACCCACCGGCTCGCCGCCTGGCGGGCGCTGCCGCCCGGCACGCCGTACGACGAACCCGGCCTGTCCGGCGACCACGACTGCGTGCTGTGCACCTCCGCCGTGCCCGGCCTCACCGACCTCGCCGCGCGCGGCCCGGCCGCCCGGTACGTCTGGGACCTGGCCCGCCGCGAGGACAGCCGCTGGGTGGTGCCCTTCGGCGCCTGCGGCGTCCCCGGCTCGCCCCACCACCGCGACCAGCTCCCCTTGTGGCTCAAGGGGGACCTCGTCCCGGTCGTCACCGACTGGGACCTGCTCGAGAAGGAGACCGATGTCTGACCCGTACGCCTCCCGCACGGCCGTCCACGAACAGGTGGTCGACGGCTTCGGCACCGTCCGCGTCCTGCCGCTGGACGCCCGGACCGACGCCCCCGTGATCCACCGCTGGGTGAGCGAGGACCGGGCCGCCTTCTGGGGCATGACCGGCCTCACCGAGGACCAGGTGGCCGAGGTCTACGCCCACATGGACACGCTCGACACCCACCACGCCTTCCTGGTGGTGCGGGATGGCGAGGCGGCGGCGCTCCTGCAGACCTACGAGCCGGACGCCGACCGCGTCGGCGAGTGCTACCCCGTCGAGCCCGGCGACATCGGCGTCCACCTGCTGCTCGCGCCCCCGGACCCGCAGGGCGCGCGGCCCGGCTGGACCTCGCGCCTGCTGGCCGCCGTCACGGCGTACGTCCTGGCCGGCCTGGACCGCCGGCGGATCGTGGTCGACCCGGACGTGCGCAACGACAAGGCGATCGCCCGTTTCCTGCGGCAGGGCTTCACGGCGGGCCCGGTCGTCGTGCTGCCCGAGATCGACCTGCCGGACGTGTACCTGCCGGAGAAGAAGGCGCAACTCGCCTTCCTCAGGCGGGAGGTAGCCTTCCCGGTGTGACTCCCGAGGAGCTCGTCGCGCACTACGGACTGGAGCCGATCCCCCGTGAGGGCGGGCGGTTCCGGCAGACCTGGGCCGGGCCGGAGCGGGCCGACGGCCGGCCCGAGGGCACGGCCGTCGTCGCCCTGCTGACCGCCGGCCCGGACGACTTCTCCGCCCTGCACCGGCTGCCCTCCGACGAGATCTGGCACTTCTACCTCGGCGACCCGCTGGAGCTGCTGCTCCTCGCCCCGGACGGCACCTCGCGGACCGCCGTGCTGGGGCCGGACGTCCTCGGCGGCCAGCACGTGCAGCTGACCGTCCCCGCCGGCACCTGGATGGGCGGGCGGGTGGCGGCGGGCGGCGCGTGGACGCTGTTCGGCTGCACGATGGCACCCGGCTTCACGTACGAGGGCTACGAGCACGGCGACGCCGCCGAGCTGACGGAGCGTCACCCCGACCGGGCGGCACGGATCAGGGAGCTGTGCCGGCCCTGAGGCGGCGGGCGCCGTGCCTCTCCGCGCGGCGCCGGGCGGGGGACGCCTCCCGCCCGCACGCGACCGCGGGACGCTGAGCGGCGGACGCCTCCCGTGCGTACGTATCCGTGAGACGGCGAGTCCGACGACGGAGACGTGACGTGAGGTGTGACCGTGCCCGCAACGCAGGCCGACGGCGTCGGCGACTTCAGGGGCTGGTGCTGCTGGGCACCGTGCTGGTCCTGTTCCTCCTCGGCGGCACCGGACCGGCGAGCGCCCACTCCGCCCTCCGGAGCACCGACCCCGGCGACCGCGCCGTCCTCCCGTCGGCCCCCCGCGCCCTCACCCTGACCTTCACCGAGTCCGTCGGCCTGCTCGACGACTCCTTCCGCGTCTACGGCCCCGACGGCCGGCGCGTGCGCACGGGCGAGCCGCGGCACGCGGACGGCCGCTCCGACACCGCCCGCGCCACCCTGCCCGCCGGGCTCGCCGAGGGCACCTTCACGGTGGCCTGGCGGGTGGTGTCGGCGGACAGCCACCCGGTCTCCGGCGCCTTCACCTTCTCCGTCGGCGCGCCGTCCCCCGCCCCGGCCGCCGTGCCCGCGGCCCCGGCCGAGCACCCCGTCACCGGCGCCCTGCACGACACGGCCCGCCTCCTCGCCTACCTCGCCGCGGCCCTGCTCATCGGCACGGCGGCGTTCGCGGCCCTGTGCCGCCCCCCGGACCCGGCCCCGCTGCGGCTGCCGCTGCTGACCGGCTGGTGGACGCTGCTGGCGACCACGGCGGCCCTGGTGCTCCTGCGCGCCCCGTACGAGGCCGGCACCGGCCCGGCCGCCGCCCTGGACCCCGCGGCCCTGGGCCGCACCCTGACCGGCCGCCCCGGCCTCGCCCTCCTGGCCCGGCTCGTCCTGCTGCTGGTGACGGCGGGCTTCCTCCTGTGCCTGGCCCGCAGGCGGACCGACCCGGCCGCGCCGCCCCGGGCCGCCCTCGCGACGGGCGGCGCCCTGGCCGTCGGCCTGGCCCTGACCTGGGCCACCGCCGAACACGCCTCCGCCGGCATCCAGGTGCCGCCGGCGATCGCGTCGTCGGTGCTGCACCTGCTGGCGATGGCGGTGTGGCTCGGCGGCTTGGTCGCCCTGCTGGCCCTCCTGCGCCGCTCCGCCCCGCCCCCGGCCACGGTCGCCCGCTTCTCCCGTGTCGCCGCCGCCGCGGTGACCGTCCTGGTCGTCACCGGCGTCTACCAGTCCTGGCGCGGCCTCGGCTCCTGGCCGGCCCTCACCGCAACGCCGTACGGCAGGATCCTGCTCCTGAAACTGGCGGCGGTGGTCGCCCTGCTGCTGGCGGCGAGCGCCTCGCGGCGGTGGACGGGCCGGGCGGTGCGGGAGGCGGCGGCGCCCGCGGTCGCGGAGACGGCGGTCGCGGAGACGGCGGTCGCGGAGACGGCGGTCGCGGAGACGTCGGACGTGGAGGCCGCGGTCGCACGGGCCCGGGTGCCGGAGCCGGTGGGGGGCCGGGGTCCACAGCCTGTGGACGGCGCGCGGGCGGGGGCGCACGGACAGCCGGCGGAAGCCCCCCGAACGCCGGACCCGCGGAAACCGGAGGACCCGCAGGACCCGAAGGACGCGGAGAACCCGAAGGACGCGGAGGTCCCGAAGGACCCCCGGAACCCCCCGGACCACGATGCACGCCACTCCCTGCGCCGCTCCCTGCGCCGCTCCGTGCTCGCCGAGGCGGCCGTCGGCGCGGTGGTGCTGGTGGCCACGACCGCGCTGACCGGCACCCCGCCGGGCCGCGCGGAGGCCGAGGCGGCCCGGGCCGCCGCGCCGTCCGGGCTGCCCGGGGCCGTCGTCGCCACGGTCCCCTTCGACGTCGGCACCCCGGGCGGCCGGGGCACGGTGCAGATCACCCTGGACCCGGGGCGCACCGGCGACAACGGCGTCCAGGCCGTGCTGCTCGGCCCCGACGGCGGACTGACCACCGTCCCCGAGCTGCGCCTGTCCTTCACGCTGCCCGCCCGCGAGATCGGCCCGATCGACGCGCGGCTCACCGACCGGGGCGGCTACTGGGCCACGAACGACCTCACCCTGCCGATGCCGGGCACCTGGACGATGAAGGCGACGGTCAGGGTGTCCGAGCTGGACCAGGTGAGTGTGACGCGGCGGGTGCGGATCGCGTAGCGGCCCCGGCGGGCTGCCCGAGCAGCCGGGCCATGGACTCGGCGGCGCGCACGGCCGCGTCGCCGCAGCAGTTGTTGAACAGGACGTGGACCTGCTCGGTCCGCTCGGCCAGCCGCCGCAGCCGGGGCACCCACTCGGCGAGTTCGTCGTCGCGGTAGCCGTACCGGAACCGGTCCTCCTTGCTGCCGGTGCCCCACGCGGTGCTGCGCCCGTGGAACCGCACGACGGACAGCCGGGCCGAGGTCACGGGCGTGACCGGCGGGATGGAGGCGGGCAGCGTCTGCACCATGTCGACGGCGACGGCGGCCATGCCGTACCGCGCGAGCACCGCGCGCGTCTCCTCGGCCCGCCCCGGCTCCCACCACGCGGGGTGCCGGAACTCCACGGAGACCGGCCACCCGTCCGTCCGCCGCGCGCAGTCGGCGAGGAACCGCTCGGCCCGCTCCCCGGGCCGGAACCACGGCGGGAACTGGAACAGCACACTGCCCAGCCGCCCGGCCCGCCGCAACGGCGCGATCCCCGCGGCGAACCGCGCCCACACCTCGTCCAGCACCCCCGGGTCCCCGGCCCGCAGCCCGGCCGGCAGCGCCGAGTCCCGCGTCGGGTGCCCGGTGAGCAGCGAGAAGGCCTTCACGTCGAACACGAACCCGTCGGGGGTCCGCTCCGCCCACAGCCGGCTGTTCCGCTCACCGGGCAGCGCGTAGTACGTCGCGTCCACCTCCACGACCGGGAACCGCTCGGCGTAGTGCCGCAGCCGCCCCTCGGCGTCCCGCCGCCCCACCGGGTACCAGCCGCTGGCCACCAGTGCCCGGTCCGTCCACGAACACGTGCCCACGAGGATGTCGCCCATGGGAAGCGGCTACCCGCGCGCGCCGGGGACCAGACCGACGGGCATCGGGGGCGCGGGCCGCGACCGGCAACGTCGAAGGGCCCCACCGCAAGCGGTGGGGCCCTTCGACAACGTGCCCGGTGAGGCACTGGCGGAGGATACGAGATTCGAACTCGTGAGGGGTTGCCCCCAACACGCTTTCCAACTGTGCGCGTGATCGTCCGGGGCCGTTCATGGGCGTTCGCGCTGCTGGTCGGAGGGGGTGCGCGTACGACAGTGGACCGTGACGTCCGTCAGCGAACTGGACAATGATCAGGACAATGACGTCAGCCCTCGGGCGTCTCTGTCGGCTGGTCGAGTTGCTGTTGGCGCTTGCGCTGGTCGTTCTTGAGGGTCTCAACGCGTTCGGTGAACTCCAGCAGAGCCGCTGCGTCGTCTGTGCTGCCCTTGTACCGGCCCACCTTCAGGTTGACGGCGTCGTACTCCTCCTCGATGGCGTCGGCCGTCTGCTGGAGGTAGAAGCTGCGCTCGCGGAACTTGAAGTAGCCGGTGAAGCCTGCCGCGAGACCAACTGAGAAGCTCGTGCCAACGGTGATCCACTTGTAGGGCGGTGGGGTTTCCGCGAGGCTCGCTGCCGTCGACGTCGCCAGCGAGCCGATGATGATGACACTTTGGAAGAGGTTGTGAACCCGCCTGTAGCGAAGTCCGTCGGAGCGGTACTGCTCGATGGCTCCTGGCACGGTCTCTCGGTAGATGTGGCGGCGGGTCTCTGTTGGCAGGTTGGTAGATACGGCGGAAAGGCGCCTTCGCTCTATGGCCAGCTCAAGGTCGATCTTCTTCGTCGCCGCGTACCCCGACGCCCACGTGTCCGAGAGGACTGTACGTATGCCGACACGCTCGGTGCTGCTCTCGCGGACGATCACACACAGGACCAAGAGGGCGACGAGAAGCGGGATGCAGGCCAGATTGACGCGGGCGAGGTCGACGCGGCCCCATGCCGCGATGTTCCCGATGAAGAGGAGTAACAGCAGTGCGGGTGCGGAGGAATAGGTCGAAACCAACAAGAACCGCTTAAGGCGGGCTTTACGGATCTCATGCCGAAGATCGAGGATCTTCCTGTCGTGGTCGAGGAGTCTCTCGATCGCCCTTTCGGCTGCTGGCTGTGTCATGGCCCCCCACTACGACTCCGCATTGATCGCGCGAACCGATCATAGGAGCGCTTGAGTTGTGAAGGGGCATTTTGGGAGATCGATGCTGGGCTAGACCGGTTCGTCGTCCGGTACCGGGAGCAGCAGGGCGAGCGCTTCAGTGGTGTTCGGTGGCGCATCCCACTTGTTGCGGCGAGCCCGTACCGCGTGGCTCGGTCGTGAGTCGCAGCGCTGCGACCCGCAGGGCACCACACGACTTCAGCGCCGCCGAGCCGGGCCCGCGCGGCCATTGCTGCACCCATGCTGCCGGGGTGCAGCACCCCGACGGGGGTCATCAGACCAACCCGCGGATGTCACATACCTCGGCAGGCACGCCGGCCAACTGTCCGCGTGACCCTGCCGGGACGTCCGTGGGGGTTCACGTGGCAGGTCAGGTGGGGTGCACGCACGTCGGCGAACGGTGGCGGCCGTCGGCGCACTGGACGAAGACCAGGACAAACAGCGCTGTTGCCGAGGTCGCACCTCACGTGTGGGGGACGACGCCGACGACGTGGGCATCGCGTGCCCGGACTGTGTTTCCTACCCTCAGGTGTCGTTCTCGGATCTTCTTGCCTGTTGACGGAGCTGTGACGCGGCTGTCTTCATCGCGCGCTCATTAACGGCACGCCGCAACTTGTAAATAGCGTCCGGGACAAGGGGTGTTGAGCGGCGGAGATCGTACAAACTCTCTTGCCAGACGAGCAGATCGTTCCCATCGATCGATTCGCCGGTGGCGCGCATTCGACTCTCGATTGAACGAGTCAGATCGCCTCGATCGCGTGCCGCACGTCGAATCCCGAAGATATATCGAAGGACATCAAGGAATGATGGCAAGACCGGAAGTAGGACACCGACTAGGAACGTAGTGAGTGATAGCCTCACCCAAACGCTTGCTGTGATTAGCGCCAATACCCAAAATACGGTTACCGTCGTCCAGGTGATCGCCGTGGAACGCAAGAGCCTATCCGAATACGCCGCGTTGGCCCGCTGCGAGATAGCCACTGTGATGACCCCTGGGGTGCTCGCATCGATCGGATACCAGTCCAGGAGCTTTTCATCATCAGCGATACGCCTGAGTTCCGAATCGGGACCAGCGACGACAGCGATCTCCTCCATCGCTGGCAGGGTTGACCTTTCGACGCTGCCCGGCATCCCGAAAACGTAAAAGTCAAACTGCTCTTGGACTGCTGCGGCCCTGGCGACCGTAGTGGACTGAGCATTGATCAGGACGCTCTGCCCCAAAAAGAGCCACAGTCCTGCAATCGCCCCGGAGACAACGGCAAGGTCCGGCAATACCACGGAAACGACGGGCGCGCCGAGTCCGATAACCAGCATGCCGAACCAGCGAAGTGCCAGCCACCTCTTTGCTTGAGAATAAAGTCGGCGTTGCGCAATGAGTAGCCGCAGCGCATCGGTTTCGTTTTGGCGAGCAGCCATATGTGTGCTAGACGGCGGTTCGTAGTCTGCCTGAGGGGCTGGGCTCATGTGGGCAACCGTCTCTCGTTGCGTCTGTGCGGATTGATCTATCGGTTGAAAAGCAACTTGAGCTGTTCGATAGCCTTCTCGTTGTCGCCGCTGTGGTAGAAGTCTTTGGCCTTTCGTGCGCGAGTGACGGCGGTGTTAAGTTTCGACAGCGCGTCTTGACGATTCGATTCCGAAGAGCATGAGCCGAATCGTGACCCCAGTCCTGTCGGGTCGTTCATCGCTGCAAGACCAGCATCATGCATCTTGCTGAGCGTGAGATATAGGTCCCAGAGCGCGGAATATGTTGTCTCGCCATCGAGATGCTTGGCCGAACGCATCTCCAGATAGCAAGAGGACACTGGTACGTTACGCAGATACTTCCAAATTTTGAGCTGACGGGCGAGCCGTTTAGCAGCCCCATTGTGCTTCTTGTTGATGTCGTTTACGTACTGGTTGTGATCCTTCGGGTATGTTTTCATCCATCCATCCGAAGGATTGGCGATCCAGTAGCCGGAGGTGTCCGGGTAAGCAGGTACGACTTCCACGTGCCCGTCTGAAAATCTGCATACCACCGCTGGGCGACGAATTACAATAGTCGTTGACGGGAAGCGGTCCTGAAGAGTGTCCTTCACTCTGTTTAGCATCGTCCAAGGGGAGCCTGGCTGAATTCCCTTGAGTGATGCCAAAAAATCTGCGTCACTGTACTGCCATACGCCAGTTCCGTGCCGGAGGGAACCAATTTCGAACATCTCGCGCAGACCCAAATAAGCGTCAAGGCGCGTTTCGATAGAGCCGCGGTGGCGCCGTGCTGCATCGAACTGCGTTGCAGTTGGCGTGTAGAGACTGGTCAAATCGTCCAGCCATGTCATAGCCGACTGTCCCACGATGCCCCCCACTGTTCCGTGTGACACGAGCGTCACTACAGGTGATCAGAGTGAACTCACGATAGCGGCAAACACTGACATTGGAAGGGGTGCGTGAAAGCCCGCAGTTGGGGACCGTGCCGGACACCGGTGATCCGGGGTACGGGACATGGGAAGCTGGGGACGATGAGGTGCTGTCAGATCGCCGGCGAAAACTAGGGAGGGGAGCCCACGTGCCGCAGGGCAGTCCGCGAGGTACGTACCTGGAGGTCTCGGAATCCCTCCGCGAGAAGATCAGGGACGGCGAGATCACAGAAGCGCTGCCGTCTCAGTCGGCGCTCGTGAGCGAGTACGGCGTGAGCCGCAGCACCATCGAGCGGGCGCTTGCCGCGCTCAAGGCCGATGGTGTGATCGAGTCGGTACAGGGCGCGGGATGGTTCGTGGTGGGGACCGGCGACCGCCGGCCGTTGGTCGAGCGGGTGACCGACCTGTTGCGCGGCGGGGAGGTGAAGGTGGGTGACCGCTTCCCTACCGAGAGGGAGCTGTGCGAGCGGTTCGGAGCGTCCCGGACTGCCGTGCGCTCCGCCATCGCGCAGATGGAGGGTCAAGGGTTGATCGGCAAGGGGGCAGGGCGAGGGCGGGAAGTCCTCACGCTGCCGACCGGACGGGAGACGCAGACGGCATGACGACGGCGGAAAGCACGGAGTTCGACGCGGACGCGGCAGAGGCCATCCTGCGCCGGGCATGCGCGGTCGCCGACCTGGAGCCGGACGGCATCGAGATCCTTCGGCTAGGCGACCATGCCGTGTTCCGTGTCGACGGCGGCCGGATCATCTCGCGGGTGGGGCGGGGAGCTGACCGGCTTGCCTCGGTGCGGCGAGAGGTAGCGGTGGCCCGGTGGCTCGCTGACCAGGGATACCCGGCTGCTCGTCTCGTCACGGACGCCGAACAGCCGATCGTGATTGAGGACCACCCGGTCACCTTCTGGGAAGGGCTCGCAGACGGCGACACGTACGCGAGTACGGCGGAAATGGGCGTGCTATTGCGGCGGCTCCATGAACTGGAGCTGCCGCCCTTTTCGCTGCCGCGACTCCAGCCGTTCGAAAAGGTCGCGAGCCGCTTGGAGCGTGCCTCAATTCCGGCGAGTACCCGATCATTCCTGCGCTCTATGGCGAGGGATTTGGAGGTCGAGTATGAGCGCCTTGAATTCTCGCTCCCCTCGGGACATCTGCACGGTGACTTCAACGTGGGTAACGTCCTGCACGATGCGTCTGGCCATCCGCGCGTAATTGACCTGGATGGGTTTGCTGCAGGCCCCCGCGAGTGGGACCTGATGCAAACAGCCATGTATTACGACAGCTTTGGATGGCATACGGAAGCGGAATATGCGGATTTCGTGGCGGGCTACGGTTTCGACGTGCGCGGATGGTCCGGATACGCCGTTCTCCGGAGCGTGCGAGAACTGCTGATGGTCACGTGGCTCTCGCAGAACGCGGGCGCGAACCCCCGGGCCGCTGACGAGGTCGAGAAGCGGGTGGCAACTCTCCGGTCCGGAGGATCACGCCGAGATTGGGCGCCCTTTTAAGGAGTCAAGCCGCATTTCTGCCACAGGCGGTAGGTCCGCGCTTCTTCCATGAAGGCGCGGAATTCCACAGCGTCACGCATCCCAGGGGAAACGCGTTCGCGGAATTCTCGAACGTACTGGACGCAGCGCGCCGACTTTAACCCCTCACCGAGTTGTAGTGCAGTCTTGGCGATTTCGCAGCCGCGCCCAATTTCACCCTGGTTTATATGTGCTTCGGCCTGCACCATCGTCGCGAAGAAGTCGCTTCGATTGTTCAGACCGTCGCCGAAGATTGACCCCGCGCCTCGTTCTGCCGCTTCTGCGGACCGGCCCAAATCTCGGAAGCAGTGGCCGATCTCGGCTGCAAGTTCCACTTCATCGAAATACGCGATGTACGGCGGATCGCTGTCCGGGGTCCGCTGACTGAGCTTGCGCTCTGCCTCTACCAAAGCGAGGTCGCATCCCCGTTCGTCGCCGAGGCGGGCCAGGGCCCGCGCCTCCATCGCGCGGAACTGCGCGGACATCGTGGGGCCCAGCACTCCGGCCGGTCCCGTGTAGGCCGCCCGAGCAAGGGTGGCAGCGTCCTGGTAGCGCCCGAGGAACGTGGCCTGGTGGCTCATCGCGGAAAGGATGCTGCCGCCAAGAAGCCGGTCCCCTGCCGCTTGTGTCATGCGCAGGGCCTGAATGAAGTACCGCTGAGCGATGCCATGAAGCCCGCTGTCGTACGACATCCACCCGGCGAGCAAGAGCGCTTCCGCCACGGCCGAGTAGAGCTGTTTGCCCACGTCGTCGGAGTACTTGCCGTCCAGCATCGGCCGGACGTCCGTATGCAGGTACTGGATCAGCGCGCGTCGGGCGTGGCCACCGCCGAACTTGCCATCGAGCATGCTGAACGCGTCGGCAGTGGAACGGATCATCTCCACGTCCACCGCGCCGATCGCGCGGTTGCCCGCGCGCGTCAGCTCCCCGTCCGGCGGGGCGACGATCCAGCGCAGGGACGCCGCGTTCCAGGCGGCCGAGTCCGGCTGCGCCTTGACCAGTACCTCAGCCTCAGCAAGGTCGGCACGCCAGAGGTCTGCGACGGTCTTGGCCGTCGTCTCGGGCCTGTCTGCGAACTCAAGCCCGAGGTCAGGCTGTACGGAAGACACGGCCGCGTCACCCATGCCGATGTCGTCCAGGGTGAGCCGGCGCCCTACCTTCTGGCCGATGGCATCCGCGATGAACTGCGGCATGTTGCCGCGTGGGACTGCCCCCTTGAGCCACCGTGAGACGTACGTGTGATCGCAGGTGATGTCTTCACCTGACCGAGCGGCAGCGGCGACCACCGCGCGAGCAAGGGACTTGTGCGAGAAGTCGCCGTCCTGCATGAGCGCGGCCAGTCTGGCGTTCCGGTCTGCCATGGGACCCCCAGAGTGCGGCCGTAGTACCAGCTTGACTCATCGTCACTCTACGCAGGTCAGGCCGGGTGTGCAGAGGGTTCGCACCTAGGAGTGCACGAGTGCACCCCCAAGTACTCGCTCCCGAACTGCCCGCCGGGTGAGGACAGTTGAATCACCACCGCACGGAACAGGCCGGCGGAACCGAGTCGAAAGCCACGGGTTGACGGCGCGGAATCCTTCTGCCAACGTGAGTGGTAGGTAATACACACCACGCATGGCGGGTGTGTGGCACCGAAGCACGACCAATGGGGGCCACGTCCACCGGACGCGGCCTCAAGGGGCCCGGGACAGAGCGGGCCGAGGGCGCACCCGACCCTGGGCATTCGGGAGGGCTTAGACCGAAAGGTCACGTCTCCATACGCCTGAAACGGGAGCTCGTGTTCCCGGAGGAGACAGCGACACGTTCAACCCCTCCGCAGCGCTCGCCGCTGCGGCCGGTTGCCTCCGCTGCACGTCTCGTACGTGCAGCGCTGAGGGGAGCCGGATGTTCCGACTTCAACGGCGCGCGCCCCCGGAGTTGCAGCTCCGGGGGCGCTGTTCGGGCCGTTCCACCCTGTGAGAGGACCACGACCCAATGGACCACATCGTCACTGTTCAGGACGCTGTTACGGCGTTCGCGGACTTCATGGAGCCGACGGACGCGGAGCTGGACGCGATCGAGCGGGAGATGCCCGTCATCCTGGCGGACATCGACCTGCTGGACGCGCACATCGTCACGCTGGACCGCACGCCGACCGAGCTGGACGCCCGCCGCATCCGCCGGGCCCGCCGCCGCGCGCTCGCCGCCCGCGTCACGCTCCTCAATCGCGCGGCCGGCGTGAGCCTTCCCGGGGGTGCCGCGTGAGCGCCACCAACCGGAATCTGACCGCCGCGCACGCCGAGGTCAAGGCGGAGATCGCGCGGACGGACACGAAGACGGCGCTGCTGCTGGCGTTCGTCGGCGCGGTCCTCGCCGGCACGTGGTCGGTCGCCCGCGACCTGCCCCTGAACCTCCCCGCCTACATCGCGGGCGGCATCGGTCTGGCACTGCTGGTCGGTGCGGCCGGGCTGCTGCTGCGCTCGGTCCGCCCGAACCTGAGCGGCCGGCACGGCTTCCCCCTGTGGGCCACCCTCACCGCCGAACAGATCGGCGCCGCCGTCACCTCGGACCTGGCCGCCGACATCGCCGGACTCTCCCGGCTCGCGGTCAAGAAGTTCACCTGCCTGCGACGCGCGGTCGACCTGACCATGACCGGCGGCGCCCTGCTCATCCTCGCCGCCCTGCTCACCGCCGGGGGTGCCCGATGACCGGCGCGAAGCTGACCCGCGTACAAGTCGGGGTGCTGACGGCCGCGTTCGTGCCGATGCTGGCCACCGGCGTGTTCGGTGGTATCGGCACGTACAGCAACATCGGCCACGCCTACGGCAAGGGCACCGCGCTCGGTGCGCTCGCCGCCGGTGAGGGCGCCACGGCCGTGCTCGCCCTGGTCCTGCTCGGGCTGACCATGCTGGGCCAGTCCTCCCCGCGCATCGTCCGGCTCGGGCTGTGGGCGCTGCCGGCCGCCGCCGCCGTCATGGGCGCGATGGCCGCCCCCGACCCGGGTCGCACGGTGATCTACGCGCTGACCCCGATGGGGATGTCCGTCTCGGCCGAGGGCATGGCGTTCCTGGCCCGGCGGATCGTGGTGCACACCGACGGCCGCGACGCGGAGAACGAGCGCCGCACCGCCGATCTGGTGCAGGCCCTGGCCTACCACCGGGCCCGCGCCACCCAGCACCCCAGCGACCGGGTGCGCAAGCGGTCGGATAGGGCGTCGTGGCGGCTGGCCCGCAGGGTCGGGGTCGGGGATGTCGCGCTCGGATCGAGGCTGCTGGACGTGCAGCGCGACCGCGTCACCGCCGGCGCGGACGCCGCCCTTGCCTCGATGTTCGGCGCCACCACCCTCGACCCCGCTCCGGACACGTATGCGGAGGAATCCACCGAGAAACCCGCGAAACGGTCTATGGCTGACCTCGCGGTATCGACCCCGGACCCGGTGGTGACCCTGACCCGGCTGCCCCTGCCCGATCCGGTCGCCGTCGACCTGGGCAAGTCGACTCTCCCCACCAAGCCGCTCCCTTCGATCGCCCCGGCCCCGGTCAAGCCGATCGAGCGGCGCGCGGTGGCGGCCGAGTCGAGTAGGCCGCGCCGCGCCACCGGCCGTGTCCCGGAGGTGGCGAAGTCGCCCCGGCCCAAGCGCACCCCGGCCGAGCTGCTGGCCGAGGCGCGCGAGGTGACGGCCGATTGGCCGGACGCGAGGGTGACCGCGGAGGGCATCCGCCGGGTGGTGCGTACGTCGCCGGCGAACGCCCGGATGCTGCGGGACACGTTGCTCGCCGAGCGTGCCGGGGCGGGGGTGGCCGGGTGAGCACACCGGTGTTCGTCCTGATCGCGGTCGGTGTGGCGCTGGTGTGGGGTGTCCACGGGTGGTGGATGTCCCGGCGGCTGCGGATTGCTCGCCGTGACCCGTTGACCGGGCTGTGGACGCGGGAGGCGTTCACCCGCCGGGCCCGCCGTCTGCTGCGCAACCCGCACGCGGTGGTGGTGCTGGCGGACGTGGACCGCTTCAAGCAGGTCAACGACACCCACGGGCACGCTGCCGGTGACGCTCTGCTCGCCGCCACGGCGGCCCGGCTCTCCCATGCCGTGGGCCGCGCCGGTGTGGTCGGCAGGCTCGGGGGTGACGAGTTCGCCGCCGTCCTCATCGACCGCGAGGGCAGTGCCGCCGACCGGTTCGCCGTCCTCGCCCGCGTCCTGGCCCGTCCCGTCGACGCGGCACCCGAGGTGCACACCACGGTGTCGCTGGGCTGGGTGCGGCGCGGTGACCATCCGGCAGAGGACCTGTCGGGGCTGCTGCGCAGGGCGGACGAGGCCATGTACGCGGCCAAGCGCGGCCCCGGCCGCGTCCGCCGTGCCGGTCTCGGTCGCCTGCTCGCCGGCGTCGCCGGACGGCGCCCCGGACGCCGGGGCGCCGCATGACCACCCTGCCCACCTACCGCTGGCACCTGGCCCCCGACGGCTACGCCACCCGCCGCCAGCTGAGGGCGCGCGGTCTGCGGCCCGGCGGCCAGGACGTGGCCGCACAGCTCGAACGACCCCGCCGCCGGCGCCCGCCGCTGGTTGCCTACCTCTACCGCGTCGACCTGGCCAAACCGGTCCGGCCGATGACCCCGGCCCGGTGGACGGCGCTCGCCGCCGCGAACCGGGCCCGCCGCACCTGCCCCACCTGCCAGCGGGATGCCGGATACGTCATCCCCGCCTCGCTCGGCACCTGCGTGACCTGCGCCTTCCCCGAACCTTCCGACTCTCCGAGGAGTGCCTGAGCATGCGTAACGCCGACATACGCCGCCTGGACCGCGAGATCCAGGCGACCACGAAGAAGCTGGAAGCGGTCCGCCGGGGCGAGTGGTGGCCGCTGAACGGCAGCGAGCGCCGGGCGATGGCCCGCGCCCTGGCCGGCGGCGCCTACAAGGTCGCCCGGGGCCGCAGCGCCGGCCGTGAAGAGCAGCGCATGGACGCCACCGGCAACAGCGCGGAGATGCGCCTGAACGCGGAACTGACCGCCCTGCACGCCGAGCGGCAGCGGCTGCTGACCGAGGCCGCCCGCGCCAAGGCCGCCAAGAAGTCGTCCGGCTGGTTCTGACCAGCCAACCCTCGCACCGGGGTGGCCGCGCTTTCCACGGCCCCGGCCACCCCGGCTCTCTCCCTACTCCCGCCCCTGTCGGGGCAGTTCAGGAGAACCCCCAGCATGTCTGAGAACGTCGTCCACCTCCACAAGCCCACCGACCCCCCGACCCCCGACACGGCCCCCACCGTCCTCACCGTCGTGCCCGACGCGCCGCCCACGCGGCCGGTGCCACTGTGGGTGCGCTCCGGTCGCGCCGTGAAGAGCGTCGCCACGCACGAGCGGGCGAAGACGGTCGTCCGGGCGACGGCCCGGCACGGCCTCTACACCGTCAACGGCGGCCGGATCGTGGCCCGCCGCACGTGGGACGGCCGCACCGGCGCCCGGTACGAGCGGATGATCCGCGCCGCCGAGGCGGCGGGGAACCTGGAGGCGGCCGAGGAGTGGGAGGAGCGGCTGACGCGCTTCCGCGCCGCCCGCCACCACCGCCGCATGGACCTGCTCCACTCGCCCGTGGAGGCCGCCAAGGGCGTCGCCGTCGGCGCCGGCATGAGCATCGGCGTCCTGGTCGCCCTCGGCATCGTCATGGCCATCAACTCGGGCCAGGCCGGGGACGTGATCACGCCGCTGTCGGCGACGATCGACTTCATCGCCCTGCTCATCCGCATCGTGCAGATCGTCTGGGGGCCGCTGATCTCGATCGGCCCGTTCCTGGCGCTGCTGGCCCTGTGGGCGGTCGGCCGCAACCAGCAGGCCGCACCGAACTGGGCCCTGCCCGCCAACGTGCGGTCGGGCGAGGGGGAGCCGATCACGCCGTCCATCGTGGTCAAGGCCCTGCGCGACCTCGGGGTGCCCGCCCTGGCGCGAGCCATCAAGGAGATGGGCGACGCCGGCGCGAGCATGCTCGGACCGATCCGGATCGCCGGATGCGGCGTCGAGGTCGACGTGACCCTCCCGTCCGGGGTGTCGACGGTCGAGGTGCAGAACCGGCGGCGCAAGCTCGCCGAGAACCTGACCCGGCACGAGCACGAAGTGTTCATCACCATCCCGCAGGCCGCGCGGACGGTGCGGCTGTGGATCGCCGACTCGGGGGCGCTGGACGAGCCGATCGGCCCGTCCCCGCTGGTCACCGACGAGACGCTGACCGCCGACTACGCCAAGGGCAAGGCGCCGTGGGGGCAGGATCTGCGCGGGGACGCCGCCGCACTCAGCCTGTACCAGCGCCATCTGTTGATCACGGGTCTGTCGAACCAGGGCAAGACGGCCGCGCTGCGGGCGCTGGCCCTGTGGGCCTGCCTGGACCGCCGGGTGGAGTTCCGGATCGCCGACCTCAAGGGCGCCGGCGACTGGGCCATGTTCGACGGCCTCGCCACCGTCCTGATCCAGGGCCCGGCCGATGAGCAGGTGATCGAGGCCACCGAGATGGTCGAGGGCCTGGTCGAGGAGATGAACCGGCGCATCGAGGTCCGCCGCCGCGACCCCGGCGCGGTGTTCCCGCCGCTGATCGGGATCGTGGACGAGGCTCAGGTGGCGTTCATGTGCCCGGTCAAGGACGAGGACGGCCGCCCTTACGGCGGCTCCAAGGCCGTATCCCGGTACTTCATGGCGGTGCGCAAGGTCCACAACCAGGGCCGGGTGGTCGACGTGCTGCTGTGGGAGGGCACGCAGGACCCCACCGACCAGAACCTCCCCAAGCTCGTGCGCGAGGGCGCCCACACCCGCGCCTCGCTCGCGCTGGGCACCGAGTCGCAGGCCCGCATGGCCCTCGGGGACAAGGCCGTGGACGGCGGCGCCGCCCCGCACCTGCTGCGGCAGGGCCTGGACAAGGGCACGCTGGTCGTCGCCTCGGACGGGATCGAGATCCCGGCCGGGCAGGCGTCCCTCACAGTGCGCACGCACTACATCGACGACGAAGCCGCCGTGGCCATCACCGAGCGGGCCAAGGCCCTGCGCGACGGCGTCACCACCCTGCACAGCATCGACCGCGGCGAGGAACGCGACCCGCTCGCCGACATCGCCGCCGTCATCGGCGACGCGCCCCGGGTGCGCACGCAGGAGGTCATCACTCGGCTCGCCGCACTGAACACGGACGCCTACGCCGGGTGGTCGTTCATCGACCTCAAGCGGGTGCTGGACGCCGCCGGCGCGGAGCCGTACAAGTCCGACGGCCGCATGGTCGTCGGCCGCGACCGCGTCGCCCGCGCCCTCGCCGAACGCGACGCGGAGGGTTCCGCTTCCGCCGAATGAGGGCAGGGAGCGCACCCCCGGCGGGCCAGGGAGGCAGGGAGAACTCCCTGACCGCCTCCCTGCCCCGCCTCCCTCGCTCTGACCTGCGCAAATGATCGTCCAGGGAGGCAGGGAGGCACGCAGGTCAGACCCCCGAAACACCCCTCCACAGCGCCCCCGGCAGGGGGTGCCCCTGCCTCCCTGACCCACGTTCGGAAGGGATTCCGCATGTACCCCGGCCACATCCACCGACCGCCCACCGAACGGGCCGTGGAAGTCCACCAGCCCACCCCGCTCCCGCCCGCCGCCGTGGTGCCAGCGCCAATCGTCCCCGTCCAGCCGGGTACGGTCCCGACGGTGGCGAGCATCGTCCTGCCCGACGGCCGCGTCGTCACCGGCTACGCCATCGACCACGCCCGCCCCGAGCCGGTCACCGCCAAGCCGGCCGTCTCGCGGACGGCGGTGAACATCGCCCTCAGAGGCGTCGGCTTCCTCGCGGTGTGCGGCGGGCTGCTGCTGCTCACCTCGTTCATCGCCGCCCTGACCGCGTTCATCACCCAGCTCATCACCCTCGCCGCCGTCATCTTCGGCGGCTGGATCGCCGTCCAGGTGCTCAGTGCGAGCGGTCACAAGGGCGGCACCACGGTGAACATCCGCCGGGCCGTCTTCAAGCGCAACCACTTCCACGGCTGAGGCTCAGCCGTCGCCACGTCCGGCTCTCCGCCGGATGAGAGCGGCCAACCACTGGCCGACCACCACGCTCACGGTCACCGTCAGCGCGAACGAGAACGAGTCGTCCCACGACTTGCCCCTCACCCAGTGCCACACCACCGCACCGAGCCCGAACACGGCACCCACGTAGGCCAGCACCACAAGCCACCGCACGAACCGGTGTCGGTGCCCCAGCACGGTAGAAGCCTCACCACTCGCCCGCTGACGCCCCGTCATGGTTCAGCAATTACCCGCTCACCGCTACGCCAAGGGCGGCCCCCGATTCCGCCAAGAACACCGGGGCCGCCCTTGCCCAACCAGCCCACTACAGACCTGTTGGAGGTCTCCCAGCATGACGCAACCCACCACCATCCGGCGAGTGCGCGAGACTCGGCCGCGCCTGCTGGATCTGTTCTGCTGCGCCGGCGGCGCCGCCGTGGGCTACGCCCGCGCCGGTTTCGCCGTCGACGGCTGCGACATCGCCGACCGACCCAACTACCCCTTCGCCTACCACCGGGACGACGCGCTGGCCTACCTCGCCCACCTGATCGAGACGGGTGAGATCCGCCGGTACGCGTTCGTGCACGCCTCCCCGCCCTGCCAGCACGGCTGCGCGCTCACGGTGGGCACGAACGCCTCGCAGGGCTGGGGCCGCGCGCACGTCGACCTCGTCGCGCCCACCCGTGAGCTGCTGGACGCGTCGGGCCTGCCGTACGTGATCGAGCAGCCCAACGGCCGCGCGAAGATTCGCAAAGACCTCACCCTGTGCGGCGAGATGTTCGGCCTCGGAGTCATCCGACACCGCAACTTCGAGGTGGGCGGCTGGAGCATCGAGCAGCCGGCGCACGTCCGGCACCGGGGCCGGGTGCGCGGCTACCGGCACGGCCAGTACTTCGACGGCCCGTACGTGGCCGCCTACGGCAACGGCGGCGGCAAGCCCAGCATCCCCGAGCTGCAGGCGGCTATGGGCATCGACTGGACCGACGTGCGCGAGGAACTGACCGAGGCCATCCCCCCGGCCTACACCGAGCACATCGGCGCCGTGTTCCTCGCCACGATCGGGCTGGGGGTGGCGGCGTGAGCGAGACGCCCTCCATCCAGCGCACCGCGCTGAGCCTCGCTGCGTCTGGTGTGCCGGTGCTGCCCCTGCGTCGGGGCAAGGTGCCGTTCGGCAACTGCACGGCGTGCGCGGGCAACGCGTGCGGCGGCCGGCCGAACATGAAGACCGCCGGGCCCTGCCGGTGCCCCGGGGTCTGCCACGCCTGGGCCGCCGCCACCACCGACCCGGCCGTCATCGCCTCGCCCGCGTGGGCGGCGGCGTGGCGGCGGGCGGTGTGTGTCGGCTACCACCCCGGCGGCGTCGGGCTGACCGTGGTGGACCTGGACGACGCGGACGCCATCGCCTGGGCCCGCACCGTCCTGCCCGCCACGCGCACGGTGTCGACGACGCGCGGTGAGCACTGGATCTACCGGGGCGCCATGGCCTCCCGCAACGCGGTGCGGCCCGGCGTGGACATCAAGTCCACGATGGCCTAAGCCCGTTACCTCGGGCCCGGCACCGGCGCGATGGCCGACCTGCCGGACGCCGTGCGGGCGCTGGCCGTCAAGGCGCCCTCCCCGGTCCGGCCGGCCCCCGTGGCCGTGCCCACGGGGGCCGGGGGCGGGGAGTGCCCGCACCGCACGCCTGCCTACCTCGCTCGTGGCATCGCCATGGCCGAGCAGTGCATCACCGAGGCGTCCAGCGGAGTCCACGCGACCGTGTACCGCACCTTCCTGGCCGTGCTGTCCCGGCACGGCCGGTGCGGCTGCCTCACCGACACCCACGTCAACCGGCTGTTCACCGCCGCGCAGCGCAAGGGCGAGACGGCCCGGCACTGCACGGACGCGTGGACCAACGCCCGCACCACGTTGGGACTGTGACCATGTCCAAGGACGAGAAGACACCCGCCCGCGAGATCATCACCGACTACGCGCAATCCCACTTCCGGTACTTCCGCACCGCCGACGGCACCGTGTACGCGCAGCGCAACGGCCACCCCGTGGCCCGCCCGATCCGCTCCCAGGGCACGACCGGCAGCCACCGGCAGGAACTCATGGTCGGGCTGTTCAAGGACGGCATCGGCGTGTTCAACGGCACTGCCATGAAGGAGGCGCTCGACCTGATCGAAGCGTTGGCGCTGACCGAGGACGTGCAGCCCGTGCACATCCGCGTCGCCCCCGGATTCGACGGGGCCACCTGGCTGGACCTGGGACGCAGCGACGGACAGTCCGTGCGCATCCACCCCACCGGCTGGGACATCCGCACCCCGGACCCGCGGGAGGTCTGCTGGCGGCGCACCCAGCTCACCGGGGAGCTGCCCCTGCCGGTCAAGGACACCGACGGCAAGGGCATCGACCTGCTGATGCGGTTGTGCAACTTCGCCACCGCCGAGACCGAGTGCCTGGCCATCGCCTGGCTCATCGGCTGTCTCGGGCCGGACGTGCCCGTCCCGGCCCCGTTCCTCACCGGCCCGCAGGGCGCCGGCAAGTCCACCGGCGGGCGGATGCTCGTGCGGATCATCGAGGGCATGACCGGGGACCTGCGCCGGGCCCCGAAGGACGAGGAGAACCTGATCACGGCGGTGGCGGCCGGCTGGGTCACCGCCCTGGACAACCTCTCCCACATGACCCCGGAACTGTCCGACGCCATGTGCTGCATCGTCACGGGGGCGGAGAACGTCAAGCGCGCGCTGTTCACCGACGGGGACGTGTTCCGCATCGGCTACCGCCGCCCCCTGCTGCTGACCGGCATCGACGTGGGAGTGATCCGGCCCGACCTCGCCGAACGGCTGCTGCCGCTCCGCCTGGAACGCCCCCGGGTGCGGCGCACCGAGGCGGAACTGTGGTCCGACTTCGCCGAGGTGCTGCCCGTCATCCTCGGCTCGCTGCTGGACCTCACGGTGCAGGTGCGGGCGGCGCAGGCGGACATTCCGACCGACCTGCGCATGGCCGACTTCGCGCACCTGTGCGCGCAGCTCGACGCGGCCACCGGTCTGGGGGCGCTCGCCGCCTACCGGGCCAGCCTGGACGACCTCAACGACGACGTCATCGAGGGCGACCTGCTGGCACAGACCGTGCTCAAGCACGCCGCCGGCATCGACCCGGGCACCGAGCAGCGGATGACCTCGGCCGAATGGCTGCACGCCCTCACGGGCCTCTACACGGGCGAGGACTTCCGCCCCCTGCCCAAAGGGTGGCCGACCACCGGCAAGGTGCTCTCCGACCGACTTAAGCGCCTCCAGCCCACCCTCGCGGCCCGGGGCGTCCTCATCGACTGGGGACGCACCAACGCGTCCCGCTATATCGAGATCGCCCGGCCCCCCGCCGCGCCGCCCTCGCCGGAGCAGGAAGCGGCCTTCTGACCGCCCCGGCACCACACCCGGCCCGGACAAGCAAGAGGAGCACCCGGCGCCGCACCGCGTGCTCCTCTTGCTGTTCGGCGGCGGCGCCGCCCTCGAAGGACGCGCCGCGAAGCGGCTCCTTCTTCACGTCCTGAGACGCGCACCACAACAGACACCACCCCTCTTTGTCCGAAGTAGGAAGACGCTGCGTCACCTGCGTCACCCGCACCTCGAAAACGGCCGGTGACCTGCCCAAAGGCCGGTGACGCAGACAGCCGGTCTCTGCGTCACCCCGCGTCACCTGCGTCACCCGATGACGCAGGTCTGTGTCACCGGTGACGCACCCCCATCGTGCTGCGTCACCGCGAAATCGCAGGTCAGAGCGGTGAATGACGCAGGTGACGCAGGTGACGCAGAAATCCGCACCTCGGACAGACACGAACTCCCGCTACAGACACCCGCCACCCCCGACGGAGAGTCCCAAAGGAGCTTCCCGTGAGCATCACCACCGTGGACATCGCCCCGCTGGCCGAGGCTGGCGACCCGGCCCCCGTTCTCCTGACCGTCGAAGAGGCGGCCCGCTGCCTCCGCATCGGCCGCACCACCTGCTACGCCCTCATCCGCGCCGGAGAGCTGGAGTCCCTGACCATCGGCGGACTCCGACGCGTCCCCGCCGACGCCCCGGCCGCCTACCTCGCCCGCCGCCGCGCCGAGCAGCGCGCCGCCTGATCTCGCCCCCCTCGGAGCGCCGCCCGATATACGGGCGGCGCTCCGGTCTGTCTACCTTGCACCGACCGGAGGAACTGCCAATGGCAGAGGAGAAAAAGCGCACACGCCGAGCCAACGGCGAATCGGCCATCTACCTGGGCAAGGACGGACGCTGGCACGCCCGTGTACCCATGGGCTACAAGGACGACGGAACGCCCTACCGCCGCCACCTGACGCGCCCCACGCGCAAAGAGCTGGTGGACGAAGTCCGGCGCCTGGAGAAGCAGCGGGACGAAGGTTCCGCGCGCCAGCCCGGCAAGCCGTGGACGGTGGCGAAGTGGCTTGAGCACTGGGTCGAGAACATTGCCCGGCCCGTAGTGAGCGAGAACACGTACGCCGGCTACGAGGTGGCAGTCCGGGTGCACCTGGTGCCGGGAATCGGTCGGCATCGCATCGACCGCCTGGAGCCCGAACACCTGGAGAGTCTGTACCGCCGGATGCAGAGCGCCGGCAGCAAGGCAGGCACCGCGCACCAGGCTCACCGGACGGCACGTACGGCATTAGGGGAAGCGGTCCGGCGCGGCCACGCAGCGAAGAACGCCGCCGCGCTGGCGAAGCCTCCCCGGATGGAAGAGGACGAGACGGAGGTAGAGCCCTACTCCGTGGACGAGGTGCAGAGCCTCTTGCTTGAGGTGAACAAGCGCCGCAACAGTGCCCGCTGGATGCTGGCCCTGGCCCTCGGACTGCGACAGGGCGAGACGCTCGGTCTGCGGTGGTCTGACGTAGACCTGGACAACGAGTACCTGAAGCTGCGCAGGAACCGGCTGCGACCGAAGTACGAGCATGGGTGCGGCGAGGCAGCGCCCTGCGGGCGGAAGGCCGGCTACTGCCCGGCCCGGGTGCAGGTGCGACGCGAGACGAAGAACACGAAATCACGGGCCGGACGCCGCGCCGTGCCCCTCCCGGGCCCGCTGGTCGTGATGCTCCGCTCTCACAGGGAGGCGCAGGCCCGGGAGCGCGCGGCGGCCGGGAATCTGTGGACCGAGTCCGAGTACGTGTTCACCAAGCCGTTGGGCGGACCGCTCAGCCCGAACACGGACTACCACGACTGGAAGCGGCTGCTGGAAGACGCCGGCGTCCGGGACGGGCGCCTACACGATGCGCGGCACACTGCGGGCACCGTGCTGATGCTGCTCGGGGTCCCGGACCGAGTCATTGACCAGATCATGGGTTGGGAGCCGGGCGGCGCAGCCCGGATGCGGGCGCGGTACCTGCACGTGACCGATCCCATGCTCAAGGAGGCGGCCCGGAAGATCGAGCGCGCCATCTGGGGAGCCCCAGAAAACCTCGCTGTGGACAAAGACCAGGACAACGAGGCGTAGAGACAACGTCGAAGGGCCCCCTGTTTCCAGGGGGCCCTTCGACATCGTGCCCGGTGAGGCACTGGCGGAGGATACGAGATTCGAACTCGTGAGGGGTTGCCCCCAACACGCTTTCCAAGCGTGCGCCCTAGGCCTCTAGGCGAATCCTCCGTCGGAAACATTACATGACCGAGAGCAGTGCTCGCGAACTCGTTCCTCACCCCCGACATCAGGTAACCTGTGCGAAGCCCCTCACGCGGCGCTATCTGACTGAACTCCCCCAGGGCCGGAAGGCAGCAAGGGTAGGTCGGCTCTGGCGGGTGCGTGGGGGGCGCTTGCGTGCATCGGCCGACGTTCGCCGGTGACCGTCCGGCTCCGGTTGTCTTTCGCGCGCGGGCCCCCGGTGCGGCCGTCCGCCCCCGCCTCCGCGGGCGGGACCCGATGTCAGTCCGCGCCTATAACCTCGTAAGCGTGTCGTCTCTCGCGCTGTACCGCCGCTATCGCCCGGAGTCGTTCGCCGAGGTCATCGGGCAGGAGCATGTCACCGACCCGCTGCAGCAGGCGCTGCGGAACAACCGGGTCAATCACGCGTACCTGTTCAGCGGTCCGCGCGGCTGCGGCAAGACGACCAGCGCGCGGATCCTCGCCCGGTGCCTGAACTGCGAGGAGGGACCCACACCGACCCCGTGCGGCACCTGCCAGTCCTGCCAGGACCTGGCCCGCACCGGACCCGGTTCGATCGACGTCATCGAGATCGACGCGGCCTCGCACGGTGGTGTGGACGACGCCCGTGACCTGCGGGAGAAGGCGTTCTTCGGACCCGCGCGCAGCCGGTACAAGATCTACATCATCGACGAGGCCCACATGGTCACGTCGGCCGGTTTCAACGCGCTGCTGAAGGTCGTCGAGGAGCCCCCGGAGCACCTCAAGTTCATCTTCGCGACCACCGAGCCCGAGAAGGTCATCGGGACCATCCGGTCGCGCACCCACCACTACCCGTTCCGGCTCGTGCCGCCGGGGACCCTCCGGGAATACCTCGGCGAGGTGTGCCAGAAGGAGAAGATCCCCGTCGAGGACGGGGTGCTGCCGCTCGTCGTGCGGGCCGGCGGCGGATCCGTGCGTGACTCGATGTCCGTCATGGACCAGCTGCTCGCCGGCGCCGGCGCGGACGGTGTGACGTACGCCATGGCCACCTCCCTGCTCGGGTACACCGACGGGTCGCTCCTGGACTCCGTCGTCGAGGCCTTCGCGACCGGGGACGGGGCCGCGGCCTTCGAGGTCGTCGACCGCGTGATCGAGGGCGGCAACGACCCGCGGCGGTTCGTCGCCGACCTGCTGGAGCGGCTGCGCGACCTGGTCATCCTCGCCGCGGTGCCCGACGCCGCCGAGAAGGGGCTGATCGACGCCCCGGCCGACGTCATCGAGCGGATGCAGGCCCAGGCCGGCACCTTCGGCGCGGCCGAGCTGAGCCGGGCCGCCGACCTGGTCAACGAGGGACTGACCGAGATGCGCGGCGCCACCTCGCCGCGCCTCCAGCTCGAGCTGATCTGCGCGCGCGTGCTGCTGCCCGCCACGTACGGCGACGAGCGGGCGGTCATGGCCCGCCTGGACCGTCTGGAGCGCGGCGTGAGCTTCGCGGCGCCCGCGGCCGGGTTCGCGGCGCCGGCGGCCGGGATGCCCGCCCTGGGGTACGTGCCCGGGCCGGAGGCGCACGCGGGAGCGGCCCCCGCACCGATTCCGCCGGGCGGCGGCCCCGCCGCCGCCCGCGCGGCCGTCCGCGGTCCCGGAGCGGGCCACGACGGCGGTGCGGCGCCGGGGGCGGCCCCCGCCGCGGCCCCGCCGGCGCCGGGTGTCCCCGCCGGACCGGCGCCGGCCGCCGCCGCGCCCGCCGCCCCGGTGCCTCCCGGCCCCGCCGCCGGCGAGCAGCCCGCCCCGCAGCCGCCCCGCGCCCCGGCCCCCGCCGCCCCGTCGGCCGCCGGACCGGCGCCGGCCGCCGCCGCGCCCGCCCCGGGCGCCTGGCCCACCCCCGCCTCCGCGGGCAGCGGCCGCCGGCCCGGCGGCTGGCCCACGGCCGCCCCCGGCGGGCCCGCGGCGGGCGGATCCGCGCAGGGCGCGCCCGGCCCGGGCGGGCCCGTGCCCGGCGCGGCCCCTGGGCCCGCCACCCCCGCGGCGCCCTCCCCGGCCGCCGCCCCGCACCCGCCTGCCGCGCCCGCCGCGGCCGCACCTTCGGCCGGCGGCCTCGACCCGCGCGTGCTCTGGCCGAACATCCTGGAGGCCGTCAAGAACCGCCGCCGGTTCACCTGGATCCTGCTCAGCCAGAACGCGCAGGTGACCGGCTTCGACGGCACGACCCTCCAGCTCGGCTTCGTCAACGCGGGCGCCCGCGACAACTTCGTGAGCAGCGGCAGCGAGGACGTCCTGCGGCAGGCGCTGGCCGAGCAGTTCAACGTCCAGTGGAAGATCGAGGCGATCACCGATCCCTCCGGCGGCGGGGCCTCCCCGGCCGCCGCGGGTCCCCCCGGCTTCCCGGGTGCCCGAGGGGGCGCCCCCGGCGGCTACGGCGCCGGCGCGCCGGGCGGCGGTGGCCACGGCGGCGCGGGCGCCACCGGCGGCCACGGCGGCACCACGACCGCCCAGCGCCCGGCCCCCGCCCAGCCCGCCTCCGCCCGGGCGGCCGGCGCACCGGTCCCCGCGTCCGCCCCCGCGCCCCGGCCCCCGGCCCCAGAGCCACCGCCACCGGTCTCCCCCGAGGACGACATCCCCGAGGAGGACGACCCCGACCTCGACGAGTCCGCCCTCTCCGGCCAGGAGCTGATCGTCCGGGAGCTGGGCGCGACGGTGGTCGAGGAGTTCACGAACGAGTAGCCCGCGGGCAGCCGAGCCGCCGCCCGGTCCGGCTCGGTCCGGTCCGGTCCGGCTCGGTCCTGCTCGGTCCGGTCCGGCTCGGTCCGGCTCCGGGCGGCGACAGCCGAGGCGGTCGCAGGTAGCCAGGGCGGACTCGGCCGGACGCTCACGGGGCGCCCGGCGGAAGGGCCCCGGACCACGCCCGTTGGAGGAACCCACAAGCCCCATCCCTCCACTCCCTCGGCGGCCCGCACAAAGCGCCGGGCCCTTCTCCCGTTAGGCTGACCCCGTGAAGGTCCTCGTCATCGGCAGCGGCGCCCGCGAACACGCCCTGTGCCGCTCCCTGTCCCTCGATCCCGACGTCACCGCGCTGCACTGCGCCCCCGGCAACGCCGGCATCGCCGAGGTCGCCGAGCTGCACCAGGTCGACGCCCTGGACGGCGCGGCGGTGTCCGCGCTGGCCACGCGCCTCGGCGCGGACCTCGTGGTGGTCGGCCCGGAGGCCCCGCTGGTCGCCGGGGTCGCCGACGCCGTGCGCGAGGCGGGCATCCCGGTCTTCGGCCCCTCCGGGGAGGCCGCGCAGATCGAGGGCTCCAAGGCCTTCGCCAAGGACGTCATGGCGGCGGCGGGGGTGCCCACGGCCCGCTCGTACGTCTGCACCACGGCGGAGGAGGTCGCCACCGCCCTGGACGCCTTCGGCGCGCCGTACGTCGTCAAGGACGACGGCCTCGCCGCGGGCAAGGGCGTCGTGGTCACCGATGACCTGGAGGAGGCCAGGGCGCACGCCGCAGGCTGCGAGCGCGTGGTCATCGAGGAGTACCTCGACGGCCCCGAGGTCTCCCTCTTCGCCGTCACCGACGGCGAGACCGTCCTGCCGCTCCAGCCCGCGCAGGACTTCAAGCGCGCCCTGGACGGCGACGAGGGCCCGAACACCGGCGGCATGGGCGCCTACTCCCCGCTGCCCTGGGCCGACCCGAAGCTGGTGGACGAGGTCCTGCAGACCGTCCTCCAGCCGACCGTCGACGAGATGCGCCGCCGCGGCACCCCGTTCTCCGGTCTCCTCTACGCCGGTCTGGCCATCACGAGCCGGGGCGTGCGGGTCATCGAGTTCAACGCCCGGTTCGGCGACCCCGAGACCCAGGTCGTCCTGGCCCGTCTGCAGACCCCGCTGGCCGGCGTCCTGATGGCCGCCGCCACCGGGAACCTCGCCCACCTGGAGCCGCTGCGCTGGAGCGACGACGCGGCGGTCACCGTCGTCGTCGCCTCGCACAACTACCCCGGCACCCCGCGCACCGGCGACCCGATCACCGGCCTCGACGAGGTCGCCGCGCAGGACGCGCCGCACGCGTACGTCCTGCACGCCGGGACCCGGCAGGACGGCGACGCCGTCGTCAGCGCGGGCGGCCGCGTGCTGTCCGTCACGGCCACCGGCGAGGACCTCACCGAGGCCCGCGAGCGGGCCTACCGGGCGGTCTCCCGCATCCGCCTCGACGGCTCCCAGCACCGCACGGACATCGCGGCGAAGGCGGCGCGGGGCCACTGAACGGCCGGCCCCCCCCGATGAACCTCCAAGGCCCCGGATTCGTCTGAGAATCCGGGGCCTTGAGTGTGCTGTGCGTCATCCACCTTTCCCCAAAGCCATTCCATCGAGTGACCGATGCCCCATCCGGCTGACGGGGGCGGGGGCCGCAACTAGGGTGCGGCGCAAGGTTTCCGGCACATGGCCCATCGGCATTGCGATGTCAGTGACGGGTGCCACAGTGGGGGAGTGAGCAACACCAGGACGACGTCGGGTCAGCCGGGAGGGGGTGAGGTCGGGCCGTGATCGGAACGGGTGGAGAAGCGGGCGTGCGGGCGGCGCGCTCCCGCGCGCTGGCCGTGCTGCGGATCCGCGGCAGGGCACTGGCCGTCGCCCTGCTGCCGGCCGCCGTCGCCGTCGTCCTGCTCGCCGGCGCGTCCACCGGCCATCTCGCCGGGCCGGGCTGGGGCGCCGCGCGCCGGATCGTGACGCCGCTCGCGCTCCTCGTGCTGCTCGCCGCCGGCGCCGTCGCCCTGGTGGTGGCCCGCGCCCGCCCCGCCATGAGCCCCACGGTCCCGATCGCCGAGGAGGCGGCCCCCGACCTCTACCGGATGGTGCGCGACCTCGCCGACCGCCTCGACGTCCCGGCCCCGTCCGCGATAGCGCTGACCCCGGACTGCGACAGCTGGCTGGAGGACCGCACCCACCGGGCCCACGGCCCGCCGCCGGACTCCCGGTCCCGCCCGGCCGGGTCCGGGGGGGACGGCGTCCCGCGGGGCCCGGAGAGCCACGCGCACCGCCGCGCCCCCGCCGCCCCCGTGCTCGTCATCGGCTCCCCGTTCCTGTGGTGGATGCGGGTCGGCGAGCTGCGGGCGGTCCTCGCCCCGGTCGTCGCCGGCACGGGACCGTCGGCCCACCCGGACATAGCCGCCGCCCGGCGCTTCGTCCGGGGGCTGGACGCCGCGGTGGCCGTGACCGCGGTACCCCGCCGCGGGCCCGTGCCCCGCGCGGCGCTGGCGGGCGTCGGCTGGGTCGCCCGGCTGCTGCTGCGCGGTTGCCGCGGCCACGCCGCCGAGATGGAGCGCGGTGTCGCGGCCGCGGCCGCCGAGCGGGCGCAGGCGGTGGACTACGGCCTGCGGATCGTCGCCCAGGAGCAGGTCGGCCTGGCGTACGCCGGCTGGGACCGCCTCCTCACCCGGGTCGCGCTGCCCGCCTGGCGGATGGGCCGCTGGCCCTCCCGGCTGGACGCCGGCGTGGTGGCCGCCCTCACCGAACTCTCCCGCCGCGACCGCCTGGCCGAGGGCTTCGCCTCCCGGCTGGGCGAGCGCCCCGCCTGCGACCTGCTCGAAGAGCCCGGGGCGGTGGACGAGGCGGCGTCCCTCCTCGCCGCCCGCCTCTTCCACGGCGGGCCCGCCGAGCCCGGCCCCGACTGGTCCCCGGTCGACTGGAGCGCGTACCCGGAGGAGGTCGTGGACCGCAAGTGGCGCACGGACGCGGCCCGGCTGCACCGCGTCCTGGACGCGATGGGCGTACGCCCCGCCCCCGCGGACCCGGCCGGGCGCGCCGAGGCCCCCACCCTGGCCCGCGTCCTCGACCACCTGACCGAACCGGCCCCGCCCGAGGGCGCCGCCCGGATCGGGGAGCCGCCGCCGGACGACGACGAGGACCTCTCCCGCACCACCGCCCGCGGCGCCGCCCTCGCCGCCCGGCTCAGCGCCGAACTGGCCAGGGAGGAGGCGGCCGCCACCGGCGCCGCCGACGCCTCGGCCACCGCCCCCACCGCCGCGGCGGGCACCCCGCCCGTCCCCGGCGCCACGGGCTACCCCACCACCGCCGCCGACAGCGCCGTGTGGGACGACCACACCCTCCCGCTCTTCCCCCTCCAGCCCCTGCGCACCGCCCGCGAGCTCCTCGCCGACCACGTCACGGCGATGGTCTGCTGCGCGGCCATGGACACCGCGGGCGCGGCACCCGGCCTCGACTGGCTCGACGGCCCCTCCCTCCTCGTCGACGGCGAACGCGCCACCGGCCTGGGCACCGGCGTCCTGACCCTGATCGAGGACGGCGACCCGACCGCCCTGAAGGGCTGGCTGGCCCGGCTGGGGATACGCCCCGAGAAGCCGGTGCGTCTCGTATGAGCCGGTCGGAGCCGCCCGGACGAGTCGGCTGAGACCCGCCCGGGGCCCCGGACCAGCACACCGTCCGGAGTATCTGCTTCCGCTTTCGGTCAATTCGAAACGAACGGTGACGGAGCGCGTGCGTTATGTGATGTGCTGGGACCGAACGCGCACAGGGCAAGGGCGCGCGGCACACGCCGCGCACCGGCCGGGCGCGGCCGCCGCGCACCGGCGGCACCACCGGTCCGCACGGCACACGGCGGGCCGGCCGCGGCGCGCGGCGCCGGCGCACGAGCGGCCACCGGCGGGCGCGGCGAGCACCGCGAGCCGCACCCGCCCGGCCGACGAGCGCCGCCGCACCGCCGGGAACCGGAACCGCACCGCCACGAACGCGCGGCAGCACACGGCACCACCGGCACGCACGACCACGGGGGCGAGAGGGAGGGGAGCACACCATGGGTCCGGAGCAGACCGGCCGCTGGGAGTCGGGAACGCCGGCACACGCCGTGCCGGGTCCCTTCGGGCAGGGCCCCGTCCCGTGGCCGCGCGGCGGGGAGACGTACTTCGACTCGGGGACGCTCGTCCCCTGGTACGTCGAGCAGGCCCCGGCCTCCGGGCCGCGGGGCACGGAGCGGGTGCCCGGCCCGCGTTCCTCGGGCGGCCCCCGCTCGGCGGACGACGTGCACCGCCAGATCAAGGGCTTCACGGCCACCGGCGCGGCCGCCCCCGGCGAGGCGATCGACTTCCACGTCACGGTCGACCCGCCCCAGGAGTTCAGCGTCGACATCTACCGCATCGGCCACTACGGCGGCGACGGCGCGGCCAAGATCACCACGAGCCCCCGGCTGTCCGGCATCGTCCAGCCGCCGCCGCTCACCGCCGACCGCACGGTCTCCTGCCACCACTGGTGGCTGTCGTGGCGGCTGCAGATCCCGTCGTACTGGAACATCGGCGCGTACGTCGCCGTCCTGACCACCGCCGACGGCTACCGCTCCCACGTGCCGTTCACGGTCCGCGACGACCGCCCCGCGGACCTGCTCGTGGTGCTGCCCGACATCACCTGGCAGGCCCACAACCTCTACCCCGCGGACGGCCGCACCGGCGCCAGCCTCCACCACGCCTGGGACGAGGACGGCCGCCTGCTCGGCGAGGACGGCGCCGCCACGACGGTCTCCTTCGACCGCCCCTACGCCGGCTGGGGCCTGCCCCTGCACGTCGGCCACGCCTACGACTTCATCCGCTGGGCCGAGCGCTACGGCTACGACCTCGCCTACGCCGACGCCCGCGACCTGCACTCCGGCCGCGTCGACCCCACCCGCCACCGGGGCCTGGTCTTCCCCGGCCACGACGAGTACTGGTCGGTCCCGATGCGCCGCACCGTCGAGCACGCCCGCGACCACGGCACCTCGCTCGTCTTCCTCTCCGCCCACACCATGTACTGGCAGGTGGAGCTGGGTCCGTCCCCCTCCGGCGCCCCCGACCGCCTGCTGACCTGCCGCAAGCGCAGGGGCCCGGGCAAGCCGGCGCTGTGGCGCGAGATCGACCGCCCCGAGCAGCAGCTGCTCGGCATCCAGTACGCCGGCCACGTCCCCGAACCGCACCCCCTGATCGTCCGCAACGCCGGCCACTGGCTGTGGGAGGCCACCGGCGCGCACGAGGGCGACGGGATCGAGGGCCTGGTGGCGGGCGAGGCCGACCGCTACTTCCCGCGTACCCCGCTGCCCGGGCACGAGGAGCGGATCCTGCTCGCCCACTCCCCGTACACCGACCGCGAGGGCGCCACCCGCCACCAGGAGACCTCCCTGTACCGCGCCCCCTCCGGCGCCTGGGTGTTCGCCTCCGGCACCTTCGCCTGGTCCCCGGCCCTGGACCGCCCCGGCCATGTGGACCCCCGCGTCCAGCGCGCGACGGCCAACCTCCTGGACCGCATCTGCAAGCGGGACTGACCCGCCCGCCGCGACCGGCCCGCAGCACCCCGCCCACCGCGACGCGCCCGCAGCACCCCGCCCACCGCGCCCCGCCCCCCGGCCCCGATCGAACCCGCTGTCCCCGCTCCCCCCGGCGTACGGGAGAATCGGGAGTATTGGACAGAACCACGGGGAGGAACCGTGTCCGGATTCGTCGAAAAGCCCGAGCCGATCCAGGTTCCGGGTCTGGTGCACCTGCACACCGGCAAGGTGCGCGACCTGTACCAGAGCGAGGCGGGCGACCTCGTGATGGTCGCCAGCGACCGCATCTCCGCCTACGACTGGGTGCTGCCGACCGAGATCCCCGACAAGGGCCGCGTCCTCACGCAGCTCTCCCTGTGGTGGTTCGACCAGCTCGCCGACCTGATCCCCCACCACGTCCTGAGCACCGACCTGCCCGAGGGCGCCCCCGCCGAGTGGGCGGGCCGCACCCTGGTCTGCAAGTCGCTGCGGATGGTCCCCGTGGAGTGCGTGGCCCGCGGCTACCTCACCGGTTCGGGCCTGGCCGAGTACAACGAGTCCCGCACCGTCTGCGGCCTCGCCCTCCCCGAGGGCCTGGCGGACGGCTCGGAGCTGCCCGGCCCGATCTTCACCCCGGCCACCAAGGCCGCCGTCGGCGAGCACGACGAGAACGTGTCCTACGAGGAGGTCGCCCGCCAGGTCGGCGCGGACACCGCGGCCCGGCTGCGCCAGGCGACCCTGGCCGCGTACTCCCGCGCCCGCGACATCGCCCGGGACCGGGGGATCATCCTCGCCGACACCAAGTTCGAGTTCGGCTTCGACGGCGACGACCTCGTCCTCGCGGACGAGGTGCTCACCCCGGACTCCTCCCGTTTCTGGCCGGCCGACCAGTGGCAGCCGGGCCGGGCGCAGCCGTCGTACGACAAGCAGTTCGTGCGCGACTGGCTGACCTCGCCGGAGTCCGGCTGGGACCGCCGCGGCGAGCAGCCCCCGCCCGCGCTGCCGCAGCAGGTCGTGGACGCCACCCGCGCCAAGTACGTGGAGGCGTACGAGCGTCTGACGGGCACCAGCTGGAGCTGACCGGGCACCCGGGCCCCGCGCGGGCCCGGGAACGCCGAAGGCCCCGGTCGATGACCGGGGCCTTGGATCCGGAGCGGACGACGAGGCTCGAACTCGCGACCTCAACCTTGGCAAGGTTGCGCTCTACCAACTGAGCTACGTCCGCGTTGCGCCGTGGCGCGAGAGCAACTATACCCAACCTCGCTCGCGTGCGAGACGCACCGCCGCATGACGGTTCTCCGCCCCGAGCTTCGAGACGGCGGCCGACAGGTAGTTCCGCACGGTCCCCTGCGACAGCGCGGCCCGTTGCGCGATCTCCGCGACGGGCGCCCCGTCGGCGGCGAGTTCCAGCACCTCGGCCTCCCGCGCGGTCAGCGGCGAGTCGCCCGCGGCGATCGCGTCGGCCGCCAACTCGGGGTCGACGTAGCGGTTTCCGGCGTGCACCGTGCGGATGATCTCGGCGAGCCGCTGGGCGCTGACGGTCTTGGGGACGAACCCGCGCACCCCGGCCGCCAGCGCGCGCTTGAGATGCCCGGGCCGTCCGTGGCTGGTCACGATCAGCACGTGGCAGCCGGGCAGTTCGGCCCGCAGGGATGTGGCGACCTTCACACCGTCCGCGCCGGGCATCTGCAGGTCCAGCACGGCGACGTCCGGGGCGTGCGCCCGCGCCATCGCCAGCGCCTCGGGCCCGGTGGCGGCCTCGGCGACGACCAGCAGGTCGTCCTCCATCCCGAGCAGGGCGGCGAGCGCCCCCCGGATCAGGTGCTCGTCGTCGGCGAGCAGCAGGCGCAGGGGCCGTCCGGACGTCACGGGGTGACCTCCCTCACGGAAGAGGAGACGGGGGAAGCGGGGGAAAGGGGAGCGGCGGGCCCGGAGTCCGTCCCGCCGGCGGCCTCGGCGTCCTCGCCGGCACGGTCCTTGCCGGCCCGGTCCTCGGCGGCACGGTCCTCGGCGGCGGCCCGGGAGCCCGGCGGCAGCGGCACCTCGGCCGTCAGCAGGAACACCCCCCGCCCGGCCGGACCCGCCCGCAGCGTCCCGCCGATCTCGGCGAGCCGCTCCCGCAGCCCGGCCAGCCCCGACCCGCCGGAGACACCGCGGCCGGAGGCCTGACCGGGGACCTGCCCGGCCCCGGGCACCGGCGCCCCGTCGTTCTCCACGGACAGCACCGCGCGTCCCTCCGTCACCGCCAGCCGCACCGCGCAGCGCCGCGCGTCCCCGTGCCGCAGCACGTTGGTGGCCGCCTCCCGGACGACCCAGCCCAGCGCGGACTGCACCGCGGCCGGCAGCCCGGCGGCCGACCCGGTGACCGCGCAGTCGATGCCGGCCGCCTCCAGCACTCCCTGCGCCCCGGCGAGTTCGCTGCCGAGGTCGGCCTCGCGGTAGCCGCGCACGACCTCGCGCACCTCCCGCTGCGACTCCCGCGCCAGCCGCTGCACCTCGACCATCTGCGCCACGGCCTCCGGCCGCCCGCGCTGGGCCAGCTGCACGGCCAGCTCGCTCTTCAGGGCGATCACGGCGAGGTTCCGCCCCAGTACGTCGTGCAGGTCCCGCCCGAACCGCAGCCGCTCCTCGGCGACGGCCAGCCGGGCCCGGGTCTCGCGGGCCTCGTCGAGCCGGTAGACGGCGTCGAGCAGCCAGACGGAGAAGAGGGACGTGAAGGCGAGGAACCCGCCGCCGCACAGCACCGTCAGCAGGACGACCAGCACCTGCACGGCGGGGGCGCCCACCACCGCCGTCAGGGCGGCCGATCCGGCGGCGAAGCCGGCCACGATCCCGAACACCCGCCGCCGGCTGCGGACGCCCAGCGCGCAGTTCCCGACGCCGAAGATCACCACGACCCCGAAGAGCCCGCCCGCCGCCCCGGCCACGTCACCGCCGCCCGGCGCGTGCTCGACGATCGCCAGGGCGGCGAGCGCGATCACGGCGGTGACGGCGCCGAGCACCCACAGCAGCCGTACGGGCTGCTCGCGCCGCCCGCGCGTCCAGTCCAGCGCCCGGGACGCGGTCACGGCGCCCACCGCGGCGTGCAGGCAGACCAGCAGCAGCAGGGCGACGGCGACCCGCGGCCCGACCCGCCCGAAGGCGGACAGCCCGCCCACGCTCACCTCGACCACCGTGAAGGTGTGGTACGACCAGCGCGTGTAGGTCTCGACCTTGGCCGGCGTGCTCTTGCGCCGCCACCATCCCCCCGGTTCGCGCATCTCCCCGCTCCCCCCCGTACGTCAGCGCCTGGGCTCCCAGCGGAACCACCGGCGTACAGCAAACACCGCCACGGCCGTCCAGGCCACCGCCGTCGCCACGGCGCCCAGCGCCTCGTAGGCCGACAGGTCGCCGGTCCAGCCGCCGCGCACCAGGATGATGGCGGGCGACAGCGGCAGCAGTTCGCAGACGGAGGCCACCCGGTCGGGCAGCACCTCCAGCGGGACGGCCACCCCCGAACCGAGCATCGACACCATCAGCAACGGCATCGGCGTGACCTGCGCGCTCTCGGCGGTCCCGGTGAAGCTCGCGGTGAGCGCGGCCAGCGCCACGCACAGCGCGATCCCCGCCAGCAGGCCGGCGACGGCGAGGTGCGGGGCCGGCGGCGCGGGGATGTCCAGCAGGACCGTGCAGCCCACCGCCAGGAGCAGCGACTGGACGGTGCCGGCCGTGGCGGCCGGCAGCGCGGACCCGGCCAGTATCTCGGCGTCCCGCGCCTCGCCGGTGCGCAGCCGCTTCAGGACGAGCTCCTCGCGCCGGGTGACGAAGACGCCGACGAGCGCCCCGTAGACGGCGAACAGCAGCGAGAAGCCGATCGCGGCGGGCAGCATCACCGTGCCGACGGACAGCCCGACTTCGGCCAGGTCCTTCTCGTCGAGCGCCCCGCGCAGGCTGAACGGCAGCACCAGCGGCACGAACAGCACGGCGAAGAGGGTGCCCCTGCTGCGCCCGAGCAGCGTCAGCTCGGCGCGTGCGAGCGCCGCCATCCGCCCGCGCGGTGTGGTGGTCGCGTCCTTCATGCCACGTACTCCTCGGCCGTCGCGGCGCTCGCGGACGCCTCTCGCGCGATCCGCAGGAACGCCTCCTCCAGCGACGCGGACCGCACGTCCAGCCCGCGCAGTTCCACTCCGGCCCGCTCGGCCCACACCAGCAGCCCGGTCGCCGCCCGCTGGAGCTCCCGGGTGCGCAGCCGCACGGTCCGCCCGTCCACCTCGTGCCCGCACACGCCCAGCGCGTCGAGCGGCGGCAGGTCGCCCAGGAAGTAGCCGTCGGGCAGGTCGAAGGAGATCCGGGAGGGCTGGGAGGCGGTCACCTCGGCCGGTGTCCCGGTGGCGGCGATGCGCCCCCGGTGCAGGATCGCGAGCCGGTCGGCCAGCGACTCGGCCTCCTCCAGGTAGTGCGTGGTCAGCAGCACGGTCGTCCCGGTGTCGCGCAGCGCGCGCACCAGCTCCCAGGTGTCCCGGCGCCCTTCGGCGTCCAGCCCGGTCGTCGGCTCGTCCAGGAACAGCACCTCGGGCTCGCCGAGCAGCGCGAGCGCCAGGTCCAGACGCCGCCGCTCGCCCCCGGAGAGCTGCTTGACCCGTACGCCGGCCCGGTCCGCGAGCCCGACCAGCCCCAGCACCTCGGCCGTGGGCCGCGCCCCGCTGACGCAGCCCGCCCACATCCGCGCGGTCTCGGCGACGGTCAGCTCGGACGGGAAGCCGCCCTCCTGGAGCATGACCCCGGTCCGGGGCCGTACGGCGGCCCGCTCGGTGTAGGGGTCGTGCCCGAGCACCCGCACCCGTCCGCCGGCCGGCGCGGCGAGGCCCTCCAGCAGTTCGACCGTCGACGTCTTGCCCGCGCCGTTGGTGCCCAGCAGGGCGAAGACCTCCCCGCGCGGCACGGCGAAGCTGATGCCGCGCACCGCCTCGAACCCGCCCCCGTACACACGCCGCAGGTCGGTGACCTCAATCACGTGTTCGTGTTCGTTCGCTCCCATGCCTCCAGCGTCCCGGCCGGCCGGCCCCGGCGGCAGTGCGCGCTGTCATCACTCGGCATGACAAATGTCAGACCCCGCCCGCACCCCGAACACGAAGAAGACCCCGGTCGTGAGGACCGGGGTCTCTTTCCCGAGCGGACGACGAGGCTCGAACTCGCGACCTCAACCTTGGCAAGGTTGCGCTCTACCAACTGAGCTACGTCCGCATTGCGGCCGACCGGCTTTCACCGATCGGTGCGGGCACCAGCCTACCTGATCCACCGGAGTGGTCGGTACGGCGATGCAGAGCGGGTGACAGGAATTGCACACTGCGCCTTCCCCCTGGAAGGGGGATGTTCTGCTACTGAACTACACCCGCACGTCCGGAGTGAGCTGGGCCTTTCGGCCTCGCCCCTCGGCGTGCTCCAGACTCTAGCTGATCAGCGGGGGTACTGCGCAAGTCGGTTGCCGCGAGGGGCGGATGTCCGGACGGGCGACGGCCGGCGGGCCGGGGGCCCGGGCGCCGTCACTGCGCCTCGGCGAACGCCTCGTAGACCTTCTTGGGGATGCGCCCGCGGGCGGGGACCTCCAGCTTGTGGGCCTGGGCCCAGGCCCGGACGGCCGCCGGGTCGGGGGCCACCTCGGTCTGCTCGTAGGCCCGGCCGGACCGGGACCGCTTGCGGCCGGCCGCCACGTACGGGGCGAGCGCCGTGCGCAGTTCCCTGGCATTGGCCTCGTTCAGGTCGATCTCGTACGACGTGCCGTCCAGTCCGAAGGCGATCGTCTCCGCCGCTTCCGAGCCGTCGATGTCGTCGAAGAGAGTGACCACGACCTTCTGCGCCACGAATATCGGTCCCTTCGTGCGACATCTCCGGGTTGACGTCTTGCGATGAGGTGTCGGGACGTCGTGGAGATGTCGGCTGTCCGCCTGTTATCGGGCAAAGTATCTGCTAATGACAATTCATTTGTACAGTGCCCGGCAATGCAAAGTGAAGCTCGACTAAATCTCCCCGCGCGTCCGGACGCAATAGGGGTCCGCGGTCGAAGCGGGAACTTTCCCGGAACTTTTCCCGACCGCCTCCCGCCGATACCGGATCGTGACAGGGGTCACGTAGTTTCCTACAACTCTACTCGCGTAGAAATTTTGTGCGGGTAGTCTGAAGGAACCTGCTCAGCACCACACACCGGGAGTGCCAGTGGCACGCGTCGTAGTCGACGTCATGCTCAAGCCGGAGATCCTCGACCCCCAGGGCCAGGCGGTGCAGCGCGCACTGCCGCGGCTGGGTTTCGAAGGGATCTCGGACGTCCGCCAGGGAAAGCGATTCGAACTGGAAGTTGACGGGCCGGTCGACGAGGCCGCCCTCGCCCGCATCCACGATCTTGCGGAATCCTTCCTCGCCAACACCGTGATCGAGGACTTCACCGTCCGGGTCGAGGAAGTCGCGGAGGCCGTGAAGTGACCGCTCGTATTGGCGTCGTCACTTTCCCGGGCTCCCTGGACGACCGGGACACGCAGCGCGCGATCCGGGTCGCGGGTGCCGAGCCGGTCGCCCTGTGGCACAAGGACAAGGACCTCAAGCAGGTCGACGCCGTGGTGCTGTGCGGCGGCTTCTCCTACGGCGACTACCTGCGCGCGGGCGCCATCGCCCGCTTCTCGCCGGTGATGGACACCGTCATCGAGCAGGCGAAGGCCGGCCTGCCGGTCCTCGGCATCTGCAACGGCTTCCAGATCCTCACCGAGGCCCACCTGCTGCCCGGCGGCATGCTCGGCAACGACCACCTGCACTTCATCTGCCGCGACCAGAAGCTGCGGGTGGAGAACGCGGACACCGCCTGGACCGCCGACTACACGGCCGGCCAGGAGATCCACATCCCGCTGAAGAACATGGACGGCCGCTACGTGGCCGACCGGTACACGCTGGACAAGCTGGAGGCCGAGGGCCGGGTCGCGTTCCGCTACCTGGACTTCAACCCCAACGGCTCGCTCAACGACATCGCCGGCATCACCAACGAGGCCGGCAACGTCGTGGGCCTGATGCCGCACCCGGAGCACGCCGTGGAGCCGCTGATCGGCACCGGCCGCACCGACGGCCTCCCCTTCTTCACCTCGATCCTCAAGAAGCTGGTCAACGTATGAGCCGGACGCCTCTGGACACGGTCGAGCACGCGGCCGCGACCCCCGACGTCGAGCTGCCCTGGGCCGAACTCGGCCTGAAGAAGGACGAGTACGAGCGCGTGGTCGAGATCCTCGGCCGCCGGCCCACCGGTGCCGAGCTCGCCATGTACTCGGTCATGTGGTCCGAGCACTGCTCGTACAAGTCCTCCAAGGTCCACCTCCGCCAGTTCGGCGAGAAGGCCCCCGAGAACGACGCCCTGCTGGTCGGCATCGGCGAGAACGCCGGCGTGGTCGACGTCGGCCAGGGCTACGCGGTCACCTTCAAGGTCGAGTCGCACAACCACCCCTCCTACGTCGAGCCGTACCAGGGCGCGGCCACGGGTGTCGGCGGCATCGTCCGCGACATCATCGCGATGGGCGCCCGCCCGGTCGCCGTGGTCGACCCGCTGCGCTTCGGCGCCGCCGACCACCCCGACACCAAGCGCGTCCTGCCGGGCGTGGTCGCGGGCATCGGCGGCTACGGCAACTGCCTGGGCCTGCCCAACATCGGCGGCGAGGTCGTCTTCGACTCCTGCTACCAGGGCAACCCGCTGGTGAACGCCGGCTGCATCGGCGTGATGCGCCACGAGGACATCCACCTCGCCAAGGCGTCCGGCGCCGGCAACAAGGTCATCCTGTACGGCGCCCGCACCGGCGGCGACGGCATCGGCGGCGCCTCGATCCTGGCCTCGGAGACCTTCGACGACGCCAAGCCCTCCAAGCGCCCGGCCGTCCAGGTCGGCGACCCCTTCCAGGAGAAGCTCCTCATCGAGTGCACCCTGGAGGCCTTCAAGGAGAAGCTGGTCGTCGGCATCCAGGACCTGGGCGCGGCCGGCCTGTCCTGCGCCACGAGCGAGCTCGCCTCGAACGGCTCCGGCGGCATGCGCGTCACCCTGGACGACGTGCCCCTGCGCGACTCCACGCTCTCGCCCGAGGAGATCCTCATGAGCGAGTCGCAGGAGCGCATGTGCGCGGTGGTCGAGCCGGAGAAGGTCGACCGCTTCCTGGAGATCTGCGACAAGTGGGACGTCATCGCCACCGTCATCGGTGAGGTCACCGACGGCGACCGCCTGGAGATCTTCTGGCACGGCGAGAAGATCGTCGACGTCGACCCGCGCACGGTCGCCCACGAGGGCCCGACCTACGAGCGCCCCTACGCCCGCCCCGAGTGGCAGGACGCGCTGCAGGCCGACGACGCGAACAAGCTGCCGCGCCCGCGGACGGCCGAGGAGCTGAAGGACCAGGTCCTGAAGCTGGTCGCCTCCCCCAACCAGGCCTCCAAGTCCTGGATCACCTCGCAGTACGACCGGTTCGTGCAGGGCAACACGGTCCTCGCCCAGCCCGAGGACTCCGGCATGATCCGCATCGACGAGGAGACCGGCCTGGGCGTGGCCATCGCCACCGACGGCAACGGCCGGTACGCCAAGCTCGACCCCTACACGGGCGCGCAGCTGGCCCTGGCGGAGGCGTACCGCAACGTCGCCACCACCGGCGCCAAGCCGCTGGCCGTCTCCGACTGCCTCAACTTCGGCTCGCCCGAGGACCCGGCGGTCATGTGGCAGTTCGCCGAGGCCGTGCGCGGTCTGGCCGACGCCTGCCAGCAGCTGGGCACCCCGGTGACCGGCGGCAACGTCTCGCTCTACAACCAGACCGGCGAGGCCGCCATCCACCCGACGCCGGTCGTCGCCGTCCTCGGCGTGATCGACGACGTGGCCCGCCGCACCCCGGTCGCCTTCCAGGAGGAGGGCCAGCTGCTCTACCTCCTCGGCGACACCCGCGAGGAGTTCGGCGGTTCGGCCTGGTCCCAGGTGATCCACGACCACCTGGGCGGCCTGCCCCCGCAGGTCGACCTGGAGCGCGAGCGCCTGCTCGCCGAGATCCTGGTCTCCGCCTCCCGCGACGGCATGATCGACTCCGCGCACGACCTGTCCGACGGCGGTCTGGTCCAGGCGGTCGTGGAGTCGGCGCTGCTCGGGGAGAAGGGCGCCCGCCTGGTCGTCCCCGACGGCCTGGACGCCTTCACCTTCCTGTTCTCCGAGTCGGCCGGCCGCGCCCTGGTCGCCGTGCCGCGCTCGGAGGAGCTCCGCTTCACCGACATGTGCGGCGCGCGCGGCCTGCCCGCCACCCGCGTCGGTGTCGTGGACGGCGACACGGTGGAGGTCCAGGGCGAGTTCGCCCTCACCCTGGCCGAGCTGCGCGAGGCCCACGAGGGCACCATCCCGGCGCTGCTCGCGTAGGCACCTTCCGGGGAGCCCCCGTCCGGTCCGCCGGGCGGGGGCTCCCGCATGTCCGGCGCCGGACCGGGCACGCTTGCACGTAATTACGTACTTCCGTAATATGTGGCTCATGGATCTCGAACGACGCGTCACCGACCTGGAACGCCGCCTGGCCGCCCTGGAGGCCGCGGAGCGGCCCGCGCCCCGTCCCGACGAGGGCGACTTCTGGGCCCTGGAGGGATGGAGGGCGCGGCTGGCCGAGCTCGGCGAGGCCGACGGAGGCGTCCTGTTCACCGGCGCCGTACGGCTGCCCACGGGGGAGCAGTACGCGTGGCAGGAGGGCACGCTGACCGGGGACCTGCTCGACGGCGACTGGCAGCCGGCCGCCGACGCCTTCGCCGCGCTCGGCCACCCGGTCCGGCTGCGGCTGCTCCGCGAGATCCTCGACGGCCGGCGCACCGCCGCCGAGCTCGCCGGCCTCGACGAGGTCGGCACGACCGGCCAGATCTACCACCACCTGCGCCACCTGACCGGCACGGGCTGGCTCCACACCACCGGCCGGGGCCGCTACGAGGTCCCGCCCGGCCGGGTGGTGCCGCTGCTGGTCGCCCTGTCCGCGACCCGCTCCTGACCGGACCGGCGCCGGGCTCGACAGCCGCGCCCGGCATGGGGGAACGACGACCGCGCGCACCGGGGTCCGCCGCCCGGGCCGCCGCACCCGCTGTCCGCGGAGGCGGCCGGGCGCGAGCGGGCCGGCCGGCCGCCCGCCGCGGGGACCCCGGCAACCCGACCGCACCGCCCGGCCCTGCGGGCCGAGGGGCGGCCCCGGCCCGGGGCGACCCCTTCCGCCGGCGCGGCCCCGGCGTGCCCCGCGGCGGCGAGGTGTCCCGGGCGCCCGGGGCGACCGTCCGGCCCGCCCAGGGTCTGTCTGACCATTCCCGCCTGTCTCGCGACGCCCTGACGCACTCTCGCCGCACCGGGCGCAGAGCCGAGTACGTCCCGTACGAGGCTCTGCGCCCGGCACGCCGAGAACACACCCGACGCCGCGGGACCGCCCTCCGGGCGACGACGGGAAGGGTCAGGCAGCCCTTAGGCTGATCCCCATGCCCCCGGCCAAGAAGCGCTCCCGCACCTACGACCCGGTCAAGATCCGCACCGCCGTCCTGGCCCAGTTCGGCAACGTACGGGCGGCCGTCCCCAGCCTGACCCCGGAGCAGCTCGCGCTGCCCACCCGGCTCGGCGACTGGACCGTGCGGGAGCTGGTCGCGCACGTGGGGATGGCGCTGCGGGCGGTCGTCCGGCTGACCGACCTGCCGGCACCGGCGCGGCAGGACGGCACGCTGCTCGACTGGCCGTCCGCGATCGGCGCCTCGGCGCCGGACATCGCCGGCCACGCCCGCGCCCTGGCCGAGGACCACCCGGACCTGGACGCCTACCTCGCCGCCACCGAGGAGCGCTTCACCGCCTCCCTCGCCGCCCACCCGGGCGGCCGGCTGCTCGACACCAACGCCGGTGCCCTGCCCCTGTCCGACTACCTGGTCACCCGCACCGTCGAGCTGATCGTCCACACCGACGACCTCAACGACGCCGTGCCCGGCCTCGCCGTCCCCTACGACCGCCAGGCCCTGGCCGCCTGCACCCGGCTGCTCGCCGACGCGCTCGCCGCCAGGGCACCCGGGGGCTCCACGGAGGTGCGCGTCCCGCCGTACGCCGTCGTGCAGTGCGTCGAGGGGCCGCGGCACACCCGGGGCACCCCGCCCAACGTGGTCGAGACCGACCCGCTCACCTGGATCCGGCTGGCGGCCGGCCGCACGACGTGGCGGGACGCGGTACGGGACGCCAAGGTCAGCGCCAGCGGCGAACGGGCGGACCTGACGGCGTACCTGCCGCTGCTGGGGTAAGGGGAACCGTTCGCCCCGCATCCCCGTCGAAGGGGCATGGACACGCTCAAGCAGCGCATGACCCTGACGGCCGCCGCCGTGCTCGTCCCGCTGGTGGCGGCCTGCGGCGGCGAACGGGCGGGCAGCGGCTCGGCCGGCACCGAGCGGCCCGTCACCGGCGTCCGCTGGAGCGTCGACAGCGTCACCGTCGACGGCACCACGCACCGCGCCCCCGCCGACGCCCACCTGACGATCCACCAGGCCGGCCGGGCCGAGGGCAGCCTCGGCTGCAACCACTTCAGCGCCCGGGCCGCCCTCGACGGCGACCGGGTCCGCCTCAGCGACACCACGGCGACCGAGAAGGCCTGCGAGGACCGGCCCACGGCCTTCGAGAGGACCCTCTCCCGCACCCTCGCCGAGAGCGCCCTGACGACCGAGGTGACGGACGGCCGCCTCACCCTCACCACCGAAGACGGCGACACCGTCCGGCTGACCAGGGACACCGCCCGCCCCGCCCCGCTGCACGGCACCACGTGGACGATCACCGGCACCGGCGGCCGCGCCCGCCTCACCTTCGACGACGCGAAGGACACCGTCTCCGGCCGCCTCGGCTGCAACCACGTCACCGCCCGGGCCGCCGTCCGCGACGGCCATATCACCGTCGGTGCGCCCTCGACGACCCGAATGATGTGCGAAGACTCACTCATGGACACCGAGAAGAGGCTGCTGCGCCTCTTCGACGGACGCCTGCGCTACGCGGTCGACCACCGCACCCTCACCCTGACCAGCGACGACGGCACCAGCGTCCGGGCGGTCGCCGAGCGGTGATCCACTTTTGGTCCGGCATCCCCAATTCGGACCGGTGGTCGATCTCGCCTACACTCGAAGACGTGCCACGTGGTGACGGACGACTCAACCACGACCTGCTCCCCGGCGAGAAGGGCCCCCAGGACGCTTGCGGCGTCTTCGGTGTCTGGGCTCCGGGTGAAGAGGTCGCCAAGCTCACGTACTTCGGGCTCTACGCCCTCCAGCATCGGGGTCAGGAATCCGCGGGTATCGCGGTCAGCAACGGCTCCCAGATCCTCGTCTTCAAGGACATGGGCCTGGTCTCCCAGGTCTTCGACGAGACCTCGCTCGGTTCGCTCCAGGGTCACATCGCGGTCGGTCACGCCCGCTACTCGACCACCGGCGCCTCCGTGTGGGAGAACGCCCAGCCGACGTTCCGCGCCACCGCGCACGGTTCCATCGCGCTCGGTCACAACGGCAACCTGGTCAACACGGCCCAGCTCGCCGAGATGGTCGCCGACCTGCCCAAGCAGGAGGGCGGCCGCGCCCCGCGCGTGGCGGCCACCAACGACACCGACCTGCTCACCGCGCTCCTCGCGGCCCAGGTCGACGAGGACGGCAAGCCGCTGACCATCGAGGAGGCCGCGCACCACATCCTCCCGCAGGTCCAGGGCGCCTTCTCGCTCGTCTTCATGGACGAGCACACGCTGTACGCCGCCCGCGACCCGCAGGGCATCCGCCCGCTGGTCCTCGGCCGGCTGGAGCGCGGCTGGGTCGTCGCCTCCGAGACCGCCGCCCTCGACATCACGGGCGCCAGCTTCGTCCGCGAGATCGAGCCGGGCGAGTTCGTCGCCATCGACGAGAACGGTCTGCGCACCTCCCGATTCGCGGAAGCGAAGCCCAAGGGCTGCGTCTTCGAGTACGTCTACCTGGCCCGCCCGGACACCGACATCGCCGGCCGGAACGTGTACCTCTCCCGTGTGGAGATGGGCCGCCGCCTGGCGAAGGAAGCCCCCGTCGAGGCCGACCTCGTCATAGCGACCCCGGAGTCCGGCACCCCGGCCGCCATCGGCTACGCGGAGGCCTCCGGCATCCCGTTCGGCGCCGGCCTGGTGAAGAACGCCTACGTCGGCCGGACGTTCATCCAGCCCTCGCAGACGATCCGGCAGCTGGGCATCCGCCTGAAGCTGAACCCGCTGAAGGAAGTCATCAAGGGCAAGCGCCTGGTCGTCGTCGACGACTCGATCGTGCGCGGCAACACCCAGCGGGCCCTGGTCCGCATGCTGCGCGAGGCCGGCGCCGCCGAGGTCCACATCCGGATCTCCTCGCCGCCCGTGAAGTGGCCCTGCTTCTTCGGCATCGACTTCGCCACCCGCGCGGAGCTCATCGCCAACGGCATGACCATCGAGGAGATCGGCACCTCGCTCGGCGCCGACTCCCTGGCGTACATCTCCCTCGACGGCATGATCGAGGCGACCACCATCGCCAAGCCGAACCTGTGCCGCGCCTGCTTCGACGGCGAGTACCCGATGGAGCTGCCCGACCCCGAGCTCCTCGGCAAGCAGCTCCTGGAGACCGAGCTGGCCGCCGGGCCCGCCGCCACGGCCGCCGCCGACGCCATCCGCCGCCCGTAGGGCGCCCCGCAATACCTGCCGTACGACACGAAGGTTCTCATCGTCATGTCTGAGACAACTGGTGCCAGCTACGCAGCCGCGGGCGTCGACATCGAAGCGGGCGACCGCGCGGTCGAGCTGATGAAGGAGTGGGTGAAGAAGACCCAGCGCCCCGAGGTCCTCGGCGGCCTCGGCGGTTTCGCCGGCCTCTTCGACGCCTCCGCCCTCAAGCGGTACGAGCGCCCGCTGCTCGCCTCCGCCACCGACGGCGTCGGCACGAAGGTCGACGTCGCCCGCCGGCTGGGCGTCTACGACACCATCGGCCACGACCTGGTCGCCATGGTCATGGACGACATCGTGGTGTGCGGCGCCGAGCCGCTGTTCATGACCGACTACATCTGCGTCGGCAAGGTCCACCCCGAGCGCGTCGCCGCGATCGTCAAGGGCATCGCCGAGGGCTGTGTGCTGGCCGGCTGCGCCCTGGTGGGCGGCGAGACGGCCGAGCACCCGGGCCTGCTGGGTCCGGACGACTTCGACGTCGCCGGCGCGGGCACGGGCGTGGTGGAGGCCGACCGGCTGCTCGGCGCGGATCGCATCCGTACGGGTGACGCGGTCGTCGCCATGGCGTCCTCCGGACTTCACTCGAACGGGTACTCGCTGGTCCGGCACGTCCTGCTGAACCAGGCGGGCCTGGCCCTGGAGGCGCACGTCGACGAGCTCGGCCGCACCCTCGGCGAGGAGCTGCTGGAGCCCACGAAGATCTACTCGCTGGACTGCCTGGCCCTGATGCGCACCACCGAGGTGCACGCCTTCAGCCACGTCACCGGCGGCGGCCTCGCGGCCAACCTGGCCCGGGTGATCCCCGACGGGCTGCACGCGGTCGTCGACCGTTCCACCTGGACCCCCGCCCCGGTCTTCGACCTCGTCGGGACGACGGGCCGGGTCGAGCGCCTGGAGCTGGAGAAGACGCTGAACATGGGCGTCGGCATGATCGCGATCGTGCCGCAGGAGTCCGCGGACGCGGCCCTGACGACCCTGGCCGACCGCGGCGTGGACGCCTGGGTGGCCGGCGAGATCACCGAGCGCGGCGACCACACCACCGGCGCCGCCCTGGTCGGCGACTACGCGAACTGAGACACGCGGAGAGGGGTCATGACCACGGAGACGAGGTCATGACCCCCGCGGGCAGCACAGAACCCGGTCGGTGACCGAGGTCACCGACCGGGTTGCTGCTCAGTGCAAGGTCAAGCGCCGCGACGGTGGCGCGAGGAGTCCTCTTCCTCGTCCTCGTCGTCGTCCTCGTAGAGGTCGGCGTACCGTGCGTACAGGTCGTCGTCATGCTCATCGTCCTCGAAACGGTCGCCGTTCGGCGACGCGTTCGACGTCGATGCGCCCAGCTCCTCGGCCAGGCGTGAGAGGTCAGTCCCACCGCTGTTGTACTTCAGCTGGCGGGCGACCTTCGTCTGCTTGGCCTTGGCCCGGCCGCGCCCCATGGCTCGACCCCCTCAACGACGGGGCTCGACGGCCCCAGAGTCTTGACACGCGTTCATGGTCCGGAACGGGCTCTCCGTGGAGAGACCGGTCCGTAGGGCTTCCACGGTACCTGAGCCCGCGCCCATACGGTACGTCGCCCGCACGACGTGCCCGTGCCCAGAACCTTCGAGGCGCCCCGTCCTCGCTGGTCAACCGCGATTTTAACCACTTATCCGCGGTCGACCCGCCGGAGGAAGTGAGAGTTCTCTCGAAGTGCCCTCCGGCGGGTACCGGCCGAACGCGCCGCGCGGGCCCCGGATCAGTGCCGGGGACGCGCCTCCGCCATCCGCTGCTCGGCGATCCGGTCGGCCGCGGCGGCCGGCGGAATCCCGTCGGTCTTCGCACGTGCGAAGATCGCGAGCGTGGTGTCGAAGATCTTCGCCGCCTTCGCCTTGCACCGGTCGAAGTCGAACCCGTGCAGTTCGTCGGCCACCTGGATGACCCCGCCGGCGTTCACCACGTAGTCCGGCGCGTAGAGGATGCCGCGGTCGGCGAGGTCCTTCTCCACGCCCGGGTGGGCGAGCTGGTTGTTGGCGGCCCCGCAGACCACCCGGGCGGTCAGCACCGGCACGGTGTCGTCGTTCAGGGCGCCGCCGAGCGCGCAGGGCGCGTAGACGTCCAGGCCCTCGACGCGGATCAGGGCGTCGGTGTCGGCGACGGCCGTCACGCCCTCGGGGTGCCGGTCGAGGATCCGCCGTACGGCGTCCTCCCGCACGTCCGTGATCACGACCTCGGCGCCCTCGTCGCGCAGGTGGTCGACGAGGTGGTGGCCGACCTTGCCGACGCCGGCGATGCCGACCCGGCGCCCGCGCAGCGTCGGGTCGCCCCACAGGTGCTGGGCCGAGGCCCGCATGCCCTGGTAGACGCCGTAGGCGGTGAGCACGGAGGAGTCGCCGGCGCCGCCGTTCTCGGGGGAGCGGCCGGTGGTCCAGCGGCAGGCGCGCGCCACGACGTCCATGTCGGCGACGTACGTCCCGACGTCGCAGGCCGTGACGTACCGGCCGCCGAGCGAGGCGACGAACCGGCCGTAGGCGAGGAGCAGTTCCTCGCTCTTGACCGTCTCCGGGTCGCCGATGATCACGGCCTTCCCGCCGCCGTGGTCGAGACCGGCCATGGCGTTCTTGTACGACATCCCGCGGGCGAGGTTCAGCGCGTCGGCGACGGCCTCCTCCTCGGTCGCGTACGGGTAGAAGCGCGTACCGCCGAGCGCGGGGCCCAGGGCGGTGGAGTGGATGGCGATGACGGCCTTGAGGCCGCTGGCGCGGTCCTGGCAGAGCACGACCTGCTCGTGCCCCCCTTGGTCCGAGTGGAAGAGGGTGTGCAGGACGCCGTCGGTTACGTCGGTCACTGTGGTGACTCCTGAGTAAGTAGCGGCGGGTGGAGGCAGGCCCCGTGCGGGTGGCGGCGCCTGTGAGCACGAGATTAGAGCCTGCCGGGCCCGCCGAGCGCACCGTGTTCGGGATCACCTTCTCGCGGAGTGCGTCCGTGGGACGATTTGCTGGGATTTACCGCGTGTGCGCGTGGGGCCCGGCAGTTTTCCGCGACGGCGAGCAGGGGAGGGAGCAGGCGTGCCCAAGGTGTCCTCGGTGATCGTCCCCTACGCGGCCTACCTGCGGGTGTACGAGCCGCTGGCCGCCTTCCCCGAGCCGGAGCGCAGCCACTGGGAGCGCTACGCCCGCCGCGCCGACCGCCCCTCGTACCAGGAGGAGCTGCGCCGCGCGCTGGCCGACCTGGTGCCCACCCCGCCCGTCCCGGTGCCGGTGCACGAGAGCGGGGACGCCTTCGTGCTCGACGCCGAGGGCGTGCTCTGCGTCTGCCCCTGGCGCACCCGGCTGCGCGGCTGGCAGGCCCTGGCCGAGCTCGCCGAGGAGCTCCCGCCGCCCGTCCTGGACGCGGTCCTGCCCCCGGTGCTGCGCCGCCAGGCCGCCCAGGACTACGAGCGCTGGCTCGCCGGCCACCCGGACGCCCGGCCCTGGATCCGCACGGCGACCTGGCAGGTGCCGATCAACTGGTTCGTCCTGGTCTCCGACGAGGAGCGGGAGTACGACCAGGGCTCCGGCCCGGCCGGGGACACCGCGCCGGTGCTGCGCTACCGCACGCCGATGGTCCAGGCCCGGCGCCGGGTGGCCCGGGCCCTGCGGGCGCTCAAGGAGGCCGTCGACGAGGGGCCGCTCATCGACGGCCTGGTGGACGTCGGCCGGTGGCTGGAGGAGTTCCACCCGCGCTCGTACGTGGAGCTGGACTACGGCGGCCTGGTGCACGCCCTGTCGGCCGGCACGCTGCGGGACGACCACTCGGCGGCGGACGTCGCCGAGGGCATCGCGGCCCTGCGGCGCGGCGACGGGGCGGCCGCCGGAGCGGCGTACGGGCGGTTGGTGGAGCGCTGGCGCGCGGTGCGCGACCTGCGCTCCGCGAACTGACGTTTGACCAGACGCCCTTCTTGGGGTTTCGTCGTCGCCCTGGGGTTCTGAGGTTCCGTCAACATCGTGCTGACAACGGACGTAGGGGCCGATCCGGGCTTATGTGTCAACCGTCTCAAGCGTGACGGACCGCACGTACATGGCCCTTGCGCCCCTTGCCCTCCCTCATGCCAAAATAGGACAAGGAGTCCGGGCAGGACTCTCTTCGTCCTGGTGTGATGCACTGTGGGCGGAATCTCAGCATTGCACGCTTTGGGGGGTCATGAAGACTCCAGATCGCCACTGTGACTGATCGTCACAGTGGCGTGACTGTCCGCTATGGCATGGTCCATCGGCTTCCGTCGCTGATGAACACCTGGGAGGGCAATTCCATCGGTTTGGCCGACGCGGCTGGACAGATGGTGTAGTTGTAGTGCCGAGGACAAGCCGTTCGTCCTATAACCGACTCGACTCGCGTCCGCCATTTCGGGCAACGCGGGTCAAGGTGCAGAATTTAGAGGAAAGAACCGAGAAGGTTCGGTTCTCCCGAGGAGGCCGCTCATGACCGCTCGCACCCCTGATGCCGAGCCGCTGCTGACCCCGGCTGAGGTCGCCACCATGTTCCGCGTCGACCCGAAGACGGTCACGCGCTGGGCGAAGGCCGGCAAGCTCACGTCGATCCGCACGCTCGGCGGGCACCGCCGCTACCGCGAGGCCGAGGTCCGCGCTCTGCTCGCGGGCATCCCGCAGCAGCGCAGCGAGGCCTGAACAACTGAATAGCCGGGCGAGAAGGCTGGTCCCCCAACCGGTCCGGACGCCCGGAACCACAGCTCCAAGCGACGCGGGGACCTGCCCCAACAGGCCCCTCGCCCAAGCCACTCAGAGCTCTCACGGCACGTAACAGGGTGCGTCGTGGATCGCGCTGGACTCCGCCGGGTCCAGCGCGATCTTTTTTGTGCGCCTCCTGTACGGTCCCCGGGCGCGGCTGTGAGCAGCCTTGTCGGAGTCTGGGGAGGGGTGTCGGATCCTCCGTGGGAGAGCGCTCCCGGGTAGTGCAATTGCACATATTAAATTGACTTGTTGTAGGACAGGCGTAAGTACCGCACTTCTGAAAAGTCATGCGGTGACACCCGTCACATGCCAGAGGCCTGTTGCCTCCGGACCAACTGCGTTAGAGAGACCGGTGTTGAGGGCCGGCGGCGCTCAGGCGGGGGTGGGGCTCTCGTCCTCGGCGGTCTCCGCCGGGCCGTCCGCGGCGGACGGGGCGGAGTCCATCGCCAGCCGCAGCAGGCGGTGGCAGATCGGACAGTGCCGGGTGAGGTGCCGGTACGACGACGCGGCCGACAGGTGCGCGCGGAGCAGTGCCCGCGTCTCGTGCCTAGCCGATGCCGCCATACGCCACCTCCAGGGGGGCCGTGCGGGAAGCGGGCCCTGGTTTCTGGGTACCGAGCGAATGTGACGGCGTCAAGACACCGGGGAGGGCGGGCAGTTGCGTTCACGCCCCCTGCGCGCCCTCAGGTCGCGCCGACGAGCCCCGGACGCGCGAGAGCCCGGGTCGCGTGACCCGGGCTCTTCTCACTGCGGTCCTGACGGGATTTGAACCCGCGGCCTCCACCTTGACAGGGTGGCGAGCACTCCAAACTGCTCCACAGGACCAGAGGTGCGGCGCTTTCCTGCGTTGCGCTGCGAGAAGGACTCTACAGGAGGGTGAGCCTCCTGGTCGAACTCACCCTCCGTCCGCGTGCCGTCACGGCGCCAGCGCGTCGATCGCCTTCACGATCCGCTTGTCGGAGACGGGGTACGCCGTGCCCAGCGCGTGGGCGAAGTAGCTGACCCGGAGCTCCTCGATCATCCAGCGGACGTCCAGCACCTGCTGGGGGACCGGGCGGCCCTGCGGCATCTGCTCCAGCAGCCAGGCGTACTCGTCCTGCATCTCGCGGACCTTCTCCATGCGGGTGGTGTCCCGCTGCACGTTGGTCGGCATCTGCTGCAGGCGGCGGTCCGCCGCGACCAGATAGCGCATCAGGTCCGGCAGACGGCGCAGTCCCGTCGCCGTGACGAAACCGGGCCTCACGAGCCCGTCCAGCTGCTCGCGGACGTCCTGGAGGTTCGGCAGCAGCGCGGGGCTGCGGACGGCCTTCAGGCGGCGCTCACAGGCCTGCCAGGCGGCCAGGACCTGCTGCACCTGGCCCACCGTGCGGACGGTCGTGTCGACGATCTCGGCGCGCACCTTGTCGTACAGCTTCCGGTACGACTCCTCGTCCCAGGCCGGTCCGCCGAAGTCGGCGACGAGCCGGTCGGCCGCGGCCATGGCGCAGTCGTCGAACAGGGCCTGGATGGAGCCGTGCGGGTTCGAGGACAGCGCGAGCTTCTGCTGGTTGGTCAGCTTCTCGGACGCGAACTTCGCCGGGTTGACCGGGATGTTGCGCAGGATCAGCCGGCGCGTGCCCTTCCACATCGCCTCGGCCTGCTCGGCCTCGGTGTCGAAGAGACGTACGGAGACGGTGTCGCCGTCGTCGACGAGCGCCGGGTACGCCTTGACCGGCTGACCGGCCCGGCGGGTCTCGAAGACACGGGTGAGGGTGCCGATCGTCCAGTCGGTCAGGCCCCTGCGCTCCAGGGACTCGCCGCCCTGCCGCTCGGCGGTCGCCGCCGCGGCCTGGGAGAGGACCTTGCGGGCCTTCGGCTTCAGCCGGAGCTTGAGCGCCTCCAGGTCCTTGTCCTCGGCGAGCTTGCGGCGCCGCTCGTCGACGATCCGGAAAGTGATCTTCAAGTGGTCGGGGACCTTGTCCCAGTCGAAGTCCTCGGCCTCGAAGGGGACGCCGACCATGCGCTTCAGCTCGCGCGCCATGGTCGTGGTGAGCGGCTCCTGGAGCGGCACCGACCGGTCCAGGAACGCCTTGGCGTAGTTCGGCGCGGGGACGTAGTTGCGGCGGATCGGCTTGGGCAGGGAGCGGATCAGCTCCGTGACCAGCTCCTCGCGCAGCCCCGGGATCTGCCAGTCGAAGCCCTCGTCCGTGACCTGGTTGAGGACCTGGAGCGGGATGTGGACGGTCACGCCGTCCGCGTCCGAGCCCGGCTCGAACTGGTAGGTGACGCGGAACTTCAGGTTCCCCTGGCGCCAGGAGTCCGGGTAGTCGTCCTTGGTGACCGCGCCCGCCTTCTCGTTGACGAGCATCTCGCGCTCGAAGTCGAGGAAGTCGGGCTGCTCCTGGCGCTTGCGCTTCCACCACGAGTCGAAGTGGGCGCCGGAGACGACGTGTTCGGGGATGCGCTGGTCGTAGAAGTCGAACAGCGTCTCGTCGTCCACGACGATGTCCCGGCGCCGCGCCCGGTGCTCCAGCTCCTCGACCTCGCTGAGCAGCCTGCGGTTGTCGGCGAAGAACTTGTGGTGGGTGCGCCAGTCGCCCTCGACCAGGGCGTTGCGGATGAACAGCTCGCGGCTGGCCTCGGGGTCGATCCGGCCGTAGTTGACCTTCCGCTGGGCGACGATCGGGACGCCGTACAGCGTGACCTTCTCGTACGCCATCACCGCGGCCTGGTCCTTCTCCCAGTGCGGCTCGCTGTAGGTGCGCTTGAGGAGGTGGCCGGCGAGGGGCTCGACCCACTCCGGCTCGATCTTCGCGTTGACGCGCGCCCACAGGCGGGAGGTCTCGACGAGTTCGGCGCTCATCACGAAGCGCGGGGGCTTCTTGAACAGCGCCGACCCGGGGAAGATCGCGAACTTGGCGTTGCGGGCGCCCAGGTACTCGTTGCGCTCGCGGCGGGCGCCGGTGTCCTTGGCGCCGGAGTCCTTGGACTCCTTCACGTCCTTCATGCCGATGTGCGAGAGCAGGCCGGCGAGGAGGGAGACGTGGATGCGGTCGGCGGGGGCGTCCTGCTCGTCGAGGTGGATGCCCATCTGCTTGGCGACCGTGCGCAGCTGGCTGTAGATGTCCTGCCATTCGCGGATGCGCAGGAAGTTGAGGTACTCCTGCTTGCACATGCGGCGGAAGGACGACGAGCCGCGCTCCTTCTGCTGCTCGCGGATGTACCGCCACAGGTTGAGGAAGGCGAGGAAGTCGCTGGTCTCGTCCCGGAAGCGGGCGTGCTGCTGGTCGGCCTGGGTCTGCTTGTCGGCGGGCCGTTCGCGCGGGTCCTGGATGGAGAGCGCGGCGGCTATGACCATGACCTCGCGGGCGCAGCCGTTCTTCTCGGCCTCCAGGACCATGCGGGCCAGCCGCGGGTCGACGGGGAGCTGGGCGAGCTTGCGGCCGGTCTCGGTGAGCCGCTTGCGCGGGTCCTTCTGCGCCGGGTCGAGCGCGCCGAGCTCCTGGAGGAGCTGGACGCCGTCGCGGATGTTGCGGTGGTCCGGCGGGTCGATGAAGGGGAACTTCTCGATGTCGCCGAGGCCGGCCGCGGTCATCTGGAGGATGACGGAGGCGAGGTTCGTCCGGAGGATCTCCGCGTCCGTGAACTCCGGGCGGGCGAGGAAGTCCTCCTCGCTGTAGAGCCGGATGCAGATGCCGTCGGAGGTACGGCCGCAGCGGCCCTTGCGCTGGTTGGCGCTGGCCTGGGAGATCGGCTCGATGGGCAGCCGCTGCACCTTGGTGCGGTGGCTGTAGCGGGAGATCCGGGCGAAGCCGGGGTCGATGACGTACTTGATGCCGGGGACGGTCAGGGAGGTCTCGGCGACGTTGGTGGCCAGGACGATCCTGCGCCCGGTGTGCGGCTGGAAGACCCGGTGCTGTTCGGCGTGCGAGAGCCGCGCGTACAGCGGCAGCACCTCCGTGAACCGGTACTTCTTCTTCTCCAGCGCGTCCGCGGTGTCCCGGATCTCGCGCTCGCCGGAGAGGAAGACGAGGATGTCGCCCTGCCCCTCGGCCATCAGTTCCTCGACGGCGTCGGTGATCGCGGTGATCTGGTCGCGGTCGGCGTCGTCGGAGTCCTCCTCCAGCAGCGGGCGGTAGCGCACCTCCACCGGGTACGTCCGGCCGCTGACCTCGATGATCGGCGCGTCGCCGAAGTGCCGCGAGAAGCGCTCGGGGTCGATGGTCGCCGAGGTGATGACGACCTTGAGGTCGGGCCGCTTCGGCAGCAGCTGGGCGAGGTAGCCCAGCAGGAAGTCGATGTTCAGGGACCGCTCGTGGGCCTCGTCGATGATGATCGTGTCGTAGGCGCGCAGCTCGCGGTCGGTCTGGATCTCGGCGAGCAGGATGCCGTCCGTCATCAGCTTGACGAAGGTGCCCTCCGGGTCGACCTGGTCGGTGAACCGCACCTTCCAGCCGACGGCCTCGCCGAGCGGGGTGCGCAGCTCCTCCGCCACGCGCTCGGCGACCGTGCGGGCGGCGATCCGGCGGGGCTGGGTGTGCCCGATCATGCCGCGCACGCCCCGCCCGAGCTCCAGGCAGATCTTGGGGATCTGGGTCGTCTTGCCGGACCCGGTCTCACCGGCGACGATCACGACCTGGTGGTCGCGGATGGCCTCGGCGATCGCGTCCTTCTTCTGGCTGACGGGCAGCTGCTCGGGATACGTCACCTCGGGCACGCGGGCGCGCCGCTCGGCCATCCGTGTCTCGGCCCGGGCGACCTCCGTCTCGATCTCGGCGAGGACGGCGGCCCGGGCCTCCGGCTTGCGGATCTTGCGCGCGCCCTCGAGCCTGCGCCCGAGCCGGTGCGCGTCGCGCAGCGACAGCTCGGTCAGACGGGGGGCGAGGGTGCCGAGGGCGGGGGCGGGGTGCGTAGACATACGGGTTCCAGGATCTCATCCTCGGGAAATTCGTGGCGAACGCTTTTGCTCCGGGCGGTGCGCCGGGCGGGGGAGCGGGCTTCCGGGCCCGCTCCTGGCGCGAGCGCGCACGGGCGGAAGCGCCCGGCGGGCCGAGACGAGAACACCCCCTCCGGGATCCCGGAGGGGGTGTCTGCTGCGGTGGCTGGGGCCGGGGTCGAACCGGCGACCTTCCGCTTTTCAGGCGGACGCTCGTACCAACTGAGCTACCCAGCCACGAGGTTTCACGTGAAACCTCAGCGGTCCTGACGGGATTTGAACCCGCGGCCTCCACCTTGACAGGGTGGCGAGCACTCCAAACTGCTCCACAGGACCAAGCGTGGTGATGCGCGAACCAACGTAGCTAAGTGTCGCACACTGTACTGCGTGCCCCCAACGGGATTCGAACCCGTGCTACCGCCTTGAAAGGGCGGCGTCCTAGGCCGCTAGACGATGAGGGCTATCGGCCCGCCTGGGCGCTTCTCAGCGCGTCGGGGACGTGAGAAGCATATGGGATGGCGGGAGGGTTCGCCAAAACGGTTTACGGCGAGGTCTCCGGCGAGGGGGTCGCGGCGCCGGCCGGCGGGCTGCCGGGAGGGGCCGTGGCGCCGGGCTGGTTCTCCTTCGGGAGGTGCCGGCTGACCTCGGCGGTCGCCCGGCCGAGGCCGCCCAGCCGGATCGCGTCCCAGGCCTGCAGGCGGCGGGTGTCCCGGTCGAGGTAGAGGACCGAGGCCTCGATGGGATCGGGGTGCTCCTGCTCCAGGGCCCGCAGCCCGCTGCCGCCCGTCGATCCCTCGACGCGCAGCCGGGTGCCGTACTTCAGGACCTCCATCTCCGGGCGGTGCAGATGGCCGGCGAGCACCAGCGGCACCTCCCCGTCGACCTCCCGGGCCGCCGCCGGCTCGTGGGCGACGGCGATGTCCACCGGTGTGCCGGCCGCCCGCTGGTCGCGCAGGGCCGACGCGAGGCGGGCGCCCGCCAGCTGCTGCGACGGCTCGGCGCCGGGCTGCCGGGAGCGGTCGGGGGTGAACTGCGGGTCGCCGATGCCCGCGAAGCGCAGGCCCTCGACCGTCGTCGCCCGTCCGTCGTCCAGGACGTGCACGTTCTCCAGGCCCTCCAGGTACTGCTGGGTCACCATCGAGTCGTGGTTGCCGCGCACCCAGACGTACGGCGCGCCGAGGTCCTCGACGGGGTCCAGGAAGCCGTTCTCGGCGGCCGTGCCGTGGTCCATGGTGTCGCCGGAGTCGACGATCACGTCCACCTTGTACTGCTCCACCAGCGAGGCGATGATCTTCCAGCTCGCCGGGTTCAGGTGGATGTCGGAGACGTGCAGCACCCGGATGGTGGTCGGGTCCGGCTGGTAGGCCGGGAGCGTGGAGGTGGCGTCGTACAGCTTCGTCACGTTGGTCACCAGGCGCGCCAACTCCTTCTGGTAGACGTCGAATTCGGTGACGATGCTGCGGGCGTCGCCGACCAGGGAGGGGGCGGAGGACAGCAGGCCCGAGAACCTGGGCTCCAGGACCGACTCGGGGTTCCAGGTGGCGTACGCCGTGCCGCCGGAGGCGGCCAGCAGGGTGAGGGCCAGGCCGCCGGCCGCCAGGGCGCGGCGCGGACGGCGGTAGACGGCGAGGCCGAGGGCGGTGGCGCCGGAGACGACGGCGACGCAGGAGCGCACGGCCAGGTCGGCGGCGCCGCGGCCGACGTCCTGGGTGACCTCGTCCTGGAGTCCCGAGAGGCGTTCGGGGTGGTCGACCAGGGCCCGGGAGCGGACCGGGTCCAGCTGGTCGACGTTCACGTCGAGGCGGACCGGGGCGACGTGGCTGTCCAGGTGCAGCGCCCCGAGCGGCGAGACGTTGATCTTCGTGCCGCCGGTGAAGGAGGGGCGCAGGGTCATGGTGGTGTCCATGGGGCCGACCGGGACCCGGACGTTGCCCACGATCAGCAGGCCCAGCCAGGCGCCGAGCAGGACGACCGCCGGCAGGCCGAGGGCGCGGACCCAGGGATGCGGCTGCGGGACGAGCTCGGCCGTCGCCGGGGCCTGCCGGGAGCGGTACTGCCGGGCGAGGACGCGCGGGACCCCGCGGACGTGGTGCGAGACGTTCATGACCTTCCGGACTGCGGCGGGGACGCGGGCCATTGGTCGCGTATGCCCCTGTGCGGGTGGGGATATGCGGGGGACCGGGAGGCTCTCGCACGGGTGTGTCGTACCCGACAATGGGCGTGTGCTGGAGATGACGCGCGAGGAGTTCGAGGAACTGGTCGCCGAGGCGCTCGACCGGATCCCGTCGGAGCTGACGCGACTGATGGACAACGTCGCGGTGTTCGTCGAGGACGAGCCCCCGGCGGACGACCCCGAGCTGCTCGGGCTGTACGAGGGGACTCCGCTGACCGAGCGCGGCGAGTGGTACGCCGGGGTGCTGCCCGACCGGATCACCGTCTACCGGGGGCCGACCCTGCGGATGTGCGAGACACGGGAGGACGTCGTCGCCGAGACGGAGGTCACCGTGGTCCACGAGATCGCGCACCACTTCGGCATCGACGACGCGCGGCTGCACGCCCTCGGCTACGGCTGAGCCCGGCGGAACGGGGCGCGTGTCCTCCTGCGGGCGGCGGGAGTTGGGCACACTGACTCATCACCGGCCCCCGGAGGTGCCCCGTGCGCCCCTTGTACGTACCCGTCCGCCTGGCCGCCACGGTCGTGGCCGTCGCCGCCGCCGCCGGCTGCATGAGCGTGGGCGACGACGGCGCGGGCGGGAGCGCCAAGCCCTCGCACTCCGCCGGGCAGCGGGGCGGGAAGCTGCCGGACGGCGGGCCCGCGCTGTCGGGCGGCGGTGCCGGGTACGACGCGGCGGCGGCCGACGGCGCCCACGGGCGCGGCAAGGGGAAGGGCAAGAAGCGCAAGAAGGGGGCGGACGGGTCGGCGCCCCCGGAGGCGTCGCCGTCCGTGGCGGTGTCCGGGTCCGCGCCGGCGGACGACGAGCCGGGCGGGCCCGCGCAGCCGACCTTGCCGGACCGGCCCGCCGATCCGGACCCCACCCGGCCGGCCGAGCCGGAGCCCACGCCGACCCCGCCCGAGCCGACCACCTCGCCGGAGCCGACGGTGCCCGAGCCGTCGTCGTCGGCGCACGAGCCGCCGGGGCCGCAGCTGGGCGAGCGCGAGCCGGCGCCGCAGGCCGGATCACCGGCCTAGGGGCTGTCGTTCGGATCAGGTCGCGGGGAATCGACTGTAGGTCGTCGGCGCCGGTGAGCGGGGCCCGGTGCGTGTAGCCGCAAGGCGGAGGAGGGCGGCGATGCGGAGCATCGGCAACCGACGACAACGCCGCGGATGCGCGTGCCGGGCCCCGCGTCCGCGGCGTGATCCGAACGACAGCCCCTAGCGCCGGGCGGGCCGGGAATGCGCGGACGGGCGGCCGTGTTGGTGTGGAAGACTGTCCACCCTCGACTCCTGCAGCCGTGCGACCCGATTTGCCTTCGTGGCCCCGGGGTGCGTATGGTGGCAGATCGTTTGATCCTATTTGCCCGGCGCCAACGCAGAGCGCGCCGTGTGGCGCGTACTCTCTCCCTTGCCGTGGTGGACCGCATTGAGGCGGTCGTATTGCGAATCGCGAATCACGGAGTTGACGGGCGCGTGCCGACGAGACGACTCCGGAAGGTTTCGCATTCGCATGTCCATCACCAGTACTGATCACGTCGTCGTGCCCGAGAGCACCGAGGACACCCCCGAGACCACCGAGGCCCCCGAGCTGACGTTCGCGGACCTCGGCCTGCCCGAGGGCGTCGTGCGCAAGCTCGCGCAGAACGGCGTGACCACCCCCTTCCCGATCCAGGCGGCGACCATCCCGGACGCCCTGGCCGGCAAGGACATCCTCGGCCGCGGCCGCACCGGCTCCGGCAAGACCCTCTCCTTCGGTCTGCCGACCCTGGCGCAGCTCGCCGGCGGCCGCACCGAGAAGCACCGGCCGCGCGCCGTCATCCTCACCCCCACGCGTGAGCTCGCCATGCAGGTCGCCGACGCGCTCCAGCCGTACGGCGACGTCCTCGGCCTGAAGATGAAGGTCGTCTGCGGCGGCACCTCCATGGGCAACCAGATCTACGCCCTGGAGAAGGGCGTCGACGTGCTGGTCGCCACGCCCGGCCGGCTGCGCGACATCATCAACCGCGGGGCCTGCTCCCTGGACGACGTGCAGATCGCCGTCCTCGACGAGGCCGACCAGATGTCCGACCTGGGCTTCCTGCCCGAGGTCACCGAGCTGCTCGACCAGGTCCCGGCGGGCGGCCAGCGGATGCTGTTCTCCGCGACCATGGAGAACGAGATCAAGACCCTGGTCGACCGGTACCTGAAGAACCCGGTCTCGCACGAGGTCGACGCGGCGCAGGGCGCGGTGACGACCATGTCGCACCACATCCTCATCGTGAAGCCCAAGGACAAGGCGCCGGTCACCGCGGCCATCGCCTCCCGCAAGGGCCGCACCATCATCTTCGTCCGCACCCAGCTCGGCGCCGACCGCGTCGCCGACCAGCTGCGCGAGTCCGGCGTGAAGGCCGACGCGCTGCACGGCGGCATGACCCAGGGCGCCCGCACCCGGACCCTGGCGGACTTCAAGGACGGCTACGTCAACGTCCTGGTCGCCACCGACGTCGCCGCGCGCGGCATCCACGTCGACGGCATCGACCTGGTCCTGAACGTCGACCCGGCCGGTGACCACAAGGACTACCTGCACCGGGCCGGCCGTACCGCCCGCGCGGGCCGTACCGGCACCGTCGTCTCCCTCTCGCTGCCGCACCAGCGGCGCCAGATCTTCCGGCTGATGGAGGACGCGGGCGTCGACGCCTCGCGCCACATCATCCAGGGCGCCGGCGCCTTCGACCCGGAGGTCGCCGACATCACCGGGGCCCGGTCGATGACCGAGGTCCAGGCCGAGTCGGTGGGCAACGCGGCGCAGCAGGCCGAGCGCGAGGTCGCCCAGCTCGCCAAGGAGCTGGAGCGTGCCCAGCGCCGCGCGTCCGAGCTGCGCGAGGAGGCCGACCGGCTGCTGGCCCGGGTCGCGCGCGAGCGCGGCGAGGAGCTGCCCGCGGCCACCGTGCCGGCCGGGGAGACCGACGGGACGGCGGCCGAGGCCGAGGTGTCCGTGCCGGCGCAGCCGACCGCGCAGGACGTGGAGTCGGCCGAGCACGTGGAGCGTACGGAGACCGCGGCGCCGTACGAGCGCCGGGAGCGGCGGGACGACCGGGCCGACCGGGGTGACCGGGGCGGGCGTTCGTTCGACCGTGAGCGGTCCTTCGACCGTGACCGCGGGGACCGTGGCGGGCGTTCGTTCGAGCGGCGTGACGACCGGGGCGGCTTCAACCGTGACCGTGACCGGGACCGTGGCTTCGACCGCCGGGACGGCGACCGTGGCGGTTTCCGCCGCGACGACCGGGCCGACCGGGGTGACCGTGGCGGGCGTCCGTTCGAGCGGCGTGACGACCGGGGCGGCTTCAACCGTGACCGCGACCGGGACCGTGGCTTCGACCGCCGGGACGGCGACCGCGGCGGTTTCCGCCGCGACGACCGCGCCGACCGTGGCGACCGGGGTGACCGCGGCGGCTTCCGCCGGGACGACCGGGCCGACCGGGGTGACCGTGGCGGGCGTCCGTTCGAGCGGCGTGACGACCGGGGCGGCTTCAACCGCGACCGCGACCGCGGCGGCTTCCGCCGGGACGAGCGCGGTGGGCACCGTGGCAGCGACCGTCCGTTCAACCGGGAGCGTCGCGACGATCGCCCCGGCTTCCGCTCCGCCGGCCACGACCGGCCCTACGGCCGTCGTGACGACCACCGCGGCACCGGCGGTTCCTCCTTCGGCCGCCGCGAGGACAAGCCGCGCTGGAAGCGCAACGGCTGACCCCCGCTGAACGCGAAGGGCCCGTACGACTCGTTCGTACGGGCCCTTTCCGTATGCGCGACCGTCACCGCCTGTGACGCATGTCACCCCCGCGCGGAGGGAATTGCTGGGGGCATGACAGACGACGCCAGACCGACCGGGCCCGCGGCGCTCTCCGACGAGGAGCGGCTGGCCCAGCTCGGCTACACCCAGGTCCTCGCCCGGCGCATGTCGGCGTTCTCCAACTACGCGGTCTCCTTCACGATCATCTCGGTCCTGTCCGGGTGCCTGACGCTGTACCTGTTCGGCATGAACACGGGCGGCCCCGCCGTGATCACCTGGGGCTGGGTCGCCGTCGGCCTGATGACCCTCTTCGTCGGGCTGGCGATGGCCGAGATCTGCTCGGCGTACCCGACCTCGGCGGGGCTGTACTTCTGGGCGCACCGGCTGGCGCCGCCGCGCACGGCCGCCGCCTGGGCGTGGTTCACGGGCTGGTTCAACGTGCTCGGGCAGGTCGCGGTGACGGCGGGCATCGACTTCGGCGCGGCCTCGTTCCTCGGCGCGTACCTGAACCTCCAGTTCGGCTTCGAGGTCACCCCCGGCCGCACGATGCTGCTCTTCGCCGGGATCCTCCTGCTGCACGGCCTGCTCAACACCTTCGGCGTGCGGATCGTCGGCCTGCTCAACAGCGTCAGCGTCTGGTGGCACGTGCTCGGCGTGGCGGTGATCGTCGGCGCGCTGACCTTCGTGCCCGACCGGCACCAGCCGGCGTCGTTCGTGTTCGGCGAGTTCGTGAACAACACGGGCTGGGGCAGCGGGGTGTACGTGGTGCTGCTGGGCCTGCTGATGGCCCAGTACACCTTCACCGGCTACGACGCCTCCGCCCACATGACGGAGGAGACCCGCGACGCGTCGACCGCGGGCCCGAAGGGCATCGTGCGGTCCATCTGGACCTCCTGGCTGGCGGGCCTCGTCCTCCTCCTCGGCTTCACCTTCGCCATCCAGTCCTACGAGGGCGCCCTGACCTCCCCGACCGGCGCGCCGCCCGCCCAGATCCTGCTCGACGCGCTGGGCGCCACCGCCGGCAAGCTGCTGCTCCTCGTCGTCATCGGGGCGCAGCTGTTCTGCGGCATGGCCTCGGTGACCGCCAACAGCCGCATGATCTACGCCTTCTCGCGTGACGGGGCCCTGCCGTTCTCGCACCTCTGGCACCGTGTGAACCCGCGGACGCGCACACCGGTCGCGGCGGTGTGGCTCGCCGCACTGGGCGCCCTGGCACTGGGCCTGCCCTACCTCATCAACGTGACGGCCTACGCCGCGGTGACGTCGATCGCCGTGATCGGCCTGTACATCGCCTACGTCATCCCGACCCTGCTGCGGCTGCGCAAGGGGGACGCCTTCGAGCGGGGGCCGTGGCACCTGGGCCGCTGGTCGCGGGCGGTGGGGGTGGTGTCGGTGGCGTGGGTCGGTTTCATCACCGTCCTCTTCATGCTGCCCCAGGTCTCCCCGGTCACCCCGGAGACCTTCAACTACGCCCCGGTCGCCGTCCTCGTCGTCCTCGGCTTCGCCGCGACCTGGTGGCTGGCCTCGGCCCGCCACTGGTTCCTGAACCCCGACCACGCCCGCACCCGCGCACGGGAGGCGGCCCGGACGGGGACACCGGAGGCGGTGGATCCGTGAGGCAGGGGAGCCGTGAGGCAGAGGAGCCGGGAGGAGAGGGCGGCAGGAGATGAGGGCGGCGGGGCTCGGGCGCGACAGGTCCCGGACCCCGCGCGGAGCGCCGGTCCGGCCCCGCGCGTGGCCTGAAAGCGGCACCCGCACGGCCCCGTCCACCGGCCCCGCGCAGCCGCGTCCCGATACCCGATCGGCGACACGGCCTCCTGCGGCTATGCTCGGGTAGGCAACATCGCCTGGGCCCTTAGCTCAATTGGCAGAGCAGTGGACTTTTAATCCATTGGTTGTGGGTTCGAGTCCCACAGGGCCTACGGACGACGGCGCCCGGACCGGCTCAGGCCGGTCCGGGCGCCGTCGCGTTCCCGGCCGGGAAACCGGTGTACACGCATGTCCCACGCCTGTGTGAACAAGTCCGGCTCTCCGATGGCTGGAACCGGTCTCCTGATCCTCGGCCGCGGGCACCGCGTACCAGGACTGACGCCCTGTCACCTGCTCTGCGATGTCTCCCCCCTCCGCACACCCATCGCCTTTCGGTCATGCGTCGAAAAACCCGGCGTATGGAGGAACTGACACCTTGTCGGGTGATCGGCGCACCACTCGGGCGCGCCAGGAACACCGGAGGAGTCGAGTGAAGAGCCCCTGGAGCCTCTCCAGCTCGTGGCGGGACGGGTGTCCCCTGCGCAGGACCCTGCCCGCGCTCGTCGTGCTGGCCGCGTTGCTGACCGTTTCCGCCGGGGTGGCCGGCGGGGCCGCCGGTGCCGTCGAGCGGGATGTGCTGAGGTCGGGCGGGCTCACGCAGATCGAGCTCTCCTCGTTCGAGGGCGACGCGTCGGTCCGCCCGCTCACCACGTCGGCCCTGCGGGACGCCGCGGACGTGCCGGGTGTCCGCCGCGTCGTCGCCGACTACGCGGCCGCGGTGTACGCCGAGGAGGGCGGGACGTACGACCTGACCAGCCGGACGCTGACTCCGGGCGACGACCTGCCCGTCACCCGGGGCAGGATCCCCGCCGAGCTCGGCCCGGACGAGGTCGTCCTGCCCGCCGCCGCGCAGGGCACCGACTTCGCCCCGCTCGTCGGCCGGACCGCCGCCTTCGGGTACACCAGGGCGACGGGTGACGCGTCCGGCACCACCGAGGTCGTCGAGCTGCGGATCGTCGCCGTGTACGACCCGGGCTGGCAGGCGGACGGACCCGGCGTCGCCTATCTGTCCGAGGACACCGCCGCCCTGCTGGCCGCGGCCCGGGCGGGCCGTTCGCCGGACGCCTTCCGGGACAGGGAGGGCGCGCGGTCCGCCGTCGTCGTGGTCGAGCACCAGCGGCAGGTGGCGGCCGTCACCCGGGCGTTGCAGGAGGACGGGTTCTCCGCGTCGCCGGTGTCCGACCGGGTCCGCGCCCTGCCCGGCCTGTTCGGCGCGGCCGACCTCGCCATGCGCGCCGGCGTCCTGGTCCTGGCGCTGGGCGCCGCCGTGCTCGGTGCCGTCCGGGCGGGGGACAGCACGCGGGCGCGGCTCGGGCAGTTCGCCGTGCTCAGGGTCCTCGGCTCCGGGCGGCCCGAACTGCGCCGGATCCTGCTCGGCGAAGCCCTGCTCTCCGGCGGGGTGGCGGGCGTGGCCGGCACGGTCGTCGGCACCGGTCTGTCCGTCGCGCTCGCCGGGCCGCTCAGTGCCGTCCTCGGACTGCCGATCACCGTCACGGACGCCCTGCCCGGGCTCCCCTGGGCCGCCGCGGCACTGCTGCTGCCCGCCGCCGGCCTGGCCGCCGGCACCCTCCTCGGCAGCCGTGAGGTCCTCCGCCGCGATCCCTACCTCACGGCACGGGCCCACGGCTGAGGGGCCGGGCGCCGATCGTTCCGGCCGGACCGTGCCCGGCTCAGCCCGCCGTCCGCTCGGCCAGCCCCGTCCGCTCCGCCAGTTCCGCCAGTTCCGCCGGCCCCGTCCGCTCCGCCGCCTCCGCGAGATCCGCCAGCTCCCCGAGCGGCAGGGTGTGCCGGGTCTGCAGCACCTTCGCCCGCAGGTAGCGGACGTTGTGCGCGGTGGTGAAGACCCCGGTCGGGACGCGGTCGCGGACCGCGACGCCCAGGGCGCGGAGCTGCTCGGCCTTGTCCGGGTTGTTGGAGAGCAGGTCCACCTCGCCGATCCCTAGGGCGCCGAGCATCTGGGCCGCCGCGGTGTAGTCGCGGGCGTCCTCCGGCAGGCCGAGCGCGGCGTTCGCCTCGTAGGTGTCCAGGCCCCGGTCCTGGAGGGCGTACGCGTCGAGCTTGTTGTAGAGGCCGATGCCGCGGCCCTCCTGGCGGAGGTAGAGCAGGACGCCGCCGCGGCCGGCGATCCGCTCGGCGGCCTCGCGCAGCTGCGGTCCGCAGTCGCAGCGGGCCGAGCCGAAGACGTCGCCGGTCAGGCACTCGGAGTGCAGGCGCACCAGGGGGACCGGGCCGGGGTCGCCCAGGACGAGGGCCAGGTGCTCCCGGCCGTCGGTCAGGCCGTGGAAGGTGACGACGTCGGCGTCGGCGCGGTAGCCGTCGTGGAAGCGCAGCGGGACCCGGACGCGGGCCCGCGGGACGGCGGCGGGGAAGTCGGGCATGCGGGCCTCCGGGTTCCGGGTCGGTGCTGGGACGGGCGCGACCGGGCGTACGGCACGGGGACGCGCCGTCCCCGGCTGCTTCAGATTTGAAGCAGCGTCACGACATCCGGACCCTACCTCTTGCTTGAAAGTTGAAGCAACTGTGGCTGCGGTCGCGGCTGCGGCTGCGGCTGCGACCGCGTCACGCGCAGGGCGGTGCCGACCGGCGGCGCCACGGCACCCCGTCGGACACCGGCCGGGCACCGTCCTCCCCGAGCGCCCGGACCACTCCGGAACAGATCTCCTCCAGCTGCCCGACCTGCTCCGCGCTCAGGTGGTCGAACAGCGAGGTCCGCACCGTCTCCACGTGGCCGGGCGCCGCCCGCTCCAGGACCGCCAGGCCCTCGTCGGTCAGCGCGGCGACGCTGCCGCGCCGGTCCGACGGGCAGGCCTCGCGCCGGACCATGGCGTCCCGCTCCAGCCGCGTCACCGCGTACGTCAGCCGGCTGCGGGTGATCTTCAGCCGCTCGGCCAGGTCGGTCATGCGCAGCCGCCGCCCCGAAGACTCGGACAGGGCGGCCAGGATGGAGTAGTACAGGTGGGGCATGCCGGCGTCCTGCTGGAGCTGCCGGTCGAGCGCGTCCTCCAGGAGCAGCGAGGCGGCCAGGTACGCGCGCCAGGCGCGCTGCTCCTCGGGGGTGAGCCAGCGGGTCGTCATGCCGCCAGTGTAGGTTTGCTTCAAACTTGAACCAAGATGTCCGGGCCAGTCCGGACCGGACCAGTCCCGCCCGTACTGACCACCGGGGAGCACCGATGCCCCACCCGTACGTCCTGCTGTCCGCCGCCGTCTCCCTCGACGGCTACCTGGACGACACCGGCCCCGACCGCCTGCTGCTGTCCAGCGCGGCGGACTTCGACCGGGTCGACGAGGTGCGGGCGTCCGTCGACGCGATCCTGGTCGGCGCCGGGACCATCCGCGCCGACAACCCCCGGCTGCTCGTCAACTCCCCCGAGCGGCGGGCCGCCCGCGTCGCCGCGGGCCGGCCCGCGTACCCGCTCAAGGTCACCGTCAGCGGCACCGGCGACCTGGACCCGGCGGCTCCGTTCTGGCACACGGGCGGCGAGAAGGTCCTCTACACGACGGACCGGGGGGCCGGGCGGGCGCACGCCCTCGGCATCGCGGCCGACGTCGTCCCGCTCGGCGCCGCCCTGGACTGGCGGCGCCTCCTGGCACACCTGCACGACGTCCGCGGCGTACGGCGGCTCATGGTCGAGGGCGGCGGGCAGATCCACACCCAGCTGCTCACCCAGGGCCTGGCCGACGAACTCCAGCTCGTCCTCGCCCCGCTCTTCGTGGGCGACCCGGACGCGCCCCGGCTGTTCGGGCCGGGCGGCTACCAGGCCGGCCGGCTGCGGCTGCTGGAGACCCGGCAGATCGGTGACGTCGTCCTCATGCGCTACCGGCCCACCGCGCCGGGCGCCGGAACCGTCCCGTCCGCCGCCGACCACCACTGGCTGGCCCTCGCCTGCGAACTGGCCGGGCGCTGCCCGCCGTCGGACACCGCCTTCAGCGTGGGCGCGGTCGTGGTGGCGGCCGACGGCACGGAACTGGCCCGCGGCCACTCCCGGGAGGGCGGCGATCCGGTCGTCCACGCGGAGGAGGCGGCGCTGGCCAAGGCCGACCCCACCGATCCGCGCCTGGCCGGCGCGACGGTCTACAGCAGCCTGGAGCCCTGCGCCCGCCGGGCCTCCCGGCCCGCGCCGTGCGCCCGGCTGATCCTGGACGCCGGGGTGCGGCGGGTCGTCACGGCCTGGCGCGAGCCGGACACCTTCGTGGCCGGGGCCGACGGCAGCGGGGTGCTGGCGGCGGGAGGCGCCGCCGTCGTCGTCCTGCCGGAACTCGAAGGGCCGGCCAAGGCCCCCAACCGGCACCTGCTGGGGTGAGCGCGCTCACATTCCGCACGGAAAACCCCTGGTGAGAGGCTTCGGCCCGTCATGTGTGTGCTTCGGGCCCCGCGGATGGCGTATGGTTGAGACACAACGACGCGGGGTGGAGCAGCTCGGTAGCTCGCTGGGCTCATAACCCAGAGGTCGCAGGTTCAAATCCTGTCCCCGCTACTGAAGGCCCAGGGCCGGAACTCATGGAGTTCCGGCCCTGAGTCGTTTCCGCGCCTCCCGTCGGCGGTGTGCGGGCCGTCACCGGGCCGTGGTCACACTTAGTGAGCGAACCGCGCCGCTCCGCAGCACATCTGACGGACCATCAGAGCATGTGGGTTACATGAAGTGAGGTCAACTCGCCCGATTTACGGTGCCGATGACGGGTAAGTCCACGCGGAAATCGTTAATGATCAAGCGGAACAGCTTGGAATCAGCGCCCTGCGTACATTAACGTTCGATAACGCAGCGCGGTCGTCCCAGCCGTCACAGGAGACGGCTCCGTGCGCACGCGCCGAATCCCGCGAGGGAACCGGGGAACCACCACCTTGGGGTGAATCACGCGGATGCCGCCGTGGAGACACGGCCGGTATACGCGCGTAGGAGACCTTCCCGCTCCGAACCCGTCAGCTAACCCGGTAGGCGGAGACGGAAGGAAAGGAGTACGCCCACGTGGCGTCCAACAGGCCTGCCCCCGAGGCCCCGCACGTGCCCGGCCAGCGCAGCACCGACACCTTCGGGTACGGCGCTCCCGGCACCGACGAGGGCCCGTTCCAGGAGTGGAACCCCACCGAGGAGTCCATCCGCCCGGTCCGCGGCAGGCACCGCGTCGCCAAGCAGCGCGGCGGTCTCGCGCGCAGCTCCACCGTCCTCGGCGTCGGCGTCATAGCCGCCGTCGGCGCGGGCGGCATGGCCAGCGCCCAGACCGGCAAGCCGCCGGTGTCGATCTCCATGCCCGACCTCCCCAACGTGGGTTCCCTCCTCTCGGACGAGGAAACCCCGCAGGAGTCGGCCACCCCGCTCAGCAGCGTCGGCATGACCTCCGTCGACACCGCGCAGGGCACCGCCGACGCCGGCGAGGCGCTGCGCGCCCGGATCATGGCCCAGGCCGAGCAGCAGCAGGACCAGCTCGACGCGAAGGCCGCCGCCGAGGCCGTGGCCGCCGCCGAGAAGGCCGCGCAGGAGGCCGCCGCCAAGGCGGAGAAGGAGGCCGAGGAGAAGGCCGCCGCCGCCAAGGCCAAGGCCGAGGAGGAGGCCCGCAAGAAGGCCGAGGCCGAGCGCCTCGCCGAGCTGGCCAAGCAGTACACGCTGCCGACCTCCTCGTACACGATCACCTCCACCTTCGGCCAGGCCGGCGCCTACTGGTCCTCCGGCTACCACACCGGACTGGACTTCGCCGCGCCCACCGGCACCCTCCTCAAGGCCGTCCACAGCGGTACGATCACGTCGGCCGGCTGGGACGGCTCGTACGGCTACAAGACCGTGCTCACCCTCGACGACGGCACCGAGATCTGGTACGCCCACCAGTCCTCCATCAGCGTCAGCGTCGGCCAGAAGGTCACCACCGGCGACGTCATCGGCCGGGTGGGCGCCACCGGCAACGTCACCGGGGCCCACCTCCACATGGAGGTCCACGTGGACGGCTCCGCCAACGGCGTGGACCCGCTGGCCTGGCTGCGCGGCAAGGGCCTCACCCCCTGACCCGGACCCCGGCGGTCCTGACGGAGTCCCCCCGACGTCAGGGCTGCCGGCCGGCCGCGCGCCGGCGGTGCGGCACCGGGCGGAATGCCGCCGTCCGGTACACCTGTTGACGAGGAGCATGACTCCTCTGCGCACACTCGGCTCGTCCGACCTCGAGGTCTTCCCGCTCGCCCTCGGCGGCAACGTCTTCGGCTGGACCGCCGACGAGGCGACCTCCTTCGCCGTCCTGGACGCGTACACCGCCGCCGGCGGCAACTTCGTCGACACCGCCGACTCCTACTCGGCGTGGGCCGAGGGCAACCGGGGCGGCGAGTCCGAGACCCTCATCGGCAAGTGGCTCAAGGCGCGCGGCAACCGCTCCGACGTCGTCGTCGCCACCAAGGTCAGCCAGCACCCCGAGTACCCGGGCCTGTCGGCCGCCACCATCAAGGCCGCCGCCGACGCCTCCCTGCGCCGCCTCGGCACCGACCACATCGACCTCTACTACACCCACTTCGACAAGCCCGAGGTGCCGGTGGAGGAGATCATCGGCGCGCTGGACGAACTGGTGCGGGCGGGCAAGGTGCGCCACATCGCCGCCTCCAACATCACCGCCGAGCGGCTCCGGGCCTCCCTGGAGTTCTCCGACCGCGAGGGCCTCGCCCGGTACGTGGCCCTCCAGCCGCACTACAACCTCGTCTCGCGCGACACCTACGAGGGCGGCCTGCAGGACCTCGCCGAGCGGACCGGACTGGCGGCGGTGCCGTACTCCGCGCTCGCCTCCGGGTTCCTCACCGGCAAGTACCGGCCGGGCGCGGCCGTCGACAGCGCGCGGGCGGGCAGCGCCGCCCGGCACCTGGAGACCGAGCGGGGGCGGCGGGTGCTCGCCGCGCTGGACGAGATCGCCGGGGCGCACGGCGTCCCCGTCGCGACGGTCGCCCTGGCCTGGCTGGCGGACCGGCCGACCGTGGTCGCGCCGATCGCCTCCGCACGGACGGCGGAGCAGCTGCCGGCCCTGCTGGGAGTGGCGGAACTGCGGCTCGCGCAGGAGGAGCTCGACCGGCTGACGGAAGCCTCCGCCCAGCCGTCCCCCGAGAGGTCCTAGGAGCGGTACGGGTTGTACGCCGGGTACGGCACCGGGTGGCCGTACCCGCCGTGCACCGGCCAGGGCGGCACGGTCGCCGGCACCACGGGGGCCGTCGCCCGGGCCGCGTGGTCCAGCGCCGGACGGGCGGCGTCCCGCCGGCTCCACAGCTCCCGCAGCAGCTCCCCCTCCCGCACGACGAAGTCCGCGCCGGCCCGGCCGCGGCGCCCGCGGTGGCGCAGGAACGCCAGCGAGGTCGCGTACGCCTCGTACTGCGCCACCGCCCGGGCCGCCTCCCTGCCGGCGTACCGGCGTGCGTACTGCCGGGCCAGGCGCCGCGCCCGCATCGAGCCGAGCGCGAACGGCTCGGCCGGGGTGAGCCACCCGGTCACCGCGTAGGCGGGCAGTTCCTCGCGCACGGTCCGCAGCTCGCGCTGCCGCGTCCAGATCACCAGCCAGGTCAGCACCGCGAACGTGGGCACCATGAACGTGGCGTACACGGCGAAGAAGCCGTACTCGCCGAGGGTCGAGGAGCCGTTCCACAGGGCGTGCAGGCCCATCGCGAGGAGCAGTCCGGACAGGGGGAACAGCAGGCGGCGGACCCGCTGCCGCTGTGCCGCGAGGGCGGAGACGCCGAAACCGAGGCCCGTGAGGACCGTGAAGAGCGGGTGCGCGAACGGCGACATGACGATGCGGACGAAGAAGGTCGCCGCCGTCACGGAGGCGATGCCGCGGTCGCCGGTGAGCTGGTCGGTGCCGAAGGCGGTGCCGAGGTAGAGGATGTTCTCGGTGAACGCGAAGCCGGTGGCCGTGACCCCGGCTATCACCACGCCGTCGAGGATCCCGGTGAAGTCGCGTCTGCGGAAGAGGAAGACCAGCAGGACGGCCGCGGCCTTCGCGGACTCCTCGACGACCGGGGCTATCACCGTGGCGCCGAGGGTGTCGGCGCCGGAGGGGTCCGCCGTCGCCGTCGCGATCCACCGCGTGGCGAAGCTGTTGGCGACGATCGCTATCAGCGCCGCCGCGCAGGCGCCCCAGGCGAACGAGAACACCAGGTGGTGCCACGGGCCGGGCTCCACCCGGTCCAGCCACCGGAACGCGGCCACGAGCAGGGGCACCGGGAGGACGGCGAGGCCGAGCCCGACCAGGAAGCCCTCGGTGCCGGTCTGCTGACGGACCAGGGCGAGGATGACGAGCCCGGACAGCGCCAGGAGCGTGCACAACGCCCCGTACCGCACCCAGGTCCGCTGCCACCAGTGCGGGTGCCGCAGGCCGCCGCGGACGGGCGCGCCGCCGCCGGGGTGTGTCGGGTACGGGGGACAGGTGGCCACGGCATGACCCTAACGAGGCAGGGGCGCCGTCCGCCGGGGTGCGAGGCGGGGTCAGGCGCCGGCGGGGGGCTTGTCTTCGCGCGGTGCGTGCTGCTGGTCCAGGTGCTCTTCCACCTGCTGCCCGTGCGGTACGCGACGGAAGAGCAGATCGTTCACGACATGACCCTTGTCCAGTCCCTGACCCTCGAAACGGGTCAGCGGGCGGAACTCGGGGCGTGGCGCGAAACCGCCCGCCGCCTGCGTGTTCTCGAAGTCCGGGTGCGCCGTGAGCACGTCGAGCATCTGCTCGGCGTACGGCTCCCAGTCGGTCGCGCAGTGCAGGACCGCGCCGGGCCGGAGGCGGGAGGCGGCCAGGGTCAGGAAGGCGGGCTGGATGAGCCGGCGCTTGTGGTGGCGCTTCTTCGGCCAGGGGTCGGGGAAGAAGACGCGCAGGCCGGCGAGGGAGTCGGGGGCGAGCATCTCGCGCAGCAGGATGATCGCGTCGCCGTTGCCGACGCGGACGTTGGTCAGGCCGGCCTGATCGGCGAGGTTGAGGAGGTTGCCCTGGCCGGGGGTGTGGACGTCGACGGCGAGGATGTTGGTGCCGGGGTCGGCGGCGGCCATCCGGGCGGTGGCCTCGCCCATGCCGAAGCCGATCTCCAGGACGACGGGGCGGGTGTTGCCGAACAGCTCGGCGAGGTCCAGGCGGTGCCCGTCGATGTCGAAGCCCCACCGGGGCCACAGCCGCTGCAACGCCTCCGCCTGACCCGCGGTGACCCGGCTCCGGCGGGGCTGGAAGCTCCGGATCCGCCGCTCGAAGTGCGACCCGGCGGGATCGGCCTTCGGCCCGTCCGGGAAGCGCGGCTCCCCCTTCGGCCGGGTGTGCCGCAGGGACGGTCCGGGCAGGGGCCGGGGGGCTTCGGGGGTGTTCACGGAGTCAGTCACAGTGGGGTCGATTTTACGGCGGTGCCGGGGGGCGGGCGGGCGGGTGATGCCCGGGACGGTCCGGGCGGTGGCTCCGGCGGGAGTGGGTGACGCCTGCGGCGGCCCGGGCGTGCCGGGCTCCTCCGGGCGCCGACGGGGACTTCGACCCGGGCTTCGACGCGGGCTTCGCGATGCCGCTCCGGGCATCGACGCCGGGCTCCGCCCCGGGCACCGGTGCCGGGCACCGGTGCCGTGCCCCGCTCACCCGCCCAGCACGGCCAGTGCCCTGCGAGCCACCTCCCGGCCGATCGGCAGCGAGGCGGTAGCCGCGGGGGACGGCGCGTTCAGCACGTGCACCGCCCGCGCCCCCTCCCGGATCAGGAAGTCGTCCACCAGCGTCCCGTCCCGCAGCACCGCCTGCGCGCGCACCCCCGCCGCCGCCGGAACCAGGTCGTCCTCCGTCACCGCGGGCAGCAGCCGCCGCACGGCCCGGGTGAACGCGGTCTTCGACAGGGAGCGCCGCAGCTCGCCCGCCCCGTACCGCCAGTGCCGCCGCGCTATCCGCCAGGAGCCCGGCCAGCCCAGCGTGGCGCCCAGCTCGCGCGGGCGGACCGTGCCCCAGCCGTACCCCTCGCGGGCGAGCGCCGGCACCGCGTTCGGCCCGACGTGCACGCTGCCGTCGATGCCGCGCGTGAGGTGCACGCCGAGGAACGGGAAGGCCGGGTCGGGCACCGGATAGACCAGGCCGCGGACCAGCTCGGGGCGGGCCAGGTCGTAGTACTCGCCGCGGAAGGGGACGATCCGCACGCCGGGGTCGTCGCCGGTCAGCCGGGCGACCTCGTCGCAGTACAGGCCCGCGCAGTTCACCAGGACCCGGCCGCGCACCACGTCCCCGCGCGCGGTGAGCGCGGCGACGCCGAGGTGGGGGCGGCGGTCGACGCGGACGACCCGCGCGCCGTAGCGGATGTCCGCGCCGGACGCCTCGGCCAGCCGGCGGGCGACGCCGGTGTAGTCGCAGACGCCGGTCGTCCCGACGTGTATGGCGGCCAGGCCCCGCACGTCCGGCTCGTACTCGGCGATCTGGGCCGCGCCCAGCTCCCGCACCGGTATGCCGTTCTCCCGGCCGCGCTGCACCAGCGCGTGCAGGCGGGGCAGCTCGGCGCGGTCGGTGGCGACGATCAGCTTGCCGGTCACCGCGTGGGCGATGTCGTACTCGGCGCAGAACTTGACCATCTCGGCGGCGCCCCGCACCGCGTAGCGGGCCTTGAGGGAGCCGGGGCGGTAGTAGATGCCGCTGTGGATGACGCCGCTGTTGCGGCCGGTCTGGTGGCGGGCCGGGCCCGGCTCCTTCTCCAGCACGGTGACGTGGGTGCCCGGCGCGGCGCGCGTGATCGCGTACGCCGTCGACAGGCCGACGATCCCGCCGCCGATCACCAGCACGTCACAGTCGTATGCGCTCTGGGCCCGCACCTGTTCCACCTCCCGGCTCCGATAGTGCACTGCGCCACTGACAATGCCCTCAAACCCGGGAGGCCGCCCGACTCAGGCCGGGGCCATCAGCAGCGGCCGGGCGCGCTCGCGCAGCTCGACCACGCGCGGCTCGTCGCCGTAGGGCTCCAGCCGGTGCAGGAGGTCCCGTACGTACTCGGTGGTGCGGGCGGACGAGATGCGTCCGGCCACCTCCACCGCCCGGACGCCCTGCTCGCAGGCCGCGTCCAGGTTGCCCGACTCCAGTTCGGCGACGGCCGAGACGACCAGGCGCAGGCCGTGCGAGCGGACGAACTCCTCCGTCGGCCGGGACAGCGCCTGCTCGGTGAAGCGGCGGACCTGGCGCGGGGCCTTCAGGTCGCGGTAGCACTCGGCCGCGTCGGCGGCGAAGCGGTCGTAGGAGTAGAAGCCGAGCCAGCTCGGGTCGTGGTCGCCCGGGCGGGCGCGCTCCAGCCAGCTCTCGGCCGCCTTCAGGGCCGCGCCGGCCGCCTGGGCGTCCCCGGCGCGCGCGTGCGCGCGCGCCTCGACGAGGCGGAAGAAGCTCATGGTGCGGGCGGTGGCCAGGCCCCGGTTGCGCTCCAGGGCGGCCTGGGCGAGGTCGACGCCCTCGTCGCCGAAGCCGCGGTAGGTGGCCTGCAGGGACATCGTGGCGAGGACGTACCCGCCGAGGGGGACGTCCGCCGCGGCCCGGGCCAGGCGCAGCGCCTGGATGTAGTAGCGCTGGGCGGCCTCCTGCTGGCCGGTGTCGAAGGCCATCCAGCCCGCGAGGCGGGTGAGTTCGGCGGAGGCGCCGAACAGCGCCCGGCCCACGTCGTCGGAGTAGGAGCCGAGCAGCAGGGGGGCCGCCTCTACCCGCAGGCACTCGGGGACCATCGACGAACGCCAGTCCCCGCCGCCGTACTTGGAGTCCCAGCGCCGTGCGTCCTCGGCGGCCTCGCGCAGCTTCTGCACGTCGCTGTGGCCGACTTTGATCGGTGCGCCGGTGCCCTCCGCAGGGTTCGCCTCGCGCGCCACCGAGCTGTCGGCCGGGGTTATCAGCCACCGCGAGGCGGGCGTTGCGTATGCGCTCACTGCGAACGAGCCGGCCAGCGACTGCCAGATGCCGCCGGAGCCGGCGCGGCGCCCGGCGAGGTCGAGCCGGTACAGCTCCGTCGCGGACCGCACCGCCTGTCCGACGTCGCGGGGGAAGGCCAGGCCCACCTCGGGGGCGGGGTCCGCGTCCGCCAGGCCGATCTCGTGCAGCGGCACGGGGCGGCCGAGCTTCTGGCCGATGGCGGCGGCGATGAGGTGCGGCGCGGCGCCCTGCGGCACCATGCCCTTCGACACCCAGCGCGCCACCGATGTCTTGTCGTAGCGAAGTGTCAGGCCGCGCTGGGCGCCGAGGTCGTTGACGCGCCGGGCGAGGCCCGCGTTCGAGATTCCCGCGAGGGCGAGAACGGCGCCGAGTTTTTCGTTCGGCCCGCGTTGCTCCCTGGACATGCGCCACCCCTCGACACAGACGGCTGCCGCGATGGCATAACCACGCGGCATTCGTAAACCCAGCGTAGTTCGCCGCATCCCAAGCGTTAAGGGGCATTGTTCCGGATGGCGGGATTGTGGTCCGTACTGAAGTGCGGGTCCGATACGCGCAGTCGCGACGTGCTCCCGGTGTGTGGCCGTGCGCCCGCCCGTGCGCTCTTCTCCGGCCATCGCGGGAGCGGTTCCATGGTCCTCGCGTGGGTCGGCCCGCTGTACTGGATCCAGTGGGCTGGGGGACACCGCCGCCTTCATCCCCGCGGGTGGCGGAACGGTCCGGGAGGCGGCCTCCGTCTCCCGGGCTGCGCGACCGCCGGGCGGTCCGCAGGGCCTGTACGGAGCGTGTTCGCCGCCGTTTCCACCGCTCCGATTTGGCTGAAAATAGACCCTGTTCTGCGTGGGTCGACATCGCTTCTACCACGGCACTTGACGGCGCGTTGAGGCTTTCGGGGGCGCGCTTCGGGGCGCATTCACATCGCACGTCTCGTCTCGTACGGGAGCGACGCGATGGCGTGGCCGGTGTCCGCCGGGGCGCGGACGCGCACGCCGGGGCGCATTCGACGGAGCGCGAGCGGATTCGCGCACCCTCTACGGCGTGTCCTTCATGGCAGCATGGTGAGCCAGTTCGTACGGTGCACTGGTTGTCCACAGCCTGTGGAGGCGTCGATGCGGTGGTTGGTGGGTTGGAGCAGCACCGCCGCGGGCTCCGTCCGGGCCGGCTCCGCGGGAGCCGCCGGACACGGCACCGGGTACGGCGCCGGACACGACGGAGAGATCGTGCAGCCGGTGGGCTCCCAGCTCCTGTGGGACGGCCCCGATCCGCTCTGGGCGGTCGGCGACTGGCGCCCCGACGAAGTGCGCGTCGTCACGGCCGACGCCCAGACCCGCATCGCCGTGCTCGGCACCTGCGGCGCCTCCGACGAGCAGCTGCGCGTCGCCCTGTTCGCCGCGCGCGGGGGCGCACTGCGGCACCTGACCGCCTGGCCCGGCAGCTACACGGCCGTGGTGCAGGTCGGCCGCCGCGTCACCGTCTGCGGCGACCTGGCGGGCGCCCGGCCCGTCTTCCACACCCCCTGGGCCGGCGGCACCGCGTACGCGACCGCCGCGCTGCCGCTGGCGGACCTCGTCGAGGCCAACCTCGACTTCGGGCACCTCGCCGCGCTGCTCGCCGCCCCCGACGTGCCCGCCGCGCTGCACGACTCCACCCCGTACGACGGCGTGAAGCGCGTTCCGCCGGGGCACGCGCTCATCCTGCGCACCGGGGCGCGCGAGATCGCCGGGTACGAGCCGGTCGCCTCCCTCGCGGTCGCCGCGCCCCCGGCCGACCCGGACAGCGCGGTCGACGCCGTGCGGGACGCGCTGGTCGAGGCCGTCCGCACCCGGCTGTCCGCCCCCCGGCACGTGCCCGGCGCCGGCATCGACCCCGGCCCGGTGCCCGGCATGGGACCCGCCGAGCGGCGTGCCGCGCGCGGGATGCCGGTGCCCGGCATCGGCGCCGACCTGTCCGGCGGCCCCGCCTCCGGAACCCTCGCGCTGCTCGCGGCCGGGCTGCCGGGCATGCCGGGCACGGTGCTGGGCCACGGCACCGGCGCCGGCGAGCGGCTGCTGGCCGTCACCTTCAACGACCTGACCGCCGGCGGCCGGGAGGCCGAGCTGGAACGGGCCGGCGCGCTGGCGGCCAACCCCCGCCTGCACCACGTGGTCGTGGCCGGCGGCGAGGAGACCCTGCCGTACGCCGACCTGGACGGGCCGCTCACCGACGAGCCGGGGGCGTGCCTGGTCACGGCGGCCCGGCACCGGGCCCGGCTGGCGTCCGGCAGCGCCGACCACTTCACCGGCTACGGCGCGCGCCAGGTGCTGGACGCCCACCCGGCCCGCCTCGCCGACCTGCTGATGGACCGCAAACGCCGCCACCTCGTCCGGCCCGTGGCCGCACTGGCGAAGGCGGACGGCTCGGTGATGGTCCCCGCGCGCGTGTACGCCGCGGCCCGGCGACTGGCCCGTACGCCGTACCGGACGGGCCTGGAGGCCCTGGCCGAGCGCCTGCTGGACCACCGCACGGACGACTCCGACACGCCCGGCGGGGCGGTGGAGGCCTCGCTCGCCGCGCTCACCTGGGGCAGACCCGGACCGGCGGCGCGCTGGCTGACCGGGGAGGCGCTGGCTGAAGTATCGGTTCGCCTCCAGGCGTCGACGCACCGCTCCGACGTGGGCCCGGGCCAGCGGCCCGGCGACTTCCGGGCGCGGGCGGCCCTCGCGCGGTACGCGGCGGACGTCCGCGTGCTGGAGCAGGCCGCGGAGATCCGCTTCCAGCGGCTGCACGCGCCCTTCCTGGACAACCAGGTCGTCCGGGCCGCGCGGGCGCTCCCCGAGGCGCTGCGGGTGCAGCCGGGCGCGCGGGCGGCGATCCTGCGCCGGGTGCTGGAGGGCGCGGGCGTACGGGAGGTGCCGCCCGGCTGGGGCACGCCGACCCAGGCGACGGCGGCGGCCGCGGCGCGCACCGGGCTGCGGGTGGCCGCGGACCCGCTGCTGGACCTGTTCGAGACGCCGCTGCTGGCGGAGGCGGGGCTGGTGGAGGCGCGCGTGGTCCGCAAGGCCCTGCGCGGCGCGGCGGCCGGCGAACCCCTCCCGGTGGACGGGCTGGCCGACCTGGTCTCCCTGGAACTGTGGCTGCGCCGGCTGCTGGCCCGCCGCGGCACCTGCTGGACGGGCACACCGGCCCGCCAGCGCGCGGTACCCGCGGGGATCGCCCCGCAGCGGGGTGCGCTGGGGGCGGGGGCCGGGGGGCGACGGGTCTGACGCCGGGCCCGCCCCGGCGCGGACGGCTCCGGCCCGGGCACGCCCCGGGGGCCGTCGTTCGGATCACGCCGCGGACGCGGGGCCGACGACACCCGGCCGATCCCCCGCGACCTGGTCCGAACGGCAGCCCCTAGTCGCAGACGAACCGGGACTCCGCCCAGTTCGCCAGTGCCGGGGTGCCGAGACGGCTGTGCGGCTCGACCACCAGCCGTACGGTCGTGCGGCCGGTGAGGTCCACGTGGACGGGGACCGCCGCGTGACCGCCCGTCAGCACCCCGGACCTCCACAGCGGGACGCCGTCAGCGTGGACGGAGAAGGACACCGGGCCGAGGTGCCCGGTCAGATCGTCGACGCCGACCAGCGCCCGGTACGCGGTGCAGGAGCGGTTGAGGTCGACGGTGACGGAGGAGCGGCCGTGCACGGTCACGCCGTGCGCGTAGGACCGGCCCGCGATCGACAGTCCGTGCCGCCGCCACACCCAGCTGCTTTGCGCGATCCGCATCTCGGGCCCGGTGCCGTCGCCGGCGACGTCGTACGGCAGCTCGCTCCACCGGTGGACGGCAGGGGCGGGCGGTGCCGGGGTCGAGGTCGGCGACGGGACGGGCGGGGGAGCCGTGCCCGGGGCCGGCGCGGTGCCGGGTGCCGAGGACCGGGGCGGGGCGGACGCGGCCGGGGAGGCGGGCTCCGGGGACGGTGCGGGGGCCGCCGGCTCGGGCGTGCGGGCCGGGGCGTGCAGGGGCACGACCGCCGGGGGCCGCGGATCGTGCGCCGCCCCGGGGGGCGCGGGCGTGTCCCCGGCGGGGCGCCCCGCCGGGGAGGAAGAGGAGGAGGAAGGGGCGGCCGGGGAGGGGCCGGCGGCGGGCTTGCCGTCCGGTGCGTCGTCGCCGGCCGGGACGAGCGCGAACGCGGCCGCTGCCGCCGCGGCGACGACACCGGCCGCGATGCCCGCCTTCGCGGGGACGCCCAGCCCCTCGGAAGCCGCCGCTCCGCCGCCCGCACCACCGCCCGCCCCGCCGGAGGAGCCGCCCGCGGCGGCCGCGCCCGCGGCACCGGCGGCCGCGCCCGCGGCACCGGCGCCCGCACCCCCGGCGACGGACCCGGCCACCTTGGCGTACCCGGCCGTGCCGAACCAGCCGATGACCGCGACCGGCACGACGGCGGGGATGCCGCCGGCGACCTCCTGGATCTGGCTCGCGGCCAGCCGGCACCTGGCGCACTCCGCCAGGTGCCGGCGCAGACCCCGTTCGGCGCGGGTGCGGAGCCGGCCGCGGGCGAAGGTGCCGAGCCGGTCGGCGTGGCGCGCGCACTCCGCGTCCCCGGCCAGGGCGGCGCTGACGTGGGCCTGGAGGTAGGCCTGCTTCAGGCCCTCGCGGGCGCGGCTGGCCAGGACGCGCGTGCCGTTGGCGTCGAGCCCGAAGAGCGCGGCGACCTCACTGGGCGACTCGTCCTCGACCTCGGTGTGCCACAGCACGGCCTGCCACCGCTCGGGCAGCGAACGGAAGGCCCGCATCGCCAGGGACTGCTCGGCCTCGTGCATCGCCCGCGCGTCGGCGCCCGGGTCCTGCGTGTCGTCGCGGGACACCCCGGCCCCCCGCACGGCCTGGGCGGCGAACACCGCGAAGTCGTCGACCAGGTGCTCGCGCCGCGCCGACCGCGTCCAGCCGGCGGCCACCCGCCGGACGCAGGTGAGCAGATACGCGCGGACGGCGTGCTCGGGTCCGGAACCGCCGCGCACCGCCTGGAGCGTGCGGGCGAAGACCTCGGCGGTCAGGTCGTCGGCGGTGTGGGCGTCCCGGCAGCAGGTGCGCGCGTACCGGCGCACCGCCTCGGCGTGGCGCCGGTACAGCGCCTCGTACGCCGTGTCGTCGCCCGCGCGCATCCGGCCGATGAGCTCGGCGTCGGAAGGGGGCAGCTCCCCGGGCGGCGGCAGCACGCCGCCCTCGTGACGACCGGTCTGCGAAGACTCTTCGTGACGACCGGTCCGCGAGGGTTCCTCGTGACGACCGGTCTGCGAAGACTCTTCGTGACGACCGGTCCGCGAGGGTTCCTCGTGACGACCGGTCCGCGAAGACTCTTCGTGATGCCTGGTCTGCGAGGGCTCTTCGTGACGGCCGGTCTGCGAGGGTTCCTCGTGACGGCCGGTCCGCGAGGGTTCCTCGTGACGCCCGGCCCGCGAAATCTCCTCGCGGTGACCGGCCCGCGAAGGCTCCGCACGACGGCCGCGCTGCGGGGGCACGGTGCCCCCGGCGACGCCCTTGACCCCGTGGTCCCCACGGGCCCGCCCACCGCGACCCCCCTGACCCGGCACCTGCGGTGCGGCCGGGGCGCCGGCCGTGGCGTCCCCGTCGGCGCGGGACCCGTCCTGCCCGTCGACGCTCACCGCGGCACGCCCCCGCCCGCTGCCCGACCCGTCCCCAACATCGCGCCAGAATCGCACGGTGACCGCTGGTCAGAGCCTCGCGGAACGGATCATCCACTCGTCCGAGGGGACTTGTCGAAAAGAAGTGCCGGCGCACCCCCGTTCGGGGAAGGATGCCGCGGAGTTCCGTCCGGCGCGCGGGCGCCGCAGCGCCCGCGCCCCGTCGTCGCTCCGCGGCCACCGCCTCACGCGGGCCGGGACCGCAGCCCCTCCAGCAGGATGTCCAGCAGCCGGGCCGAGGCGGCCGCCTGCTGCGCCGCGTCCGGCAGCGAGGGCGCGGCCGTCGCGATCACCAGCAGTACGTCCGCCACCGACACGTCCGGCCGCAGCTCGCCCGCCGCGCGCGCCCGCTCCACGAGCCGGCCCACGACCTCGAGCAGCTCCGCCGCCCCGGCGTCGTCCTCCGGCGCGTGGGCCGCCGCCTCGGGCACCAGCCGCAGCTCGCCCGAGCCCGGCTGAGTGCGCTGCTGCGGAACCCGGGCGGCGGTCTCGTCCGCCACCCCGACCCGCAGCACCTGCGGCGGCAGCAGCCGCCCCGCGCCCGACGCCACCGAGGTGCGCAGGAAGCGCGCCAGCGCCGACCACGGCTCGTCCTCCTGGCCGAGCGCCGCACGCGCCTGGTCGGTCAGCCGGGAGGTCTCCTCCTCGGCTATCCGCCGCACCAGGACGTCCTTGCTCGGAAAACGCCGGTACACCGTGCCGACGCCGACCCGCGCGCGCCGCGCCACGTCCTCCATCGGCGCGCCGTACCCCAGCTCGCCGAAGACCTCGCGCGCCGCGCGCAGCACGTGCTCCAGATTGCGCTGTGCGTCCACGCGCAGCGGGGTCGTCCGCGCCGTACCGCCGCGTCCGCCCCCCGCCGCGCTCATCGTCGTGCCGCCGGCCGCCACGGCGGACGCGGACGGCCAATGCGATTCCTGAACATGCATGTGTGTTCCCCCGGTAACGACGTCTCCCCCCGGAGACTCTCCCCGCCATCGAAGCCGGAGCGTGTCGGAACAAGCCCGGTCGCCGAACCCGCCCGTCGCGGACCCGATGAGCGCATCCCCCTACACCCCGTCGACACGAACATAGTTGAGAGGCAGTCAATTCAGAAGGGGCAGATTCCGCACGGAGCGCCCCCCGATCGGAGTACGGGTCGTATACGTCCCCTTTGCCGCCCCCGCACGCCCCCTGCGCACCCTGCCTGACCTGGCCGCCTTGCCCGTGTCGCGGCCCGTCGCCCCGTTCCGCGCGCCCGCGCTGCGCGGTCACACAATTCGTCGGGGCTGTGGACAAACGCAAGCGGCGGGTGCGTCATGGGATGGTGAAGGAACGTGCGCGCATTCTCGTTGTCGGCGGCGGCTACGTCGGGATGTACACGGCCCTGCGCCTCCAGAAGAACCTGCGGCAGGAGCTGAAGCGGGGCGCCGTCGAGATCACGCTGGTCACGCCGGACCCGTACATGACGTACCAGCCCTTCCTGCCCGAGGCGGCCGCCGGCGCCATCTCGCCCCGCCACGTCGTCGTCCCGCTGCGCCGCGTCCTCGGCCGGTGCCGGATCGTCATCGGCGAGGTCCGGTCCGTCGACCACGCCCGGCGCACCGCCACCGTCACCACCCTCGCCACCGAGGAGAAGGGCGGCCCCGGGCAGCGGCTGGCCTACGACGAACTCGTCCTCGCGCCCGGCTCCGTCTCGCGCACCCTGCCGGTCCCCGGCCTCGCCGACCACGGCATCGGGTTCAAGACCGTCGAGGAGGCCATCGGCCTGCGCAACCACGTCCTCGAACAGATGGACATCGCCGCCTCCACCCGCGACCCCGCGCTGCGCGACGCCGCCCTCACCTTCGTCTTCGTCGGCGGCGGCTACGCGGGGGTCGAGGCCCTCGGCGAACTGGAGGACATGGCCCGCTACGCCACGCGCTACTACCGGACCGTCCGGCCCGAGGACATGAAGTGGATCCTCGTCGAGGCCTCGGACCGCATCCTGCCCGAGGTCGGCGCCGAACTGGGCCGCTACACGGTCACCGAACTGCGCCGCCGCAACATCGACGTACGCCTGGAGACCCGGCTGGAGTCCTGTGCGGACCGGGTGGCGGTCCTCAGCGACGGCGCCCGCTTCCCCACCCGCACCGTCGTGTGGACGGCCGGCGTCAAACCCCACCCGCTGCTCGACGCCACCGACCTGCCCCGCACCGGCCGCGGCCGCCTCAGGTGCACCGCGCAGCTGGCGGTCGAGGGCACCGCGCACGCGTGGGCGGCGGGCGACGCCGCCGCCGTCCCCGACGTCACCGGCGCCGGACCCGGCGGGGAGTGCGCCCCGAACGCCCAGCACGCCGTCCGCCAGGCCGCGCTCCTCGCCGACAACATCACGCACGCGCTGCGCGGCGAGCCCCTGGAGACGTACGCCCACCGGTACGCCGGCTCGGTGGCCTCCCTGGGCTTCCACAAGGGCGTCGCCCACGTCTACGGGCGCAAGGTCAAGGGCTACCCCGCCTGGTTCATGCACCGCGCCTACCACCTCAGCCGCGTGCCCACCGTCAACCGCAAGGCGCGCGTGCTGGCCGAGTGGACGCTCGCCGGGCTCTTCAAACGGGAGATCGTCTCCCTGGGATCACTCGAACACCCCCGGGCGGAGTTCGAACTCGCGGCCGGTGGAAAGCCTTCTCACGACCCGCCGGGCAACCCGAAGGGGTCGAACTGACCGGACCCAGGAACTCCACCGGCCGGCCCGGCGTCTGACGGATGTTGGCCCGGCCGGCGCACTGCCAGACTGGTCCACCACCGCGGGCGGGCCGCCGCCCACCCCGGTGCGGCCCCCGGGGCCCCGGCCGGTTCCGGTGCCGGCCGCCGACAACTACACGAGGCAAGGATTCGTGAACTTCACGCGCTGGAGCGCCCGGCTCCCCGGAACGCAGCGCCGCGCCGCGGCGCGGACCGAGCAGGCGGTCTCCCCGGACCGGCGGGGGGAAGGCTCCGTGCCCGCGGCCCGCGCCGAACAGCCGACCGACGAGCCGCCGCCCGTCCCCGCCGTCGACGACCTGCGCGTGCGCGAGGTCCTCGACCGCGTCCCCTCCCTCGCCGCCCTGGTCCACGGCCCCGACCACCGCATCGCCTACGTCAACGACGCCTACACGACCGCCTTCGGCACCCGCCCCGTCGGCTCCCCCGCGCGCGAGGCGCTCCCGGAACTCCACGCCCTCGGCCTGCTGCCCCTCCTCGACCAGGTGCTGCGCAGCGGCAAGCCCCGCACGGTCAAGTCCCGCAAGGCCCCCGACGGCCGCTCCTACACCTTCACCTGCACCCCGGTCACCGAGGGCGGGGGCGGCCGCGGCGTCCTCGTCTTCGCCACCGACGTCACCGACCACGCCGAGGCCGCCGAGCGCCTGCGCGCCAGCGAGCGCCGCCAGCGCGAGACGGCCGTCACCCTCCAGCGTTCCCTCCTCCCGCAGGAGCTCGAACAGCCCGACGACCTGCGCATCGCCGCCACCTACCACCCCGGCGGCACCGAGGCGGCCGTCGGCGGCGACTGGTACGACGTGATCACCCTCGGCGGCGGCCGCACCGCCCTGGTCATCGGCGACGTCATGGGCCGCGGCGTGCGCGCCGCCGCCGTCATGGGCCAGCTCCGCACGGCCGTGCGCGCCTACGCCCGCCTCGACCTGCCCCCGCACGAGGTCCTGCAGCTCCTCGACGGCCTGGCCACCGAGATCGACGCCAACCAGATCGCCACCTGCGTGTACGCCGTCCACGACCCCAACGAGGGCCGGCTGGTGTACTCCTCCGCGGGCCACCTCCCCATCCTGGTCCGCGACGAGCACGGCACGGTCCTGCGCGCCGACGAACCCACCGGTCCCCCGCTCGGCACCGGCGGCTGGATCCACTCCTCCGGCTCGGTCCCCCTCGGCCCCGGCTCGACGGCCGTCCTCTACACCGACGGCCTGGTGGAGCGCCGCAACGAGGACCTGGACGAGGGCATCGCCGCCCTGGAACGCGCCCTGGCCGGTGCCACCGGCACCCCCCAGGTCGTCTGCGACCGCCTGGTCCGCTCGGCCGGGGTCACCGCCGACCACGACGACGACGTGGCCGTCCTGGTCCTCCAGCACCCCGCCCGCACCGGCCCGGACGGCGAGCTCTTCCGCAACGCCGCCCTGGAACTCCTCGGCGGCGTGGAAGCGGCCCCCCGCGCGCGTGCCTTCGCCTCCGGCGTCCTGACCAGCTGGCGCTTCCCCGCCGACCTGCACGACCTGGGCGTGCTGGCCACCAGCGAACTCGTCGCCAACTCCCTCCAGCACGGCACGCCCCCCATGCGCCTGCGCCTGCGTCGCACCGACCGCCGCCTGATCATCGAGGTCACCGACGGCGACGACCACCTCCCCCGGCGCCGCCGCGCGGAACCGGGCGACGAGTCGGGCCGGGGCATCGCGATCGTCGCCACCATCGCGTCGAACTGGGGCTGCAGACGCACCCCGGGCGGCGGCAAGGCGGTCTGGTGCGAGTTCGCCCTGCCGCGCGCGTGAGCACACCCGCGGACACACGGCTGCCCCCGGACGGGCGGTCGCTCGTCCGGGGGCAGCCGCATTCCCCTCACACGTCGGCCGGCACGGGCTCCGCACCCCGGGCCACGACCCGGCTCCGCGCCGCCCACGGCCGGTCCTGCACATCGGTGAGCTCCCGCCCCAGCCGCACGGCCAGCACGGACATCCCCAGCGAGAACAGGAAGAACGCCACGATGTACGGCCCGTGCAGCGACGCCCCGAGCGGCCCGCCCACCGCCGGCCCCACGGCCAGCGCCAGCTGCTTCACCAGGGCGAAGGCGGAGTTGTACTGCCCGGCCATCCCGCTCGGCGCGAGGTCGGCCACGAGCGGCGCGACCGTCGGCGACAGCATCGCCTCCCCCAGCCCGAACAGGGCGTACGTCGAGACGAACGCGGCGGTGGCCATCTCCGGGCTCGCGTCCCCGAGCCCCGCGTAGCCGGCCACTGCCCACGCCACGGCCCAGATCAGCCCCACGGCCGCGATCACCCGCGTCCGCCGGCGCCGCTCCACGAACCGCAGCACCGCGAACTGCGCGACCACGATCATCAGGGTGTTCGCCGCCAGCGCCGTCCCCAGCGCGGAGGTGGAGATCCCGGCCGCCTCGACGCCGTACGCGCTCAGCCCGGACTCGAACTGCCCGTAGCAGGCGAAGAACAGCACGAAGCCCAGCACGCACAGCTGCACCATGGCCCGGTTGCCCAGCAGCTGCTTCCAGCCGCCCCGCGCCGAACCGGCCGGCGCCTCCTCCACGCGCGGCGAGTGCGGCATCCGCACGGTCGCCAGCACCACGACCAGCAGCAGGAACATCGCCGCCTCGATCGAGAACAGCAGCGTGAAGGAGGAGACCCGCGTGGTGTCGACGAGGTGCCCGCCGATCAGGCCGCCGACCCCGAGGCCGAGGTTCTGCAGGAAGAACTGCGTGGCGAACGCCCGGGAGCGGGTATCCGCCGACGAGCAGTCCACGATCATCGTCGCCAGCGCCGGCTGCATCACGGCCTGCCCGGCCCCGAGCACGGCCGCCGACAGCAGCACGGCCGCCGCGCTGCCCGACACCCCCAGGCTCAGCGCGCCGACGGCGGCGGCGACCAGGGCGGCGAGCAGCACCGGCAGCGGGCCGCGCCGGACGATGGCCCGCCCGGCGAACGGCAGCACGATCAGCGCGGCGACGGCGAAGACGGCGAGCACCAGACCCGCCGTCATGGCTCCCAGTCCCCGCACCTGCGCCACGTAGACGTACAGGTAGGGGACGGTGAAGCCGAGCCCGAAGGCGCTGAGTGCGTTCCCCACGTGGATCCGGCGCATCGCTGCGCCCATCGCCCTGGTCACGTTCACCTCTCTCACTAGTTAGCAGTGAAGACTTCGATCCTAAAGTTCGAAGCTAAAGAGTACAGAGAGAAGGACTTCAAGGCAAAGCGTGAGCGTGCGATACTGCCGCCCATGGCCGACACCGCCGGGGCCGCCGAGCCGACCCTCGAAGAGCAGATCGCCGCCTACCAGCGCGAGTTCCAGGACCTCGACCCCCAGGTCGAGAAGATCGTGTCGGCACTGTCCCGCCTGAACCGCCGCATGAACGTGGCGTACGGCCGCCAGACCGCCGCCCTCGGCATCAGCAACGCCGAGTGGGAGGTCCTCAAGGCCCTCGTCCTGTCCGGCGCCCCGTACCGCATGGGCCCGAGCGACCTGGCCAAGCGGCTCGGCCTGACCCCGGCCGCCATGACCCACCGGATCGACCGCATGGTCGGCGAAGGATTGGTGACCCGGGAGAGGGACGAGTCCAATCGCGTTCGGGTGATCGTCGAGCTGACACCTGGGGGCCGTGAGAAGTGGCTGGAGGCGATGCGCCTTGCTTCGGTCTTCGAGGAGGACCTGCTGCAGGACCTCTCCGCCGAGGAGCGCTCGGCCCTCGGCGAGGTCCTCACCCGGCTGCTGCGTAGGGTGGAACACGCCCAGCCGGACGCCGGCGGGCGCCTCACCGACCTGGACTGACGCGGGACGCAAAAGATCTTGACACGGGGTGGTTGACAGCCCCCCGGGCAATCCGTAGAGTTCTTCGGGTTGCCGCAGAGCCGTAACGGTTCTGCGACGGCACTTCCGCCGCATCGAGCGGCACTCACACCACTAGCAAGATCTCCCGACGGGGTTGATTTCGGCGTGCCCGAATTCAATTCGAATAGGGAACTCGACGATCTTGTCGGGGCCGATCGGCGCCGACTTTGGAATCGCCGGGGGAACGCGCTAGAGTTTGAGACGTCGGAACGGCCCAACGGCCGGGAGGACAACCCCCGCTGACCGGGGATCAGGCCCGAAAGGATCTGATAGAGTCGGAAGCGCCGGAAAGGGAAACGCGGAAGCGGGAACCTGGAAAGCACCGAGGAAATCGGATCGGAAAGATCTGATAGAGTCGGAAACGCAAGACCGAAGGGAAGCGCCCGGAGGAAAGCCCGCGAGGGTGAGTACGAAGGAAGCGTCCGTTCC